>JBFLYM010000017.1:0-21323 GCA_040757035.1 Microcaldota archaeon | reverse complement strand
ATGTACTTATGTCTTACTTTTCCATCTTTGTCTCGGTATCCTTCTACTTCTATAGCATAACTCTTCCCTTTTTTTCTTTTGATCTTTTTTATAAAGCTCATAGTTGTCATATCTTATATGACAATAAGATTTATAAAGCTTATGGTCAAAAACGATTGAGGTTTTAGAAGACAGAACTCAATTAGTTGTCATAGTCGATAGGGTAAACTTAGGTAATCAAGAAGGAGAAAGCACATTCCGCTTTACGAACTCTTTTATATCAAGCATCGCAAGGAAAAGAGAGGTAGGAATGACCGGAACTTCGTTTTCCTTTTTCAAAATTCCTTTGCTGACAATATAAAAAACATCAGTTTTTTTCACCGCGTAACTATCGTATTGGCAAATATTATCACTCCATTTAACCTCAACGCTAACAACTTTGTTTGAGATTTTGAAAATGCAGTCGATCTCCTTTTTACCGTCATTGTAAAAATAGAGGTTCCCAAACCGTGAAAGATGACTCATCACGATTTGTTCAATTTTGCACGCTTCTGGTAATCTTTGTTCAGTCCAACGTTCTGCGATCGCCATCAACAATGGATCAATAAAAAAAGCCTTTTTCTCTTTTCGGCGCTCCACTTTGAACGGAAGACTCGCTTTATTGACGACTCTCAGAAAAAGCTCATAACCAAGCATTTCGCTATAATCAATAATGGTATTGTGGGTCTGCACCGACGTTTCCTTGCTAATGGAGTGATACGAAAACTGCGAGCAGCTCTTCTTTATCACGCTTTGTAGTATTTCCTTGACCACAAGAGGATTTTTGCCCCATTTGATGAAATCCCCTTCAAGCCATCTGGCATATCTTTCCAATGTCAGTTCATTCTTCCCGTGATTCATGGAATAGAGAAAACCACCAGTCTGGATATAAGAAAACAATTCACGATTGAGCGTCAAAATTTTTGGCATGTGATTTTTTGCTTCTTCAAAAAACAATTTCGAATTGGTTATTCGGATAGAAGGTAGCTTTATACCTTTAAGCGCAAGGTATGTTCGGAATGAGCAGGGTAAGTAATAATATTCATTTCCTTCAATCCCTCTTCCTGGCAATCTCTCTGCCCCTTTTTTTAGGTCCATGGAACTTGAGCCAGTCACAAATACAAAATCTTCTTTCTTTATGTCTCCACGGTCAATCAACAGTTTTATTCCTCTTGTCCATTCTAGAATAGTGGTAGTTTCATCTAAAAAGATATATCGAACATCACCCACAGCAACACTATCAAGATACTCCAAGATAATGTTATTGATATCTTCAGGTTTTCTCAAAAGCTCGAATGAATAATAGAAAATTCTTTTAGGGTCTGTTTTGTTTAGTAGTTCCTTTATTTTTAACTTTAACAGTGTTGTTTTTCCGACTTGGCGTGGTCCGCGTACTATGTTTATGCCAGCGCGCAAACGCAATTCTGGAAGATACTTTATCCTTTCCTTGCTAAAATTAAGAATATCACAATCGTTATTTATGGCATTGCTGTTTTCCCACCATGGATTGAAGCGTAGTAGATCTGTGTATGTCATATGGTTAATATAATAACCAACTATTTATAAATAGTTGGTTAATAAGCAAACAAATGAAATTGATAAAGGAGTTAAAATTCCAACACTAAGTCATTGAAATTTGAAATTGTGCCGGTTGGCGCAATTGAAGTAACGGTTGCATTGCGCATCGCATCGCATTTGGTTGCCTATATTGAATCCTTAAAGCCATATTCTTCGGTGATATTTTGTTTTTTCCTTTATTTATTACTCAGCTTGAGGTTTTTTATCAGGTTTAATTTTTGCGAGTACTCCTTCGCCCCTGCTTCCGTCGCGATAAACAGTAATGCCTTTGCATCCTGTTTTCCAGGCAAGAAAATATGCGTTTTGCACATCCTCCACGGTTGCATCAACGGGCAGGTTTATCGTTTTACTTACCGCCAAATCGGTGTATTTTTGAAATGCCGCCTGCATGCGCACGTGCGCTTCCGGACTAACATCATGAGCAACGCGAAATATTTCCTTTATTTCGGCTGGAAGTTCATCAAAATTAGATATAGTTCCGCTTTCTATTATTTTTTGCATAAGTTCGGGCGTATAAAGTCCGCGCACTTTAAGCACATGTTCAAATGTATCTTCTGAATAATACAGGCGCACCCCATCCATTACAATCTTCATATACGCGAGCGAAAATTGCGGTTCTATTCCGCTTGAAGTATTCGCGATCATTGAAATTGTGCCGGTTGGCGCAATTGAAGTAACGGTTGCATTGCGCATCGCATCGCATTTGGTTGCCCATATTGAATCCTTAAAGCCAGGGAATGAACCTCGCGCGCGACCGAGTTCGCGACTCATTTTTCTCGCTTCATCAGTAACAAATTTCATTACTTCCTCGCCAATTTTATACGCTTCTTCCGAATCATATCTTATCCCTATCTTATAAAGCATTTTTGCAAAACCCATCACACCAAGACCTATTCTTCGGTGATATTTTGTTTTTTCTTTTATTTTATTGATAGGATATTTGTTAAGTTCTATGACGTTATCAAGGAATTGTACTCCAAGCCGCACAAGATATCCCAATCTCTTCCAATCAATCTTTTTCCTCCATTCTGTTTTGCTCCAGTCAATTTCAACAACCTTTGCAAGATTTATGCTCGCTAAATTGCACGATTCATAGTTTGGCATTGGAACTTCGCCGCATGGATTGGTTGCAATTATTTTTTCTTTTGGAGTTGGATTCGCATTATTTATTGTATCCATAAACAGCAAGCCAGGTTCAGCCGATTTCCACGCTGAATATGCGATAAGATTGAATATACTTTTCGCGCGTATTTTGCGCGTAACATTCCCGGTTCTCGGATTTATAAGTTCATATTCTTTATCCTCTTCAACCGCTTTCATAAATTTGTCGTCCACACCTACGCTAATATTAAAATTTTCCAATACATTCGGCGTTTGTTTTACGGTGATAAACTCTTCTATATCAGGATGCCATATATCTATCACTCCCATATTTGCACCGCGTCTTTTACCGCCTTGCTTGACCACATTCGTCGCAACATCAAAAATAGTCATAAATGAAATTGGTCCACTTGCAACACCAGCCGTGCTTTTCACAAAATCGCCTTTTGGGCGCAGATATGAAAATGAGAATCCTGTTCCGCCCCCGCTTTTATGTATAACAGCGGTATTTTTCACAGCTTCAAATATCTCATCTAGATTATCCTTTACACCAAGCACAAAACATGCAGAAAGCTGTCCTATTCCAGTTCCGGCATTCATAAGCGTTGGAGAATTTGGTAAGAATTCAAGCTTTGTCATCGCTTCGTAAAACGCGTTCTCAAAATCTTCTGCTGTTTTTCTATCCCCGCCAAAAAGTTTTTCAGCAGAAGCAATAAATTTTGCTACCCGTCTGAACATTTCGCTTGGAGTTTCTAAAATTTTACCTTTGTCGTCTTTCAAGAGATATCTGCGTTCAAGTACTTGAAGAGAATTAAGAGCTAATTTGAGATCATCTTTTACGCCCATTATTCCTTTCACTTCCCTTTCCACGTTTTTCCTGTGCCTGTAAAGAATGTAAGCTTTCGCAGTGGTTGCATGTCCTCTTTCAATAAGCGCTTTTTCTACAATATCCTGAATGTCCTCAACGCATGGAACATCATCTTTAAATTTTTCATTTAGGAGCCGAACCGCAAATTCGGCTGTTTTATCCGATTCTTCTTTATCTTTTCCACCAACAGCTTGCACAGCTTTCCATATTGCCTCGCTTATCTTGTTGGCGTCAAATGCTACTATATTGCCATCACGCTTTTTTATTTTGGTTATCACGGTTCTCACCATAAAAAATTTGTTTCCATCACAAAAATTCTTCAAGTCTTCATCATCATTTTCAAGTCTCTATCAAATTCTTTCTTTTTCAGATCTTTTTATGAAAATTTGAAATCATGGCTACGAAGTTTTTTAGTTCTGCATTTTCCTTTTCTTCATAAATAACGATGAGTAATTTATTCAGTTTTTTCATATAATTAACTAAAGATTGAAGAAATTTCTTTATATTTCCAATATCAGTATAGTTCCCTAAACCATCTATAGTATCAAGTATAAGAAATTCTATACATTCGTTTTCCATAATTTCGGTTATTATAACTGAAAGTTCGGTAAGATCAGAAGGATCCCGTAATATAAATACATTTTGCTCAGAGTCAACATTCTTGCCAATTGTATCAAGAAAGAAAAGCGAGGTACTCTCTATGTTGTCTTTTTTAAGCTCTTCAATAATTTTGTCGTGCGGTTGAATACTAGAAAGATATACGCCTAACATTTTTTTAGAGTTTATTAGGTCATCCAATATATCAATTATCTGTGCCTGATTGCGCGCAATGCTAATCATTACGCCTCCTTTTAGCACTGAGGTAATTTCAGAACTCATTTTTTAACCCTTATATTTTGTTTGAACCCCTATCTTTCTTTTGAACCTCTATCTTTTATGAAAACCATTACTCGTATGAAATAAATTGCAACAAAAATGGAAAATGCGGCTATAACCTGCCCAGTGTGATCAAGGAATCTTAATTTAATTTCGTCAACATGCGGTATATCCTCAAAAACAAGTGAAAATATTTCATATATATGCAAAAACATTAACGGTACATGGCCAATAAGTATTATTTTAAAGCCATCGCTCATTTTTCCTTTAGCATTTCTAATCATATAATATGAAAATGCAATAACTATAAACATCGCAAGCGCACTTGCAGTATGCAGTATTAAATTACTCATTTTGTGTGCCTCTTATACCTTTTATATCTCTTATACCTCGTGTGCCTCTTGTATCTTTATATCTTTTCTTAAACCACTCTATTTTGTCATAAAGTACTTTTTTTATTGTATATATTGCAAAGAAAACAGAAAGCGTGCTTATTAATTGAAAAATGTAATTAAGGGTATAATACAAAAAACTGGTTTCATTAGGCACTAATTCAAAGCCAAAAAATGAGAGCGAACTGAGAAAATGAAGTATTGTACTTGGCATATGACCTATAAGAATAATCTTGAATGCGTATGCAAAATCACTATTTGAATTACGCACAAACATGTATGATGCGTAAATAACAAGCAGCATAGAAATGCCAGAAGCAAAATTCAATATGAATATTTGTTGTTCCATAATTCTGCCTTTTGAGGAGTACACCTTTTAGAGAGTATATTTTTTATATACCTTTTAAATTGTACACAAAATATTATAAATCTTTTAATTGATTTGGTTGATATGCCAAAATTAAATAATCCACAAAAACAACCATCAACTGATAGTACGCGAAAAGCTTCCCAAACCAACCCGAAATTAGAAATCAAAGCCAGCGAAAAGTTTGCGGAGATTTCAAAAAAACTTCATGAAGATCTTTCTTTTGTTGTGTCAGAATCAAATTTAGATATAGAACGCGTCCCAACCGGAATAAAGGGATTTGATAATATAATACAGGGTGGGTTCGTACGCGGAAGCACAATAATGCTTTCTGGTGGCGCAGGAACAGGAAAAACTATTTTCGCTCTCCAGTATTTATACAATGGGATTACCAGATACAATGAAAATGGTGTATATATCTCATTCAATGAAACTAAAGAAGCGGTATATAGACATGCGCAACTTTTTGGCTATGATTTAAAGAAATTAGAAGCCGAAAATAAATTTGCATTTATAAAATACGAACCACACGAAGTTGATGCAATAATAAGTGAAGGAGGCGGTTCAATTAAAGACACAATAGATAATATAAATGCGAAACGTATCGCGATAGACTCGCTCACTACATATACCTTGCTTTTTGAAAACGCGTATAAGGAAAGCGAAGCAATTCTTGATCTTTTCAACATATTAAAACGCTGGGGAATGACCGCACTTGTTATAGCAGAAGTAGGAGAAATAGAACTGCAGCGCACTCAAGATAGATCAATTTTCCTTTCGGATGGCGTAATATTTACATATTATTTACGCAAAGAGCTTTCAAGAAGCCGGGCAATAGAAGTAATAAAAATGCGGGATACTTCGCACAAGGAAAAAATCTGTCCGTTTACTATTACTAATAAGGGGATAGTGGTATTTCCTGAGGCGCAAGTGTTTGGTTTTGTGAAATAGTGAATCTATGAAGATAAAAAAAGCATATAAAAAACCAAAAAACCAAAAAGGACAAGCGAGTATTGAATTTCTTATTTTATTCGCAGTAAGTATAGTGATCCTTAGCATTTTATCCTGGTTGACATATGAACAAATAGCAGATATTAATATAAAAAAAGAAAATAGCGAATCATATAAACTCCTTTTGGATATTTCAAATACTGCAAAAGAGGTCTACATGCAGGGCGAGGGAGCATCAAAAATAATTGTATTATCATTTCCCGAAACCTATAACTCCACGTATTCGGGAATAATAAACAATTCTATATTAATCAGAACAATGGAGACCACTTTAGTTGAAACTATGGAATTTCCAATTTCCGGAGCACTTCCAGAATCAGAAGGCATGCATGAAATGGTTTTCACTTCACGTGGTAACTCAGTATATATTGGAACTGCGTTATACAAACCAAGTGTCTATCTTGTTTCTTCAGTGCTTCCGCCAACTTCTGTTAAAGCTACCAATATAACATTAACAAATCTTGTGAATGAATATATAACTGTGAATGGAACAGTTTATTGGCCGCACACAGGTGCGTCTCTTGTCGTAAGTGATTTAAATTTTAATATTGCGCCATACCAAGATAAAATCGTAACAATAACAATTTCATCTACAACTACAACAGGTAGTTATGTCGGTTACATAAATTTTAGTGCAGCATCTTCAAATGTTAGTGACAATCAAACAATAAGTATATATGCTGAAGTTCATTGATTTTCAAAAATTGATAATATCAAAGTGTTGAAGTGAAGAATTTATGGCGAAAGGACATGTATTAATTGAAATGCTTATAATATTTGTCGTAGCACTTATTATTTTTATCACAATGTTTTCTGTCTTCAGCGGTCATGTCACTAACGTTACAAGTATAAAAAATTCAATGGACGCATTTTTTATAGCATCCACTCTTGGTTCGGCAACAAATTCTGTTTTTCTTGCAGGTAATGGAACTTTTGCAAGTGTTAATCTATTTGGAAAAAATGCAACAGTATGGATCGGAGATCGTTCGTTAGTTGTGGAGAAAAATGGGGCAATTTATGATTGGCCACTGCTTACAAATACAACTGTAATCCAATCTTTTCCATCTCAAGAAATATCTATAAAAAATATAGGTGGGGTAGTTTATATTGGTTAGCAAAGGCCAGCTTTCTGTTCTCGATGCCTTAATCGGAATGATCGGCCTCATGATAATAATACTAACAGGATTTATTTTGTTTTCCATGGCTTATTCAAACATTTCCACATTTCAGAAAGAGAAAAACATTGAATTAAGATCATTTTATGCAACGGAGCAGCTTCTTAGTGCTGGTGATCCGCATAATTGGAATTTTTTATCACTTGAAGAAGTAAATAATTTTGGTATGGCAGAACAAAATGGAGTATTGGATATACGCAAAATAACTGCGCTTAATTCATCATTTGTACAAAATTATTCTTTTGTAGTAAACCGACTTGGACTTTCGGAACATAATATTTCCATTGTTATATCGGATTATTACACAAACCTGCCCATCTATTCAATTGGATCGGCAAATTCTACAAATTTACTTTCGTTCCAGCGTATTTCCACAATAAATAATTCACCGGTAATTGTATATATAAGGGTTTCAAGATGAGAATGAGGACAAAAAGAGGATTTTTATTTACTTTTGATTCGCTACTTGCGCTTCTTCTGCTCGCAGAAATAATGATAATTGTAATCTCGCAAAATTATTCTGATATTACTAATACAAATTCGCTATATTTGCAATCATTTTCGATGAGCTTTATGACATCATTGGAAAAATCTGGTTTATTGGCGCAAAGTATAAGCAAGCCATACGAAATCAGACGTGCAATAAACCATCTTCCGCCAAATATATGTGCAAGAATTACAATCACAAATTCAAGTAATAACACTGTTTTTGAAGCCCAAAAAGAAGCGTGCTCGCAAATTAGAACATACTACACAACTTATAGAACATTTTATACGAATGCCGAACTTTATTTTGCTAAATCCCAAATGTGGTTTAAATGATTGACAAAAAGATAGAAAACACAGATTCCAATATAAACATAGCCAAAGGAGCATATGACCGCTATGGTATTCACCACCACACGGCGACGGCGCCAGCAAAGGCATGCAAAGGTTTTATGAATTCATTAATTACTCTCTTGATAGCGGCGTTACTCATTGAATTAATTTTTGGTTTTCAGCTTATATTCCATTATATTGTTACAGCGCATCAAAGTGTTTCAGCAATCAAATACGCCGAGTATTATTTTGATGATATTGCATATGATCTTACCCATTTGACTTCTGATAATCCAATGTTATACAGGATAAATGCATCTTATGTCGGTATCTCATTTACTTCTGCAGAAAATATTTCAAACTTCACTGGACTCATAGATAATTATACTCAAAAACTTCGGCAGCAAGCACCCAAGTTTAATGGAAATTTTACCATAGATATATCGAACGTTTCATCAAATGGAATGACATATAATTTTTCAAATGGCGTTGTTTTTATACCAGGATACGAAACAGCAGAAAAAACAAAATTGTTAAGTTCGCCCCATGCAAATTTTACAAATTATACAATTTCGTTTTCAACCGATTTGATACGTGATTTAATTGGAGATTTTAATTATAGTGGTTTGCCAAATGATAGATATGTAAAAATAAATATTACTGATGCAAACGGTACATATCTAAGTGAAGGATTTATATCTAGGCATGGCAATAATGAATTTAATGTAACTTATACTACTGGTGCTTTTTTCAAAATATTTATAAAAAAAATAGAAGATAATGATGGTTCTTTTTACGTATTAAAAAATAGTATACCAAATAGTATAATTGCAGTGGATGTAATAATGAAGAATGATGGCGAATATCCTGTTTATGTTTCAATTCCAATCTACTTAAATATAACTACACCAGATTATTCAAAATATGGAACGATTACACCAATGAAAGTATAACCTGCCGAAGTAGAATTCTTTCATAAATTCCAAATTAAAGGCAAACAAAAACCAAAAAAGGCAATAAAGTAATAAAGACTAATAAAGGCTAATAAAGGCAATTTCAATGTTAGATTCATTAAAAATGTTTCATTCGTTTGGATTGTGCGATGGTGAGATATTTTACGTTAAAGAGAATACAAACATTTATAATTATTCTTCAGGTTCGCTAAAGGTAAAAAATAATGGAACTGATCAGGGTTTTGGAATACGCGTCCTTAAAGACAAGCGAATTGGGTTTTCATATTCAAATTCAAAAACCAAATTAGGCAATGCGATAAAATGTGCGTTAGCGTCGTCAAAATTTTCAATCCAAAGCGAATTTGCGTTTGCTCAGAAACAAAATTATGCAAATATTAAAGCGTATCATTCTAAGATTGCAAACTTTGAAGAAAAAGACTTTAAAGAAATAATTGACAAGATCGCACATGGAATAAAGGAATATTCCAAACCTATACGCATAATTTTGGTTTCAGGGCGGACCGAAACTGCAATCGCAAATACTAACACGCTTTTTGCGCATGAAAAGAGAACAAACATCATGGTTTATGCAGACGCCAAAAATAGCGACGGTTTTGGATGCGCGAGTTATTCTCATTATAAAATGCTTGAAAACCCATATGAATTTGGTAAGCATGCTGGTTATATGGCGATGAAAATGAAAAATCCAAAAAAAATTAAGTCGGGGAAATATTCGGTGATTTTTTCGCAAGAAACACTCGCCTCACTTTTCGAGCTTTTGGAACATTCTTTTTCAGGCGAGTGCGTAAGACGAAAAATTTCAAAGCTTTGGGACAAAAAAAATACAGAACTTTTTAGTCCGTGTCTAAATATATATGATGATCCACTCGCAGATGGAGAAGAAAAAAGCGCATTTGATGGCGAAGGGGTACGCTCAAAAAAAACACCGCTTATAGAAAGCGGAGTAGTAAAAAATTTTTATTATGACAGAGAAACCGCAGCGCTTGCTAAATTAAAAAAAGAAGGCAATTGCATACATAAAGATTATCGTTCCGCGCCATCGCTTGGCGGTTCAAATACCGTTGTTTCTCCAGGAAATTCGGATTCGGATCCTGAAAACGAATTGAAAGAATACGTATATATTGAATCTATGCACGGACTTCATACTGCAAATACAACAACAGGGGACTTTGGCGCTGAAGTGAATATCGCATTTCATATTAAAAAAAACGAAAAAAAAGCAGTTCGCGGATTCATTATAAGCGAAAACATATTTAATTTATTTAGCAAAGTAGAATATATGGGAAAAGAACAAATTCAAACAGGAAATTTCATTTCTCCGCAGATTGCGTTCAAAGATGTTTTACTTATTTCTTAAAGGTGCAAATATGCTCAATTTCAAAACGACCGAAGAAATAAAAGTCCCTGAAAAACTTATAGATAATGTTATAGGACAAATAAATGCAGTTGAAATAATAAAAAAAGCCGCAAATCAAAAGCGCAATGTACTTCTTATAGGGCTACCTGGAACAGGAAAAAGTATGCTCGCCCAAGCTATGGCAGAAATAATGCCGATAGAAAAATTAGAAGATGTGCTTGTTTACCCTAATCCTATGAATGAAAACCAACCACTTGTCCACGTAGTTCCCACATATCCAGATTTTGAATTCCTTTCCAAAAAGCCAGAATATAGAAAATATTACAGTCCACGCGAACTTAGCATAATAAAAAAATGCTCTGAAGATAAAAAATTTGATCTGCTTTTGGATGCATTGCGCGTTGGTCTTGGAAGAAGAATAATTCGATATAAAAAACTGCAGGATGAAACACATCAGCAGCAACTAAATCCTAATTTGATATTTTTGCTTGGAGGGTTGTTGATTATATATGTCTTTTTCTTTGCCCCGCAAATTCCAGAAACTACAAAATGGCTCATACTTGCAGCTGTATTGGGTTTGTCATTTATTTTTATGCTTTCCGGGATCGCAAGCGGAATGTCACGGCGCATGATGTCTTTTGATAGTCCGCAACCAAAACTTATTATAGATAATACTGGAAACAAAACAGCTCCATTTATTGACGCTACTGGTTCAAAGGCAGGTTCGCTTCTCGGAGATGTCAAACATGATCCATTGCAATCAGGCGGGCTTGGAACTCCGCCTCATTTGCGGGTGGAAAGCGGCGCGATACACAAAGCCAATAAAGGAGTACTTTTTATAGATGAAATTGCATCCTTAAAATATAATTGGCAGCAAGAGCTTCTTACTTCTATGCAAGAAAAAAGATATTTTATTACTGGCCAAAGCGAAATGAGTTCCGGAGCGCTCGTAAAAACAGAACCAGTAGCGTGCGATTTCGTTTTGGTTGCGGCTGGAAATCTTCCTGATATGCAGCACATTCATCCAGCATTGCGCTCAAGAATTCGCGGTTCTGGTTATGAGATATACATGGAAGAAACTATGGAAGATAATGAAGAGAATAGAAACAAATTGGTACAGTTTACCGCGCAGGAAATCAAGCGTGACGGAAAAATTCCTCATTTTACAAGAGAAGCGGTAATGGATATTATAGAAGAAGCAAAAAAAATGTCAGGAAGAAAGAATCATCTTACTATGAATTTGCGCGAGGTTGGCGGACTGATACGCGCTGCGGGTGATGTTGCACGCGATGAAAATGCGCAATTTGTACTCCCAGAACATGTGAAAAAAGGGACGAAAACTTTTTTGAGTATAGAGTATCAGCTTAGTAAAAAAATTGCAGAGCGCAAAAAAGAATATCAAATTTTTGGAACCATTGGTTTTGATATAGGGAGAGTGAATGGACTCGCTGTGTTAGGTGAAAGCACGGTCGGTCTTGTACTTCCCATAGTTGCTGAAGTCACCCCATCATTCTCAAGAAGCGAAGGCCGTGTGATCGCGACAGGAAAGTTAGGTCAAATTGCAAAAGAAGCAGTGGACAATGTTTCCGCAATCCTGAAAAAATACGAGAGCGAAGATATTTCCCAGAAAGACATTCATATCCAATTTCTTCAGACATATGAAGGGGTTGAAGGCGATAGCGCTTCAATTTCTATCGCAGTTGCGGTTATTTCAGCACTTGAAAACATTCCTGTAGATCAGAGTTATGCGCTTACAGGTTCGCTTTCTGTACGCGGAGATGTACTTCCTGTCGGTGGAATAAATGGTAAGATAGAAGCCGCGATAGACGCAGGAATGAAATGCGTTATAATACCAAAAGCGAACAAAGACGATGTCTATCTTCCAAAAGAAAAAATGAAAAATATAAAAATTATTCATGCCGCCAATATTGCAGAAGTACTTGAACATGTACTCGAAAAAAATGAAAAAAAGAAAAAACTTGTTTCAAAGATTATGCGCGAAATAAGAAAAAAAAGATGAGAAAACTTATATACTGATCCACTAAAAAAACGTGGATCGTATATACTCAACCAAATTTAGTTGGTTGAGTATATTGGGATTAATATTTTTGGATTAATATTTAATTTTTTTTTCTTTTGATTTCCATTCTTTAAATGGTTTTAGACATTCTTTTCTGTTAATCTGTTTTATATTAACTTGTTTCTTTTTAGAAATACCCTTTATTACATCATAAATAAATTTGTCATCAAAACCTATTTTTGCAGCATCTTCCTTTGTGCAACCATAATACAATTTCTTCATTTTTGCCCAATGAATGGCAGAAAAACACATAGGGCAGGGTTCACAGGAACAATATATCTCACAATCAGATAAATCAAATCTTTTTAATTTAGCCGAAGCTTTTCTTATTACAACTATTTCAGCATGAGCCGACGGATCATTAGTTTTTATAACTTCATTATGGCCTTTTGAAATGATCTTTCCCTTTCTCACTATAATCGCACCAAAAGGGCCCCCGTCATTTTTCTTTAATCCTTCAAAAGCTTCTTTGATAGCCATCTTCATAAATTTGTTCATATTTTATCAGATATGCAATACACACACATTCGGAGTTACATTTATAGAACGATTGCAGTGTACATTCCTTAAGGAGTCTTTTGTTGTGGTGTGTACACTTATGTTAAGTATTCCGTTTGAAAAAATATTAGTTATTTTCATAGTAATATTTTCATATACGTCTCCCTCTAGCTTTGGCCAATCGTCGTAACTCAAAAAAGACGGTGTGTCAATTGGGCTGGGTTTATATGTCCAATCAAATGGTTTGACTATTTCGCTGCAATTAACAATCTTGTTGCTATCATTACAAATAACTGCAAATTTGTATTCTTTTGGTATAAACATTTCGCTCACGCCTTCTATCTTACATGTTTCTTTTGTGCTTATACACGGTATTATCACTACATCGGTATCATCAGCAGAGGTAGGGGCTACACCGTGGCTTACATTCGCGGTTATTTTTATACCCCAATCATTGTTCTCGCATGTGTAATAATTAGTTTGCTTAGTTTTATTTTCTTCAGGGTCTAAAATACCTAGATCATAAGACGAAGTATCCAAGCTATGAAAACAATCATCTTGTGACGTGAGACAATGCGCTATCTGCACAGTTAAATTAGTATTATCTATGCTTTCATTGTTGTTATTAGATACAGTTACATTTGCATTGCTTGTCTGCAATAGAGTCATCGGGTTGTCGGCTGGTTGTATTAAGACTTTCAGTTTATTATCAGACGTTATATCCACAGTTATGTTTGAACTTACTTCAGAACTTGTTTGCTGCTGACACAACAAATCCTGACTTGCATTGGCATAAACACTAAGAGTAACCTTTGAAGGTGGAGAACCAGTACCAGTATAGCTCAGTGTTCCACTTACAGTTTTTGAATCACCAGTATTTATCAAAATAGGAAGCATATCTAAAGGTGTAAAAATAAAATCATTATCTGCGCTGAATTTAGTTATGTTAAGAGCAACCGTTCCGTTATTTTGGATATAAATATTTATCGTTGCATTGTTATTTGCAAGATGAATGGGTATAGGATCAATACCAACAACGTTTATTCCAGGTGTACCACACAGTGTTATATCTATTTTAAAAGAATCGGTAATAACAGTAGGGTTATAGTAGATCATATCTTCACGAGTTGTAATAGTATCATTCGAACCATCATACAGCGACGCTGCTACAATTAAACATTTGTATTTTGCTTCAACAAGAATTTCATAGTCTGGAGTGGCATTAAGAGGTATTGTTATTTCAAAAGCAGTCAAAGTTGAATTTATAGTTTTTTTGGTATCAGTTCCATTTATGTACCATGTTCCATAACACAATGCACCTACCTCTGCATTCCCATGTTTAGATATTAAGTCGTAACCACAAGATTCATAATATGTAGCATTTTTTTTTCCACTAATTTTTCCATTTAATATGTCGTACTGACAGTTATTATAAGGTGAATAAATGTAGCGGCAGGTAGAAGCATGTACATTTGTACATGATACTAATCTGTCTAGAGGGGAGGCTGGTATAAATCCACAATTATTGTGATACCATGAAATATTGCTGAACTCAGATTCATTCACAAAATTTATATTTATTTTGTCCACGGATTTGTTAGTATCATATTCTGATTCCATATTTGCAGTGAGATCTACTTCAAAATCAGAACCAATATAATATTCTTGCAAAGACAAGTTAATTGCTATACTATCTCCAGGTTTAGCAATACTTGAGTTAATGCTAAAAATTGGACTAATCGTTATTTTAGTAGATAAATTAAGCAGCCCATTAGTTGCTTTGTAATCATTGGTTGCTGCAAATGAAAAAGAAAAAAGTAATAAAATCGCAAGCAATGGCTTCATAGTGCTTCAATACCCCTTGTTTTTCTGTAAACTCTGGTTATTGCGCTTTTACCAAATCCGAAAAGCCTTTGTATTACTCCTTTGCTGTTGATAACAATATCTGGAATCCATAATGCTCCTGCGTGTATCATTCTGACTCCATAATCTAATGTTCCATTTCCATCCCTGTCATACCCTGATTCAATAGAAAGAGGTCCATGAGTTTTGAAAGGATTTACACTTACTCCAATCTGATTTGGCATCCACCATGGTATTACCCAGTTTAATATCTTACTTCTGCTAATTCCTACTCCGACATTGTATATCTTTTCTGCATTTTCATAGCCAACTCCTGCTGAAAGTGAGAGTCCAGTTGTTTTGCCTGCATACGATCGCGTGGTTGATAGTCCATATGTTGGCATAAATCTATGTCTGTAGATGTCCCACATTCCAGTTGTGTATGGATTTATAGTCCACTGCCCTGCATCAAACGGACGGGATAAGGTAAAAAATGGAAGTGTATTCCATTCGCCATATTTATTATACTTCTTTGGGAATCCTGTTTTTGGATCATATTCATATGGAATTTCAAGTTTTGTACCCATTGAAAATTGCACACCATATCCAAGATTTTTCGTAAAGATATTATCAAATGTTGCATATACAGGTGCGTATATATTATCAAGTTTAACTATTAATTGCCCTTGTTTATATTCAATAGTACCTCTTACAAGTTCGAGTGATCCCTCACCCTCTTTAAACTCTTTTACAACAAATTTGTTATTTTTGTCAATCTCTATAATAAGATTATAGTCTTCAAACTTCGTGAGCGCAATCTCTCCTGTGTTAGAAACATAAATTGTTGTTGGTTTTCCTATCAAATTTGAATCAACAATATAAGTACTAATTGGACCTTGCAAAAGTAAATTAACACCATTTTTTAACTTGTCTTGATATATTGCGTCTTCTTTTGTTGCAAGTTTATAATACTCCAATAGAGTAAGTATATCATCGACAAACGTAATTTTGCCAGCAAAAGTATTCATATCAGGTGTAACCGTAGCAGTAGTACCCCACACTTCTCTTGATGTAAATATTGGTGCAATATTAGTAAATGATGGAGCAGGTATTGGTGCGATTATGAGCTGCTCTTTTTTTGCAAATGATGGTATTGTCATTGTAAAGTCAGGTAAACCCCAATATTTTCTAGTCAAATTTAAAATAGTAAATTCAACAAACTCACTTCCATTTTGCATCATTAATCTATACTTACCTTTAGAGACACAATTTGCTATCTGTCTGCCATAATAAGAAACTGATGAAATATGTCCATCTAAAATCATTTCTCTATTTTCATTATGGGTAACGCAATAATGATCCCCAATATACCATATCAACTTTTCTTTCTGTTTAACTTCGATCTTCATTTTATCCTTGTTGTCAACAGCAACAATTCCTATTTCTTTTCGGTTTCCGCTTTCATCAACATGCCATATTGTAAAGGTTTTTCCCTTTTTTTTATCTGTTGCATCGCTTACCATTTTTTCTAGCGTATTTTCTGTAAATGTTTCTTCCATACCTTTTTGTATGCAGTTAGTCAACTTTTCTACATCCATACTATATTCAGTAGACATCAGTGTGACACATGCTAAAAAAATCTGTCTTTTTAATTCATCTGCACCTGCAACATTCTCAGCCATTTCTTTAAATGAAGCGAATAAACTACCGTATTGATCTACAAATCCGCATACATCATCCCATGTTTTGAATCTTTTTTCGGCGGATTTATATATGCCACCAGCTTTTTCTCCTGTCTTTTTATAAAGTTCAGTTCGACCATAATGAGTACGTGCTAGATATTCTCCAAAGCTTAGATTTACTGATGGTTTTTCATTTTTAAATTCGTTTATTTTTTTGTTCATATATCGCGTTATTAAATCAATAGCAGGCTGACCAATGAGAATATCTGAACTTATATAATCAACATCCAATTTTTCATCAGATTTTATAGTTTTTGTTTTTAATGGTTCGCAATACTTTTGAGTTGCAGTAGCCATTAATTCATCAAATGCTTTTTGTATTACAGCATTTTTCACAACTGTAGAGCCTTCAAAAGTTTTTTTACCTGATCCAATGATTCCTCCAAATCCTAACTCATTTAAAATGGCATCTCTGGATTTAAGATTTGTAATAGTGCTTTTTACATTTTTCATTCCACTATTTGCTAATTTTTCCTCACTTTTTAGATATATATGTATAGCAGTTCCAATGAAGTTCATTGCAATAAAACATATTTCCTCGTCATTGTACTTTTTTTCTTGCATAGACTTGTAAAAATCAGACGTTTTAGACTTATTCATTTTTTTTATCAAGTTTCCAAATTGTGTTTTGTTCAATCCGCCAATAATATTTTGAATGTCGTTATTATCAAAACCAAAATATTTAATAACCTCAGCTAATGCGTTTTTTATTTTTGCAGGATTTACAGTAGAAATAATATCTGGAGATGTAAAGAATGCAAGTACATACTTTTCAGGCGTTAATATTTTATTTTGATTTAGATAAGTGTTGAGAGGTTTGGTGGCAGTAGCATAAGCATCTAAAAAGGCATATACAGCTTCTTTTACTTTAGTAGTATTATCTGCTTTTTTTACATTAGTAGTATCATCTGAAAGTAATGCCGCCCACATTTCACTATAAAATTTATTATAGTCTACCAAATTTTCTTTTCGCATATAGTTCAAATGCGCTGATAGCATATTTAGAGTCTGTACGGCTGTGTTTGCAATCTCTACACCAGTTTTCCCTTTTTTATTTACAGTGTAATTTAGAATTACATTTTGCATATATTGGTTTATAGCCTCGTTCATAAATAGTTCTATTTCTTTAGATGATACTGTTTGATCCACCAACCGGTTGCTAAAAAAAGCAGACATAATTAAACCTGAAAAATATCTTCTAAGATTTGCAATTTCTTCAGATTTATCTAAATGCGTCGTAATTTTATCTAAAAATTCTTTGTTCCCACTTTTCTCTGCAATACCAATTACTCTATTATTTATTCCATCAAGTTGCTTACTTATTTCGGTTTGCAATTTTTCAAGGTTGCCAGTTGTATAACCTTTTTTATAAATTATGCTGGATGATGCTATGCCCATTGCTATTGTAAGAGCTTCTAATTCTGATGAATTCTTTAACTTATTTGTAACATCATCAGATGTTTTGGCATTCTTCACTAATTTAACAAGGCAATTTATGTAATCATTTCGCATATTTTCTATTTGTTTTATGTCAATATCTTGAATACCTTTGAGTGCCCCTGGACCCATATACGCTATTCCTATAAGTTGTGCCAAAGGAACATTAATTCTTTGTATACCTTTACCATCAAAATATGCAATTTCTCTTTCTGGAAGCAGGTTTTTTTTAATAAATTTAGAAATCTCTTTGTCATCTAAATCAGCTCTTTTCAATACTATCTGAAGAAGCATCGCACTTTCAAGTTGATTAACTATTTTGTTCCTTTCAATTTCTAACATGCTAATTTTTTGCATATTCTTTTCTACATTTTTGCTGAGTATTTCTATTTCTTTATTTTTATCAAGACATTTTTTGTATAAATCCAAAATGCCAGCAGATTCAAAAATTTTTTCAATTTGTTCTTTATTTATTACTCTATTTTTGTCTTCAAATTGCTTATTGTTTAAAATTATAAACTGCTCTAAAAGGGTTTTTTCAATAGGCAGATGTGCAACGACGGTTGCATCTATTTCTATTTTTTGCAATAAATAATTCTCATGCAGATTACCTAAAGTGATTTTTCCAAAAATTCCTTTTGCTTGCTCTCTCATATTTAACAAGTTTCGCTGCATTAATTTGACTGCTTCTTTGGTTGCATCACCATAATTTGCATCTTCTTCAAGTTTTTTAAGCGCAACTTTAACTCCTTTAAATTGTCCGCTTTCAAGTAATTTATTGTATAAAATTTGTACTGCAAGTACGTTTGTATAATCAGTGCTTCCTTTATCAAGAGGTTTTTCTTTTAGCTTCGCTAAGTTTATTATACTAATAATTTGGGGTATAGTCGCTTTTTTCAATATCTCGGATGTGGTTATATTGTCGTTAAATTCTGGATAAACTCTCCGAAGTTCTGCAACAATTACATTTTGTGCATCTATAATACGTTTCTGTAATTCTTTTTCTTTTTGCACTGAAACCATTTTTTCACCTGCTTATCTATTTCTTTTATTTATTAGATGATATATATTTTATAAAACTTAGAGAAATAATTATGATAACAAATAAGCCAATAATTCCTATAATAATTGCAGGTCCTGCACTCTCTTCTTCAACTTTTTCTTCTTTATATGTTTCTATAATAGGAGAGGATGCAACGGTTAAGTTTAGAGTTTTACTTGCATATCCACCTTTTTGATCTATGATTCTAAATTCATAGGTTCCGGTTTCATTGTATAGGATAACATAATAGTATGGAAGAATTACATTATTTCTCTTGGTCCCAATAATCTGTACGCCATCTTTGAACACAAAAAAACTAAGATTGGTCCTTTCATAATGTTTTCCGTCAATGATAAGAGTAATTTGATTATCCTTCACTGACGAAGATATATTGAGTGAAAAACTTGCGGATGTAAGGAATATGTAAAATATAAAAACAGTAATAATTTTTTGGGCGATAATTTTTTGCATAAATACCATAAATATTATTTGTTGATTACATTTTATAAATATATCTCGTCAAGCAATTTCGGGACAGTTACATCGTATTTTTTCTCCAAATCTTCTTTTAATTCATTGCTTTTCTCGCCGTGCACTAAAAAAATCTTTTTGAGTCCTTTAATGCCTTTTATAAATTGGATTAATTCGTTTCTGTCCGCATGCCCAGAAATCCGTATATTTTCAACTTTCATTTGAAGTTCAAGCTCTTTCTCACCAATTTTAATTTTTTTATCTCCATCAAGAAGTTTCCGCCCTAATGTGCCATCTGCTTGATAGCCAATAATGATAAGTTTATTTTTTGGGTCCGCATGCATTTTTTCCAAATAAACAAGCGCGGGACCGCCGACTAACATGCCGCTTGTGGTGATTATTATTGCTGGTTCTTTAAATACATCGCTTTTTGTTTTTGTTTTTGGGACACGGAAAAATTTGCTTTTGAATGGATCATCGTCGCTTGTAAGTATTCTCATTTTTACTGATTCGCTCGCGTAAATAACATTCTGACGATAAATTCGCATTGCTTTAAGTATCATTCCATCAATATAAATTGGTACTTTTTCAAGCGCTCCAGAACGCATGTAATCTTCCAAAGCAAGCAATATTTCTTGCGCTCTTCCCACAGCGAAGCTTGGAACTAACACAAAACCCCCTTGTTTGAGCGTTTCATTTATACTCTCTATAAATTTTTTCATGGAATCTTTTGCGCTTGGAAGTATATCATCTCTTCCGCCATATGTGCTTTCCACTATAAGCGTATGCGCAGAAATATCGCGTTGTGCACCTTCCATTATTCGCGTATTGCGCATGCTTATATCTCCAGTATATAAAATTTTTTTCCCATTGTGTTCAATAAGCGCCATTGCGCCTCCCAAAATATGCCCGCTGTTGAAAAGCGTGGTATTAAACCCCGCATTGAACTGCTCCTTAAAGTTTTGAAGTTTTGAATGTTGCATTATGTTCTTTATATCGCGCTCGCTGAAAGACAACTTTTGCTTTTTTATTTTTTGAATTTTCAGGTAATCCGCAAATAATACCCCTATCAAATCCCGCGTTGGTTTTGTTACGAAGATATTTAGACGTGCGGATGTAGATGGTGTAGATGATGTGGATAATGATGATGTGGATGGTGCGGGGTGTGCGAAGGCTGAGCGCGCGCTTGCATATATAGAAGGTAAAAATCCAGAATGATCTAAGTGCGCATGACTCACAAATACGTTTTTTATTTCATGGAACTTTTCTTCTGGAATAAGCGGAAATTCTAATGTTTCACCCAATTTTATTCCTGCATCTAAAAGCAAGTTTTTTTCCTTATCTTCCAAAAGTGCGGCAGATCTGCCAACTTCCATTGCACCTCCATAAAAAGTGATTTTCATATACAATTCTCACCGAACCGCGGAGGGGGAAACCCCCTCCCCAGTTTGAGGGTCTTCCTGACCCTCCCCCAACGAATCGTTTTTTCTTTGGGGTGGACCCCCCAGACCTTTCTTTTTTTAAAAAGAAAGGGATATGGACCGAACCGCGGAGGGGGCTTCGCCCCCTCCTCAGTTTGAGGGTTTTTATTTTACAAAGTAAAATAAAAATTTTCGAACGATTCGTCGTTCGAATGTTTTTTAGGCACGTGCTCAAACAGTTTTGAACAGTTTGA
>JBFLYM010000016.1:0-21761 GCA_040757035.1 Microcaldota archaeon | reverse complement strand
TTTTATCCAAGATAGCTATTCCACCTAAAGATATGGATGTGTCTGCATTCATTTTATCACCAAATAAATGAAGCGCACATCCTTTCAATAATTAGGTGCCATATTGGTTCGGGGCGCAATGCCCACGACCTATGGCGAAGTCAAGTTAAAAACCTAAAATTTGCGTAAAATTACCGCACTTTCACGCGTCTTTATTTTTGCTGTCCCTATATTAGCAATTCTTTCAGAACCAATCCAAATTTCTGATTCAAAACCAATGCGCGCGCCGATTTCTGCAATAATTTCATCAACAAAAACATGTGTTCCATGGATAACAGAATTCCCTACAACAAAAGATGCTGTCCCATTATGTTTCAACACGCGAAAACTTTCTTTCAGTACTTTTTCCATATCTGAAAAATACGCTCTTATGATAGGGATTTTATACCCTATACTCTGAATTTCATACTGAATTTCTAATTCATCTCTAAATTCATCAGCATTTGAAATAATATTTGAAGCAATGAATGAACGGATAGACCGTTTTCGCGTTTTTTTCAGATCAAGGGCACCAAAATCATTGCATAACTGTAAAAGCGAAAGTTCAAGTCCATAAACTTTCGTATAGTCTATATTGTTCAGATATGGGGGGGAAGTAATTATCGCATCCATAATTTCGCTTTCGAAAGGTAGCAAACGCGCATCGCCTAAATAAATTTGAGGTTCTGATCCAGTTATTCTGTTTTCCGAACGAATATCAGCAAGCATGCGCTTTATTTTGCGTTTGAACATCTCTTTTACAGGCGCAACAGATTTTTTCACGATTTTCAAAACACCCCCATCTTTAAGTATAAAACTGCACATTGGAATTATTGATATAAGCGCAAGAAGTGCAAAATCGCGCGCCTTTTCATTATCTATTTCCGAAATTTTTTGCCGTATAAAAAGAATGTCGCGTAAATTTGCAGGCGGAAATGCGTTTTCAATTTTAAAAAGCTCAAATTTCCAATTCAATTTCGCGGAAGTTTTTTCCTGAAAAATATTTTTCATGAATTCATATATTATGGAGATATCGCTTTCCGAATAATTTCTTGTTTTTACTTTTCCGATAAAAACTGCGAGCTGCGAACAATCTACCCCAAATGCATGCAAACCACGAGATTTTGCAACAAGACAGGTAGTGCCTATGCCACAAAAAGGGTCCAATATATTTCCGTTTCTCATTCCAAATTTGTCCAAAATTTGCTCTACAAATTCCGATGAATAAGCTTCTTTGTAATAAAACCAGTTATAAATCGGTTTGCTTTTGTCCGATTCAAACGTAAAGTATCTACCAAGCTCGCGAATATAAGAAATCATAATTTATATCTAATTTAGTAATAAATGCAAAATTATTTATTTGCGCACGTATTATGAATCTATAGCGACCAAAAAATAAAAAGAAGTTTGCTACAATGCATCAATTAAAATAATTAGCAAACGTGAGCGGGAAACCCCACATTCTTTAGAGGTGGGATGAAAGCGAACAAACAATAGATATATAGTATATTATTTATATATAATTATATGCCACGAGGATATGTAAAAAGCCAGACATGTGTGTATTTCATGAATTACCATTTTATATGGTGTCCAAAATATATTGATGAACAAAAAGGGATGATCTATTGAAAGCTTATAAATTCAGAATTTATCCATCAAAACTTGATGCCCTTTACAGGAAAATACAAATGAAAAACAGAGGAGAGAAATGCGGTTTCCCACGCTTCAAATCAATAGATAGAATGAAAAGCCTGAATTATCCACAAGCTGGTTTCAAGCTTGATAAGAAATTGGAAGTTACACCGTTTGGAGAAATAGACATCAAGAAGCACAGAGAAATACAAGGTAAGATAAAAACCCTGATATTGAAAAGAGAATCATCTGGCAGGTGGTTTGCAATATTCACCGTTGAAGAGGAGATACAAGCACCAAAAGAAAATAATGGAGAAAAGATAGGAATTGATCTGGGATTGCAAAATTTTGCTACTCTTTCAGATGGTACGGTTATCAAAAACCCAAAACACCTAAAGAAACACGAGGATAAGCTTGCCAAATTACAGAAAAAACTATCAAAAATGCTGGATGGAATATGTTTGCAAATCTACTTTGCTACAAGGCTGAAAGTGCTGGTTGCAAAGTCGTGTTTGTAGACCCAAAGAATACAAGTCAGGAGTGTAGCGGTTGTCATCAACTTGTCAAGAAAGAGCTAACAGAAAGAGTGCATAATTGTCCTTTCTGCGGAATATCTATAGACAGAGATTTGAACGCTGCACGAAATATACTTATACGAGCTACCGTCGGGCAGACGGAAAGTAACGCTTGTGGAGATGAAGCAATAGCTTCGTCGTTGAAGCAAGAAGCCCACACCTATTTATAGGTGGGAGTATGTCACAAAAATAACCAGGGGAATACCAATGCCATCGGATATCTTCACCAAATTTAAAGAATATTCAATTGCAGAATTTTTTAAAAAAAACAGACAGATGCTTGGATTTTCCGGGAAAGTGAGGACTTTAACTACAATTGTGCACGAATATGTTACCAACTCGCTTGATGCATGCGAAGAACATGGGTTACTTCCAGAAATAAAAATTGAATTAAAAGAACTGGAAAATGGAAATATCAAAATAAAAATTCAGGATAATGGAATGGGGATTCCTGAAAAACTTATCGGAAAGGCACTCGGCCAAATGCTTGCAGGAACGAAATTTGCACGCTACGCGCAGCAACGCGGGCAACAAGGCATAGGCGCTTCTGGTTGTACAATGTACGCGCTGCTAACTACCGGGAGACCAATTTATGTTGAATCGCGATATGATAAAGTGTTGATGAAATGTACGCTAACGATTGATTTCAAATCGAACGCCCCGATATTAAATAATATTGTTAAAGAAGAAAATATTAACGGAACAGGGTTATATATTGAAGCCGAATTTGGTGAAGTAAGATATGACGCGAGCGTTTATGGAGTGTATGAATATTTAAAAAGAACAGCGCTCGCAAATCCGCACGCACAAATAACGTTAATAGAACCAAACGGAAACAATGTACTCTTTCCAAGAAGCGATGATAAAGTACCGCCAAAACCAAAAGATATACTTCCGCATCCGCTTGGAATTACCACACACGATTTGATTGATTTCGCAAAGCGCGAGGAAAACATAACAATTTCATCGCTTTTGCAACAATCGTTCTCAAGACTAAGTGCGAACAAAATGCAGGAAATAAAAGCGCTCGCACAATGGTTGGACTTTGGAAAAAAATCAAAAAACTTAACTTGGGAGGAAGCTGACAAACTCGTGCATATATTCAAACAAATAAAATGGGTTGCTCCTACGACAGACAGCATAATCCCGATAGGAAAAGAGCAGATAGAAAAAGCAATGAAAAATATACTTATGCCAGAGTTTGTTGCAATCACAGAAAGAAGTCCAAAAGTTTTTCGCGGAGGCATTCCGTTTTTGGTTGAAGTTGCCATTGCGTACGGCGGAAATTCTGGAAAACTTAATTCGGATGGTAAAAGAGCAGGAGATATAATGCGGTTCGCAAATAGAGTGCCGCTTTTGTTTGATAGCGGGGGATGTGCGCTTACAGAAGCAGTGAAAAACTTGGATTGGAAGCGCTATGGAATAAAAAATTTTGATGAAAATCCAATAACTGTCTTGATAAACTTTGTATCTGTTCATGTTCCATACACTGGAGCTGGAAAACAAGCGGTTGCGCAAGATGAAGAAATTTTGGATGAAATAAAAAATGCGGTTCAAGAAGCTGCGCGCGAAATGCAAAGATATGTCGGAAGTGTAGTACGCAGACGAGAAAGAGAAGGAAAGAAAAAAGCTGTTCTAAGATATGTGGAACAACTTTCCAAAGATCTTACAGAGCTATCGTGCAAAGAAAGTGAAAATATTGCCGAGGAACTAAAAATTAATGGGTTAAAAACCAAGGAACTAAAAATTGAGGAACTAAGAAAAAGGCTTATTGAAATCGTTGAAAGAAAGTATAATAGTGAAAGTAAAGAAGAGGATAGAGAAGAGGGTGGAGAGGAGCGTAGAGAAGAAATAGAGATAAAAAGGGAAGCTGACGGTGGAGCGAGTGAAAAAACTTAGTGAAAAAGAAACGGTTTTTAAACTAGAAAATTTAGGAAAAAAACTTATTGAGGAAATCCGGAAAGGGGAAGAACCAAAATTTCAAATGCCGCTTAGAAGCAGAAGTAACATACTGTACGATGAAGGAATGAAATTTCTGCGCATCGGAGATAAAAAAGAAGAACGAAAGTTCATAAGTGTAGGGCAAGCAAAAAAATTTATGCAGACAATTGCAATTGCGAATAAGGCAAAAAAATTTATCAATGAAGATCTGCACACCTCAATCAGAGGTCTTTATTATCAACTCAAAATTACTCTTGGAGAAGACATAGATGAAGAATTATTTTCAGAGCAGAGCGAATCAAACGAACTTATAGAAGATTTAGAGGTTGCGCTTGCGGTGAAAAGAGAGGATTTCAATCTTACTACGGATAGAAAGGGAGTTGTTGCTGGACCGATAAAAATAAAGGACAAATTCGCAGGTGAAGAAACAATAATAGACTGCTCAAAAATGGGAAGAAGCGGCTGGATGGTGCCAAGCGATGTGGATAACGACATGGAACTTATGGATATAAATGCGGATTTTGTGCTTGTTGTGGAAAAGGACGCGCTTTGGCAGAGGTTGAATGAAGATGGATTTTGGAAAAATGAGAAATGCGTACTAATCACGCCAAAGGGACAGGCTTCAAGAGGAACGCGAAGATTGATAAGAAAACTCGCAGATAGAAGATTGCCAATTTTTGCTTTCACGGATTGCGATGCCTGGGGTTGGTATATCTATTGGACGATTAAAACAGGAAGCATGAATCTTGCGTATTTGGGAAGGGATTTTGCAATTCCAGAAATGAAATTTATAGGAGTAACAATGAAAGATATAGAAAATTTTGAGTTTTTACAAAAACTTACAATAAACGCAAAAGAAATTGACCTAAAAAGAGCAGAAGAGATGTTAGGATATTCATGGATAAATGCGCACAAAGCATGGGTAGAAGAGCTCAAAATGGTCCTAAAAACCAAAAAGAAATTAGAACAGGACGCGCTTCAAGGACAACGTTTGACTTTTGTAGGCGATTATATAAAAAGAAAAATAGAGGCAAAGGATTTTCTTCCATGAAACTGTGTCGGATTGTGTCGGCGATTGAAGGATTATCATGGTATTAGAAAAAACGAGCGAACTTGTGTGGTTATACATAAAAAGACGGCCATTTATAAAAGAAATGCTTAAATATAATCTGGTGAATTATAGTCGCTTGGCGCGAAAACTTTCAAAAGAGATATTTAATACACGTTCTAATTTTTATGCGATAAAGGCAGCGCTTATACGTCTCGGCGAAAAAATACGCAAAAAAGAAAGCGATACCGAAGCCAAAGTACTTGGGATTTTAAAAAATACTACTATCTCAATAAAAAATAAAATAGGTGTAATAATTACAAATGCGCCAGTTGAAATCAATTCAATTTCATCAGTAAAAAGCGGTAATTTTTATACTTATATCGCAGAGCAACGCGAAATCAAAAAAATAAAATGTGTCAAGAATATAATTTCGCTTGAAGAGAATCTTAATCTTTTTATTCTTTCAAGTACATTTGATATAGAAAATACACCGGGGGTAATTTCTACGATATTGCATATGCTTGCAGTTGAGGATATAAACGTCTGCGAATTTATTTCTTCATATACCGATACGCTTCTTGTGATAAAAGAAGCGGATAACGCGCGTGCGTATGAATTGCTTTCTGCGCTTACAAAATAACTGATCTAAGATGATTGATCTAAGATAGTCGATCCAAAACAATTAATTCAAGATGATAGATCCAAGAGATGATAGATTGAAAAAAATGTATTTGTTTTTTATATTCGCAATTGTTTTTATAGGAATGTTATCCTTTGACGGTTGCATAACGGATATAACCGAACCCAAAAAAAATACCGCCATAATCAATGTTTCATTTAAAATTGAATATGGTACAAATCCTGCTCTTGGGGAAAAAAATGCGTCTATAACCGTAATAGAATTTACTGATTATCAATGCCCATATTGCAAAAGGTATGCGACTACAACGTTTCCGCAATTAAAAAATAACTATATCCAAACAGGAAGAATAAAATATTATTTGCGTGATTTTCCGCTAGGAATGCATGTTAATGCTGAAAATGCGGCTCTATCAGCAAGATGCGCTGGAGAACAAAACAAATATTGGGAAATGCATACTGTTCTATTTACGAGGCAAAATGAGTGGGAGTACCTTTCAAAAACAGAACTCGCATCAAAATTTAAAGAATATGCATTTGATCTGAAAATAAACGAACAGGCTTTCTTTTCTTGTTATCATGACCATAAATTCAAACAACAAATTTCCTCTGATATTGAAGCTGGAAACGCTTATGGAATTACCGGTGTACCATATATAATGGTACTGTTCCCAAAAGAATACAATGAAACAAAGCTTGTTGAATTGCTTACGCTATATCCCGAATACACCGAAAGGGGATTTCTTTCAGCTTCGCGTGATTTAGAAGGTAATCATGCATTTATTATAAAGGGCGCGTTACCATATGCGATATTTGAACAGCTTTTGGATTAGCGGATATTATAATAATTACGGATTGATCGTATGAAAAAAATTTTGTACGAGAAAAAGAAAATTTTGAAATGTTTGTTTAGGATGCCTATATTGTTAATTTTGGCCAATTTATTGGTTTTAACTAATATTAGTTTTGCTTCGCTCTCACTGAGTGAAATTGTTTTGAGCAAATCGGTATTCAAACCAGGAGAAAGTGGAACTATAACGCTCACAATAACGAATTTAAATTCATCCTATATCTTAGAGGCAATTGGCGTAGAGATAAGCGGAGGACCGGAGTTTACTTATACTGGTTGGTTTTCATTAGGAAATCTAAATCCGCTTACATCCACTACCATAGTGGTACCAGTAAAGGTAAATGAAAACGCGAAAAGCGCAATATATCCTTTTACAATAAAGGTATATGGTTCTACTCCAATTATTGAAAGTAGTTCAGAAAGTTTTAGAAGTTCAAGAAGCGTTGCTGTTTCTGTACTAAGAAAACCTTTGCTCTCGTTGGAATATGAAAATACGCTTAATGAAAATGATGCGTTTGGAATAAAAATAGTTAATAATGGTGGGGCTGCAAAAAATATGAGAGTTAGTGTGCTTCAACCATTTGCGATAAATGGAATGGACAGTATCTACATTGGTGATGTAGAAAATTCAACAAATATTCTGCTGAATTTGAGCGTAGCGAGTGTTGTGGAAGGGCAAAATGTTCTTCAGTTTTTATTTACATATGATGATGAACTCGGAAATGAGATAAATGAAACTAAAAATATTCAGATAATTGTAAAAAGAAAAATAATCGCAATGTCGTTCACACAACTTTCTGATATTACATCAAAAAAGGATAATAAAGTGCTCTTCAAGGTAACAAACGGAAAAAGACAGATAAATGATGCAAAATTAAGATTTATCGATCCGAATATAATTTTAAAAAATGATGACGAAATCAAAATTGGCGATTTGAAAGCGGATGAAGTAAAAGAATTTTCGTTTATGGCGTATATCAACCTTTCGCCAGGAACGAATAATGTCAATGCAACTATTACTTATATCGAAGATGGAAAAGAAAAGACCAAAAATACAGCGATAGCATTTACAATTACTTCATTTAGCGATGTACAGGTTTATATTGAGGCAAAATCGCCACCTTTTAGAAAAGGAGAAGAACAGACGCTTTCGGTAACTGTTGCAAATACATGGGATTATGGAATTGGATCTCTGTCGGTAGGGGTTGAAAGCGATTTTTTTGATTTGGTGAATGGTTATGGTGAAAAATATATAGGTACGCTTAGCAGAGATGATTACAGTAGTGCGCAATTCAAAATAAGAATAAAAGATGACGCACCTTCAAATATCAATATTACCGTACGTGTGAAATATAGGGATACGCTTGGAAATTTGATTGAAAGAAAAAAAATATATGCGATGAAAATAGAGGATGCGCAGCAGCTTGAAAATAATGAGCATAACGATCAGTTGCTATTTATTTTCATCGGTGTAATTATTGTGGTTGTAGCATGTTGGTTCTTCTTCAGGAAAAAAAAGGCCGCAATATATGGATGAAATTATTTCGCTTAAGGATATAACTAAAATTTATTCAACAGATGGCCAATTTGTCGCACTCAGTGAAGTTTCGCTCTCAGTGAAAAAAGGGGAATTCTTAATTATAATGGGCAGAAGCGGATGCGGAAAATCTACTCTCCTGCACATAATGAGCTGTCTTGATTCGCCAACTAAAGGAGATGTTTATGTTTGCGGGGTAAAAACAAATGGACTCGCTGAGAATGAAATCGCAAAAATAAGAAGAGAAGGATTTGGGTTTGTATTCCAGGCGTTCAATCTTATTCCGAATTTGGATGCGCTAAGAAACGTTGCGCTACCAATGATGTTTGATGGGGTGGAAAAAACCGAACGTGAGGAAAAGGCAAAACAACTTCTTGAAGAAATGGATCTTGGTAAAAAAATCTATAATTTTCCGAATGAGATGAGCGGAGGGGAGAAACAACGGGTTGCGATTGCGCGTGCGTTGGCGAACAATCCCGAAATAATTGTTGCGGATGAGCCGACAGGAAACTTGGATTCGCTAAGCGCGAAACACGTTTTGGAAATTTTTGATAATTTACATAAAAAACAGAAAAAAACTTTGATTGTAGTAACTCATGAGCAATATGTTGCAGAACTTGGCGAAAGAACGATTTTTATGAAAGATGGAAAAATAGAAAATAATGAAAAAATTAAAGGAAAAATAAAATAGAAAAACAAGAATAGTTTGTGATTCATAGGTAGTTTTGTGATTCGTGATTTGACAGAATATTCTATAATGAACCTTAAGCGCAGAGGCTTACGTAGTTGGCTTACTGTAATAGGAATAGTAATCGGTATTTTTTCTGTTGTTATAATGATTTCAATAGCGCAGGGATTGGAGAATAAAATAAAGAGCGAACTTAGCTTATTTGGAGATGATGTGATTTCAATTCAACCAATTGCTGAATTTGAAAATGAGCCTGGAGGAGGGTTGTTTTTCGGTCCAAAAGGTCAACTTACAGAAAACGATCTTGAGGCACTTCGGAATCTTCCAGATATAAAAAACGCAGGCGCTAGTATTGAAGGAAGAGCAGATGTTGAATACCGAAACAAAAATATTTCACTTTATATATGGGGAGGCGATCGAATACTTCTAGAAGAGATGTATCATTATGAATTAGATTCTGGAAGATTAATGTACGAAAATGAACGCGGTGTAGCAATACTTGGCTATGACTTAGCAAATGATACTTTTGATGAGCAAATTAACATAGGAAGGAGAATAAAGGTGAATAACAAAAGTTTCACAGTAATAGGTATATTAAAAAAATCCGGTTCAATGATTACAGCTATGGCAGACAATATGGTTATTATTCCAAGAAATGATGCACGTGAAATAATATCAGATTTTAAAGGCAACAGATTATTTACCGAAATTGATGTTCAGATTGCTGAAGGAGTGAATATAAGCGAAGCAGAAGAGCGTATAAATCAAGAATTATTTCGATTACATAAGGTGAATGAAGATAATAAAGATTTTAGTACAATGAGCGCTGTTTTTATAGAAAAACATGTGAATGAAATAACAATGCTGCTTCGCTTATTTTTAGGAGGAATCGCTGCAATTTCTCTTCTTGTTGGAGGTATAGGAATCGCAAATACAATGTTTACAAGCGTGATGGAAAAAACAAAGGAAATAGGAATATTAAAGGCAGTGGGCGCCACAAACGGAATGATAACGAATATCGTTCTTATTGAAGCCGGAATTATCGGCCTTGTGGGCGGGATAATTGGTTTGATATTAAGCGTAATCGCATCAAATGCAATAAATCATTTTGGGGTACCAAGCGATATTAAAATAGAGGTAATAAGCGGGGTAATTTTCTTCTCATTCGCAATAGGGGTAATCGCTGGTTATATTCCTGCAAAAAATGCGGCAAAATGTGATGTTGTAGAAGCTTTGAGATTTGAGTGATTTTTTGCGAGTTTTTTCTACATGATTGGTATACGCTATGATTTTTGCCTTAGAAGATAGTTCCTGAATAAAGGATGATAGAGAGAATACTCGCCTCGCTCATGTTTTTTAACTAAATTCTTTTTTATCAAGAATGTTAGATAAGCTCTTACATTTTTTATTTTTAGATTGGATGGATTGAATTGATCCTTTAATTTTGCTGCCGCTAATAGCACTTCTCTTTCTTTTGGACTGGCTATAGAATAATCAATTTCAAATTTTTCTCGTTCCATAGTCTTTTGTATTTCTTTATACGACTCATCAAAATAATTAGAGCTAATCATGCCACTTCCTTTCATTGCGATCAATTCCCTCATTATAAAATGAATAAAAAATGGATGGCCTCTGCTAAGTTCGTATACTTTTTCAATAACGCGATCGTCTATTTGAATATTTAATCCAGCAGCATGTATCGGTTTAGTAACAGCATCTCTTGTTTCTTTTGGGCCAAATTGCAGTAATGAGTGCTTGATATTAAAAAATCTGGAGAGCGGCTCTGCTAGTTCTCTTATATCTGCAAAAAGCTCTTTCTTGCCGCTAATTACTACAATAAAATTGCATCCATGCTTAGGAAGACTTTGGAATATGCCTCTTAAATCATAAAGTCCATCTGGATATTTTTCGCTTAAATAATGTAAGTCATCAAGCATAAGCACCATAGTGTCTCCTCCTGATCGTTCTACAATTTCCCATAAATTAAGAAGGGCATCCTTGAGAAATGTTGCTGGATTCTCTGTTCTTATTTTTCTTTCTGCACCTACACCAAATCCCCTTATTGATTTAATATACCATTCCTTTATCTCGTTCTTTGCCTGTAAAAGTAAAGAGGATTTTGCTATTACATTTCTGTCGACATCATCAATGATTTTAGTAGCGAGAGTCTCAAGATTGTCACACGTACCTGGAACAAGCTCAACGAAAGCGGAGAAAATTTTTCTATCCTTAAACTCATTAAGGCAAAGCCATTCAAATTTCCTTAGCACGGAAGATTTACCGACACCCCAATCTCCGAGAATTGCTATATTATCTGGTGTTGGATATGCAGTTTTCACAGATCTTTCGACGGCAATTCTGAAAGAATTTATCACCTCTGTTCGATTTACAAAATATTCAGGATTCACCGGAAATGATGGTGAAAACGGATTTTTAATTTCCATACAACCACTATCCAAATGTTAAGAATGTTAAGAATGTTAAGTTATTCATTTAACTTTCATAACATTTTTAACCTTTTCTTTTTTATTTAGCGGGTATAGGGGTCTCAAGCCCCATCTCTAAAATCTTCTTTAGCATAAGATTAAAGAAATTCTTCAATTCCCATCTGCTTTATTTTTTCATCTTCGAATATACTTTCTATTTCCTTTTTTATTAAATCCAATCTTTGCTTGATATATCCAGGCAAATCGTACTCGTTACATATTTTGCACGAGATTTCAAGATATTTTTTTATTCCACCTTTGTTTATAGTCAATAATAATTTTCCTCCACATTTAACGCATTTGCCTGCAAGTGGAGTGCGTCTATAAATTTCGTTGCAATCTGAACAACGAAATGTTTGGCGCGAAAATGAGCGCAAATTACCATACAAATCCGGAATAAAATGACTAAGAATCAGTTTTTCTGCAATATCTTTTATGTTTATCGGACGCAAACGCTTTTGTAAGTTAAATTGCATATTTATCTTTTCAGGGATAGATTTCAAGGAAACGTATGCAGTGCGCAAACATCCCTCCTCTATGCATTTGGTATTATGTGTAAATCCAAGCTGCTCGTATTGCTCTGGTTTGCTCAACGCGTCTTTTACTGTTTTTATTTTGACGTCGCCAGGCTGGCAATATTTTTCAGCAGCGCGATAAAAATCCAATGGATAAGATGAAACTAATTCTAGGTTATGCACTTCATCATCTACCTCTTTTGGATCAATCACTGTAGAAAGAGTTATTGGCGCATCCATTGTTCCGCCGCGTATGCTTGAAAGATAGAATCTGGAAAAATTGAGCAACGCGTCCATGAGAAGTATGATTGAATCTTCATCACCATCGCAATTTCTTCGCTTTGCAGCATGAAAATAAGGATGGCCAAAACCAACGCTCGCTTTTGTAAACCCTATAACACGTACAAGCACACCGCTGCTTGTATGTGGTGAAAGTCCTATAAACAAATGTCCGAGTAAATCCTCACGTTTTTGTACATTATATATTGATTGCATGTTGTAAAGTCCAATAAGCATATCATCTATGAATTTCGCAACGCGCAAAAAATATTCCGCACAATGTACTGAAATTACTATATCTTGTGGTTTGAGCGGAATTATTTGTTCATCATTTAAAAGTTCATCGCCCAGATAATCTTTTGTGTATCCGAGCGAGCGCAGTTTTTCCACACGCGTTGCGATTTCTTTTGGTTTAAAATATGTTAATGGAATATCTGTTGCATCAAATCGGCATGTTCCATCCCTAAAAACAGTGACATTGTGTCTTGCGCGGAACAGACCCTTTTCCAATCTCTCAGGAATTTTCATGCGATTGGATAGTCCTTTTATTCCACGAATATCTTCAGGTAGATTATTATATTGTTTTTTAAGCATTTCTATAAGATTTACAACGTTTACAGCGCGTTGGTCATAACAAAGTGTTGGTCCGCAATGTTCAGACTGATTGGTATGTGCACCGCATTTTGGACACGTATTCTGTGCAACTGTTTTTGTATTGCACAACTCGCATTTCCTATATTGCGTAATGTTTCTACAATTTGGACAAACAAAACGCGCGATTTCCAAATAAACATTCTTTCCACTTTCTCCTTCTCTATTTTTCATTGTTTTGTAGAGTTTTATCAAACTTCTGTTTTTTGGTGATCTTGTTGGAAAAAGCACATTTACGTCGCCTTCCATTGCTCTTTCCTTTGCCTTTTCTGGTCTGCCCATTCTGCAACCGATATAAATTGGAGCCTTTGCTTTTATCTCAATTCCTGTAATATCATTTATTATTGCAAACGGACTTTTTCCATCAGCATAATGCAAATCAAATTTTTGTGTTGAAATTTTTCCTTCGGTTGAAAGTTCTAATCCAAGCGTTGCAAACAACACATACGCATCGTCCTTTCCTAAAAATATTTTTCCATGCGCTACGTTATGTTCCACACCAAGCTCTTCTAAAATCTCTTTTTTATCCTCTATTTTATCCTCTAAAATTTTATCCTCTAAAACCTCTTTTTTAGGATCAAAAGTTTGCTGAAGATACTGAAGAATAAACATAACCATTTCTCCTGAATCAAAAACTGGTGTTCCGAGCGAAAGCCATTGTACAAGCTGTTTTATTTGTTCGGTGTTTATATCATGCCAAAAATAAACATAGTTTGGATGTAGAGGAACTGAATAGTTCCTGGAAAATTCAAACGCTTCTTTTGCGCTTTCAAACTTCTTTGGATGGATATTTTTTGCTCTGCATTCCTCTATCCACCATTCCTCGCACCAGCCACATGGAATAAGCGGATGGCCGGATTTCAAAAAGTCGCCATACGTAATAAGAATGTCTCCAAGGAAAAGTACTTTTTCTATATGCGGCAATAATTCTCTTGCTTTTTCCACAGTGCGTATTTTTATCACGCTTCCGTTCTTAAGTTTCACAATTGGCGGTTCAATTTCATCGCAACTTGAGAGCACCGCTCCTTTTCCAGGCCGTTCGATTTTTATGTGTGTGCCAAGTGCAAGAAAATCGTTCAAAACTACCATTGTGGCTGGATGAACGCTTTTTGCCATCAGACCGTTCGTTCTACTTTTTCCGTACCTGATTCTGAACCCTCCTTTTGTCATGGGATAAGCAAAAACCGGTCTTCCTGCAACCAAACCTTCCAGATATGTCCAGTCTGGTTTCAATTCAATTGTAGATTCCTTTTGTTTTATTTTAATAAGCTTTTCAATCCAGTCCCAATTCAATCCAAATTTTTTTGAAATTTTGTAAACTTTTGTCGATTTTTGCGCTATTCCTTCACATATCACTAGTGGAACTCCTCCCCTTATTCTGTTTGTTTCGATTCTCGGCAAATTACGATATATGGAAACTTCGGTATCCTCTGTTGGCTCCCCATCTATACATACCGGGCAATTTTTTATTATCCAGCGTATATCGTCATCGCGAGGTTTATACTGTAAATGAAGAACTCTTATTTCATATATGTTTATTTCTTCAACGTATCGTTCTATTTCGCTGTCAGTTGCCCTGTAATCTCCAATACCGGCAATTTTTCTTGCATAATCTGCGAGCGCAACTGCGAGCGCGGCGATTGTTCCTCCAGCGCTCCTGATAGGACCTGTAAAATAAATGGCGATATAGCTTGTTCCATCCGGATTTGTCTTTAATTTTAATTTTGAAATTCCTTCTGTCGGAGCAACAAGCATACCTTCTGTGAGGATTCCTATGCTTGTTCGCACTGCTTGTTCTATTCTTTTTTCAATACTTTTTTCAGTATTTGCGTTTATTTTTTCGATATTTGTGCTTATTATTTCTCCTTTAACTATTTTTTCTACAAGTGCAAACGCGATATCTTCGTGCGACATTGCTTCGGTTTCCATTTCACGAATAATTTTTGAAATTCCTGGCGGTCCTACAAGCGCTTCCACGCGCGAAGCGACATCCTTTGCTATTTTTATTTCAACTTCATCACTAGGATCAAAACCAAGTTTTCGAGCTTCGCTCGCAACGGAATATAATCTGGTGAGTTCACTTTTGAGCGATTCGATATATTGTATGTATTCTTCGTTTGCGGAGATCATTTTAACCCAGTTAAGATTATAATCTCAAATTTTTTATAAATTCTTTTCGATCTTCAATTGCCATTATGTTCTTAGATCCTAACGCAACAAGATTAAATGCAAATTGAGATGGAATGTCAGATGTTATCATTATAAGTTTCCTTCTCCGCAATTTTTCTATATAATCCATTGATTCATCAACATGCATTGCATCCTGCATTATCTCATTATATGTTTCTTTAAGCATTGGAAATTCTAGTATGTTTTTTCTTATGATGTTAAAAAGAATTTCAGAATTTATCCGTTGTCTTCCTGGCAGTGTTTCTCCTCCAAAATATCTTCTTCCAAGATATCTTTTTAGAATAAGATAACTCCTTGTTGCCACATTCTTGAACCTTCTTTTGATCATTTCGGTATTTTCAAGTGCCAAAATTAGTTTTTCGTCAAAAGATTCTATCCAAAGGGCCTCTTCTATATCTAATCTCGTAATATATTTCTGTTTTGGAAAGCGTAGAACAAAACCATAATCCGAAACTGTAGTGGTGATGTTGCAGTTTTTCTTTTTTCCTAATTCATAAGCGAATACGCGTGCAATTGCATCGTTTGCCTTTCTTCCACATACACTATGAAAAATATAATTTAACAATCCATCATCATCTCTCCATTCTTCCACAAGAAATTCTGTTTCATCCGGAACTTTTGAGTACTGTTTTTGTTCGTTCAAATAGTCCAAAATCGCTTTTGCTGTTTTTTCATTCACCTCATATTGTATTGACAACTCTTCAGCGCTCATTGCCAGAGCGTACCACCGAAATTTTTCTATATCCATGGCAAGTTCATAGGAGAGCGGAAGCGATTCGGAAAACCATGTTGGAACAGTAGGGCTTTTGCTTTCTGCAGGGATGACCGAAAGAACGACTGAAACTTTGGTTGCATAACTTCCGACAAACTCATACGTTTTTCCACCGAGCACGAACACATCTCCGATAACAAGATTTTCTGCAAATTCCTCCTCAACTTCTCCAAGGTATTTTTTTCCAAAAAATACCTTGAGTTTTGGTTCGTTAGGGATTGTACCAATGTTCATGCTATATATTGCTCTTGTGAATCTTCCTCGCTTTCCGAATTCTTTTCCATCATACCAAATTTTACTATAGACAAAATTTTCCTCAAGCGTGGAGAAATACCCGCTCAGGTATTTGAGTACACGATCAAAATCTTCATAACAAAGGTCAGAATAACAATAACTTTTTTTTATTATCCGAAATGCGTCATTTGCATCCCATGTGTGCTCAAGTCCCATGCCAACTATATGCTGAGCGAGAACGTCAAGAGCGTTTTTATATATTCTCACTTTGTCAATTTTTTTATTTCTTGCATTGTGTGCAAGTACTGTAATTTCAATAAGGTCATTTCTATCCAACGCTATTATCACTCCTTGCGAGTTTTCGTGAAGGCGATGTCCGCTTCTACCTATGCGTTGAAGCGCGCGCGAAGCGCTTTTTGGCGAACCAACAAGCACTACTATATCTATATTTCCAATATCTATTCCAAGTTCAAGACTCGTGGAGGATATTACGGCTTTCAACTCGCCATTTTTCAACCTTTCTTCAGTTTCTAATCTGTGCTCGCGTGAAAGCGAGCTGTGGTGCGCGGCGATATTTTCAATGTATTTTTCTCCAAATTTTGTTCTAAGATAATGCACTGCTCTTTCTGTCGCGTTTCTTGTATTTGTAAAAATAAGCGTAGTGCGGTGCGTAGAAATTATTTTGTCAAGCAGTTCGTACAATTCGGCATTCGTCTTTTCGGATGAATAATGCGCCTTATCTTCTACTGGCGACGCTATATCTATCTTTGTTTTTTTCAAATAATTTACATCTACAAACTTACACGTTCGCTCGTTGCCAACCAAAAATTTTGCTACTTCATCCAAAGGATGTATTGTTGCGCTCAACCCTATGCGAGTAAAATCGCGCACACATTTTGCTGCAAGTCTTTCCAAACTAAGCGAAAGATGAGCGCCTCTTTTATTTTCCGCGAGCGCATGAATTTCATCCACAACAACATATTCTACATGTTCAAGCGTTTGAGAAAACTTTGGCGCATTAAGGATTATTGCGATGCTTTCTGGGGTAGTGATTAGAATATGGGGGGGCTTTTTCAACATTTTGCTTTTTTCTGTTTGAGAACTATCGCCTGTCCTTACCGCAATTCGAATTTCGGGCATGCGTGCACCTTTTTTTTCAAACTCTTTTTTTATTTCTGCAAGCGGCTCTTCCAAGTTCTTTTTTATATCATTATTTAGCGCTTTGAGCGGAGAAATATAAACCACATATATCCGGTCTTCAAGCTGCCAATTCCGCCCTAATTTTATTAATTCGTTTAGTATGCTCAAAAAAGCAGAGAGTGTTTTTCCGCTACCTGTCGGAGAGCATACGACAATGTTTCTGCCTTCATGAATTTCCATAATTGCGTATTTTTGAGGAGGAGTAAATTTCGCGTATTTGGATCTGAACCATTCTCTGATTGGTCCTTCAAGTATTGTTTCAATTTCAAGCTGTGAATATTCCTTATCTGCCTGAGATATCATAAAACAAGATAAAATTGGAAATTTATAAATTCTTACTGTGCGTAAATGTTTGTGTACAATCTTTTAAATTAAAAAGATTGCAATACTGCGCTTCCATAGTCTAGCCAGGTCAAGGACATCGGACTCTCACTCCGAAAACTCGAGTTCAAATGTCAGCCCAAGGGGGCGTTGCCCCCTTAGTCCGACACCGCCCAAACCCCCACAAAACAATACAACAGAATGTCAGCCCAAGGGGGCGTTGCCCCCTTAGTCCGACATCTTGCGAACGAAATGTCGTTCGCAATCTCTCCAGAAGCTTCGCTTCTGTAGACCGCCCAAACCCAAAAAGAAAAACAGATATTGATGATAATACAACAAGATCTGTATCAACCCCAAAGAAAAAACTAACAGAGAAAAGTGAGGGGAGGATCAGGATGATATGACAAACCAATAAAGTAATATCAGAAAGTATCGAAGAATTACCGTGTTTGGTTTGTTATATGTTCATGAACGAATCGTCGTTCATGACACCTCAAACTGTTCAAAACTGTTTGAGCGCACGCCTAAAAACCCTCAACCAGTTTTGGAGGGGGCACTCCCCTCCGCGGTTCGGTCCATATCCCTTTCTTTTTAAAAAAAAGAAAGGTCTGGGGGGTCCACCCCAAAGAAAAAACTATCTGTTTTGGTGTTTTGGGGGAGGGTCAGGAAGACCCTCAAACTGGGGAGGGGGCGAAGCCCTCTCCGCGGTTCGGACCGGTTGAAAATCTCGATGGAAGCGTTTATTTTTTATCTAATTTTGGTTTAAGAGCAGAACTTCTAAATTTATATATTTTTGATTTTTTTCATTATTGTATCTTCAACGCCAAATTTCGCATCCTTGTTTGGAACAATTAGTAATGCTTTCCACTTCATTTTTTTTGTCCACGCAACACGCGCTCTTCTATGTCCATCAAGAAGTAAGAAATATTTTTTCTTTTTGAGCAACACTATTGGAACGGAATATTCTGGAAGCGCGTCATTAATCTCGTTCATTATGTCTATTGCGCGATCTTCGGTTTCTTGACCTGCGTAAGTATACTGAATCTCTCCTATCTCGCTGGCGCAAAGTGTTTTTTCTTTTTTTGTAAATTTGATTTGCGGGTAAAGCTTTGAATAAAAGTTCATCAATCTCGCGAAAAGGCGCAATTCTTCCTGCAGCGAAATTAATCCATAAGGCATGTTTTAATTTACTTTGGAAAGATATAAAATATCTTCTTAATATCTTTTTGATGTATATTTTTGACCTTGCGGAAATGTAAAACCATGAGAATTATAAATTTTTATGAATTAATCCTTATTTATGAACATGCTTGAGGAAGTGCAAGAATTGTCCAGCAAACTCAAAAAACTGAAAACTGTTAAGATAGCAATAATTTTTGGTTCGGTTGCTAAAAGTAAGGCACGCAAGAATTCTGATATAGACATTTGCGTAATAACCGAGGATAAACATGATGATACTCCGCTCGAGTTTTCATCGCATAAATTTGATATTTCGTTGTTTCATAAATTGCCTCTTACGGTACGTTACCGGGTTTTCAATGATGGACAAATTCTTTTTAACAAAAACGACAAACTTTTGACCAAGCTGAAATTCTGGACACTTAAATTCTACCTCGACGAAAAACACTGGCGGGATAGATTCGTGCAAAAGGTGCTTTCATGAACAAAAAAATAGATAAAGAACAGATTTCTATAGTCCTTTCCAGGAACATATAAAGAAACATTTGAACTTCTTTTTAAAAGAAAAATTATCAGCAGCGAAACCGCGGCGAAAATGAATAAACTCGTTAAGTATAGAAATGTCATTGCACACGAATATTATACGCTTTCTATAGATGAAATGTGGAGGTTGAAAAAAAGTATTAGTAACGTTGAGTGCTTTGTAGCCGAGATCAAGGAATATTTGCTCCGATACCCGACATAAAAAGATGTGGAACGGAAATAGTCGTTAATCCTTACAGATAATCAAATAAACGCATTCCAATACAATAGATTATGATTCTTTATAATTCTTTCGTGTGTAAACATTATATTTAAACATTATATTTATTGTTTAGTATACTCATTATTAATAAGTGAAATCAAATTTAATAATAAGTGATATCAAGTGGTACGACACCAATGAAAAAATGAGAAAAATTTTGAGGTGATAGAATGGTAAGTTATGTAAAAAACCCTACTCCAAATGAAGTAAAAACCAGAATACTTGAAGCACTTGCAGCAATAAAAGATCTTGGAAAATTCAAAAAAGGAGTAAATGAGGTTACAAAATCGATAGAGAAAAAAACCGCGCAATTGGTAATAATTGCTGAAGATGTTCAACCAGAAGAAGTTGTGATGCATCTTCCGATTCTTTGTGAAGAAAAAGATATACCATATGCGTTTGTGACGAGCAAGAAAGAGCTTGGCAGTGCGATAGGTTTAATTGTTCCGACTTCTTCAGTAGCAATAGAAGACGCTGGGGGTGTAAAGGAAACGATTTATGATATAATCAAAAGGCTTCCTAAGAAATAAAAGTGATTGAATGAGTGAAGGTTATTGCGTTGAAATTGTTGAAGTTCGTGCAAAGACCGGTGTGTATGGTGAGATATATCAGGTTCTCTGTAAAGTTTTGGAAGGTCCGGACACGGGTAGAGTAATTATGAGAAATGTAAAGGGTCCGGTTAAAAAAGGCATGCTCATTGTATTGCTCGACACTGAAAGAGAAGCTAAGGAAATTCGGGCTAAGCGGTGATTGAATGCATCCATGTTATTTTTGTGGTAACGAAATTAGAAAAGGCACTGGAATGGTTTATATAAAAAAGGATGGTGTAATACTTTATTTTTGCTCAAGTAAATGCAGAAAGAATTCCCTTAACCTAAAAAGAGAAGGAACAAAAGTAAAATGGACAAAGACATGGAAGCAGATGCATTCTGCCAATGGATGAATGAAAAGATGAAAGGACATTGGGTGAAAATGTGGAGCGAACTTTGGTTCTTATTAAACCGGATGGAATACAACGTGCGCTTATCGGAAAAATAATTGCGCGATTTGAGGACCGCGGACTGAAAATAATTGGATTGAAAATGATTAAATTAGGTGCAAAACTTTCAAAAATACATTATTCTCATCTTGTTGCTAAGTCATTTTATCCTGATTTGGAAAAATTTATCACTCATCATCCGATAATAGCAATAGTGCTCGAAGGTAAAGAATGCATTAAAGTTGTGCGGAACATGATCGGTTCAACAAATTCAAGAAGCGCTGCGCCAGGAACAATTCGGGGGGATTTTGGTATAAGCACTTCCAAAAACATAATCCACGGAAGCGATTCTTTGGAAACCGCCAAAAATGAGATAAGACGATTCTTTAAACCAGAAGAACTTTTTGAATATACGCTCTCATTTTTTGAATATATTTACGCGCAAGACGAGTTATAATAAATAATAACTCGCTTCGCAAAAATAAAATATTAGATTCTATATTGGATATTAGATGAGCGTGCATGGTCTTACCCAAAGAAATTCTTTCAAGCGCAAAATTTGTTCGCGATATAATAGATAGCAGTCAGTTCCAACCTGCTGGTGTTGATATTACGCTTAAGGAAGCGCGTTTGTACAAAACCGCTGGAAAAATAGATTTTGACAATAAAGAAAGAAAAATAAGCGAAACTGGATTAATTCCTTTTGTTAACGAAGAGGTAAAATTAATACAGGGCGCGTATAAAGTAATATTTAATGAATATGTATGCGTTCCACAACACGCGATTGCGCTTTGCTTTCCACGCTCCTCGCTTTTGCGCTCCGGCATAACGTTGGAATGTGCTGTTTGGGACCCTGGTTATGAAGGAAGAAGCGAAGCAATGCTTATCGTTCTTAATCCTCAAGGCGCAATATTGAAGCGCAACGCAAAAATAGGTCAGCTTGTATTCATCAAGTTAGCAAAAAAAACCTCTTACACATATCGTGGCGTGTATTATAAAGAGAACGATATATTAGAGTAATAATTAGCAAACGTGAGCGGGAAACCCCACATTCTTTAGAGGTGGGGTGAAAGCAAACAAACAATATAGAACCGTAACTCTGTAAATTCTTGGTAACAGGTTTTTGTATCTTTTCTTATTTTACGACTGTAAACTGTATAGAAAGATTTATTAATATATATTACCAATATTGGTAATATGAAAAAGAATCTATATC
>JBFLYM010000015.1:0-22163 GCA_040757035.1 Microcaldota archaeon | reverse complement strand
CCATGCTTTCATATATTCCCTATAGGGAATAATATTTAAATACTTATCGGTGAAAATGGCTTTTTAGAAAATAATGAAAAAACAGTTATCGACGGATGTATTCCCTAATCAGGCGGAGTTAGAGTTACCAAGGAAAACAGCATCTTCCCTGACAGATTTCCATATACCTGCAGAAATGCCGTCCAACGTCTTTTCTTTATATGTGAAATACAACGGAAATGCACCTCCCTCCATATATTCCTTATACCGCGCGTAAGTCGAGGGATTGGAGGAAAGAAAGCGTATCGCGGATTCTACCGATTGCCAGTCTGCATCTGGCAGTGGGCTCGGCAGCGGACTCTCGCAAAGCGAAGCATATTCGCTTAATGAAAGCGGTTCTGCTTCTATTATATCGTATCTTCTTTCTGGTTCAAACGCAAGCGGGGCGCTGCCGGATATAACAATAGAAACGAATGGAAACTCGTCGTAAAGCGCCTTGCTATCCTCCTTCCAGTTCTTTGAATGATGAACCTCATCTATAAAAATGACAGAGTAGCCAGCAAGCACAAAATATTTTCCGAGTTCATAAAGCGAATATTTTTGAACGAGTGGGTTGTCCATGGAGAAATATATTGATTTCTCATCTGCAATCTGAAGCATTGCAGTCGTTTTCCCTACACCGCGAAAACCCCTTATTACCTTTATCCTTGGTTCCTTGCCGAGTGCTATTGAATTTACTAATCTTCTTTTTGTATAACTACGAACGCTTTCCTTCAACCGCAAAAATGTTTCTTTTAGCGAACTCGAATCTATTTCAGCCATAGTTTGTTATAATTGCACGTATTTATAAATTTTCCGATTTTTCAGAAAAATAAAGCATAAAATTGCTGAAAAATCAGAAACTCTCATGCCCTAAGCGCAAACCTGCACGCTTTGTTCAAAAAACATTTCTCGGATGTTATATTTCTGAATTAAAAATCTACCGAAACCGAAAGCTTCAACGTAATTCTAAATACCAATCCCTTTATAAATAGATTGGTATTAAGAATACCATATGGAACTTGAAAAACTTGCAGAATTGAATCCTTGGTGGAAAGGAAAAGAGCGAATTGCTGAAGATGAAAATCTTATTCAATTGGCAAGCAAAAAATACCAATGGCGGCCTTGGCTACTTGATATTGATTGGAAAATAGGCAATGTTTATTCCATACGCGGGCCAAGACAACTCGGAAAAACAACAACTCTTAAGCTCATAGTGAAAAAACTATTGTTTGAGCAAAATAAACCACCTGCATCGGTCCTATATTGGAGTTGCGAGGATATTGGTACGCATTCAGAACTTGTTGACCTTATTCAGAGCTATCTTACCGTAGTAAAACCATATAATTATTCTGAACATATCATACTTCTTGATGAAATAACCTTTGTCAAAGAATGGTCAAGGGCAATCAAACTTCTGGCAGATCGAGGCTATTTGAAAAACGTAGCACTAATAATGACCGGTTCCAGCACTGTTGATCTCAAGTACGGAATGGACAGACTACCAGGACGAACAGGTCAAGAAGGAAAAGATAGTATTCTTCTACCTTTGACATTTAAAGAGTTTGTTAATTTGGTGCGGCCAGAACTTGGCCTTCCAAAAATGACTTTAACTAATTTTGACGTGGAGCAATTGCGTATTTTTGACCGAGAATTGAAAGATCTTTTTCAGATTTATTTGATTTGTGGCGGTTTTCCTCTTACAATAAACACTTTTATGGAGAAAAGGACGATTGAACCATGGCTTTATGATCTTTATCTGCGATGGGTGATAGGGGATCTGATCAAAACTGGTAGGCAAGAAAAGATGGCAGTGCAAATCCTTAGAGCTCTGCTTGAACGGCAATGCGGACTTGTGAGTTGGGATGGTGTTGCAAAAGAAGTAGAGATCAGGAGTCACAAAACTATATCTGGCTATGTGGAAACGCTTGAAGAGCTTTTCGTACTTTCGGTCTCTTACTTCTACGATACTGAAAAATCTGATGTGAATTTTGCAAAAAACAAAAAAATTCATTTTATTGACCCTTTCATAACAAACGCAATATGTCGCTTAGTGCGAAAGAGCAGTAATGAAGCATGTGTAGTGGAAGATATTATTGCCGCAAACATATCCGCCTTTCTTCTCCGCGATTTGCTTCCGTTCGGAACACCAAACCCGGTTCATTATTCTCTTCAAAAAAAAGAAACAGATATCGTTTTCATCTTCAAAGGAGAAACGTACGGAGTTGAGGTTAAATACCAAAAGAATATTGGAAAAGAAGACTGGTTTTCGCTTTCGGAATTTGAACGCGGTTTTCTTGTAACGCGTAATTACTATGAAGTCCGACGAGAAAAAAGAACGCATGTTGCCTTACCGGTACACGCATTTCTCATGCTATCGGATCCCAATACATATTAACTATATATATCATTAGTTTTTTCTTTTTTTAAAAAGAAAGGGAATTTTCTTGCTTCGCCTACTAAAAGAACGCTTGCAGAAACTAAGAACATAGCTACCAAATCTGAGACTGGAAGCGGCACAATCTTAAAAAATTCGCGCAATAGGCCGTTATATACAATCGTAAGTTGAAACAATGCCGCACAGACCAATGCAATCACAAGCCATTTATTTGAAAAAAGTGAAGTATAAAACCGCTCATGCGCCGATCTGCAGTTAAGCGCATTAAATATTTGCATGAATACAAACGCGGTAAACATCGCTGTAATCGCTATTTCTGGATTAACTTTTGAATAATAGAAATAAATAAGTATGGATAGAACCGCGATGTATATTGTCATGTGCGTCACGCCAGCTATAAATTCCATATCTATCAAAGATAAATTTTTTCTTGGTTTTTCTTTCATTATGTCTTTGCTTGGTTTTTCAAGACCGAGTGTAAGCGCAGGTGGTCCATCTATTACTAAGTTTATCCAAAGAATATGTATTGGTTCAAAAATTTTTATACCAACTACAAATGGAATTGAAAGAAGTATAAGCGCAAAATTTGTAGTAATCTGAAACTTAAGGAAATTAATTATATTTCTTTTGATTCCACGCCCAAATTCTATTGCCTTTTCTAATGTTGCGAAATTGTCGTCCATAAGCACTACATCAGCAACTTCTTTGCTTACATCTGTTCCAGAACCCATCACAACTCCGACATGCGCTTTTTTGAGTGCCGGAGCATCGTTAATTCCGTCTCCGGTAACAGCAATAATTTCGCCTTGCTTTACAAGTCGTTCTACTATTCTAAGCTTTGATGCCGGTGTCGCGCGCGCAATAACGCTTATCGTTTTCAATGCTTTGTCAAGTTCGGTATCATTCATGTGCGCGAGTTCTGACCAATTTGCGATTTTATTCCCGATTTTGTCCGAGTTGCCTTTACCATCCAGTTGGTCCAATCCGATTTCGTGCGCAATTTTTTTTGCTGTAACTAAATTATCCCCTGTCATCATAATTACGCGTATTCCAGCGCTCTTGTACGCAGCAATCGCTTCTTTTACCCCATCTCTTATCGGATCATAAAACGCAAGAAAACCAAGAAATACTAGTCCTTTTTCAGGAACAACGCCATTTACTGGTTTTCCATACGCAATCGCAATTACTCGCATTCCGGCTTCAGTAAGATTGGTAAGATTCGCATGTATTTCATCTTTTTGCGCCTGTGTTATTTCATTTATTTCCCTTCTATTTTCATTTTTATCATTGTTTTCATCTTCGCTTCCACCCTCGCAGACCGAACACATGGTTAAAATGGTTTCAGGTGCGCCTTTTATTATAGCGATTTCTTTTCCATTTATTCTAAAAATTCCAGACATCGCTTTTTTCACCGAATCAAACGATTTGAATGAAATTTTCTCCGCGTCTTGCCTGATTTTTATGATATCTCTTCCTTTTGAAATACCTGCAGTAAGAAGCGCGCAATCCGTCTCGTCGCCAACCACGCCGTGTTCAGTTAAATGCGCGCTATTGCATAAATACGAGTAATGGAGTATTTTTTCTGTTCCGCGTAATTCAGCGATATCCTTGATTTTACTTTGATAAATTTTTACTAATGTCATTTTTCCTTTGGTTATTGTTCCAGTTTTGTCGCTTGCTATAAAAGTGATATTGCCCAGTGTTTCAACAGCTTTGAGTTTGCGTGCGAGCGCTTTTTCGTTCGCCATGTTTTTTACACCTATTGCAAGGATGATAGTAAGAAAAGTTATCATGCCTTCTGGAACAGCCGCAACCATTAATGAAATAGAATAAATCAAAAGATCGCCAACAGTCCATTTGCTAAAAATAATACCTACTGCGAAAAGAATTGCAACTATCGTGACTGAAGCGAATGTTATTGTTTTTCCAACTTCTATAATGGTTTTTTCCAAAACAGTGCGTTCTTTTGAAACTTCGCTAAGCGTTTTTTCAATTCCTCCAAATTCGGTTTTTTGTCCTGTCGCGGTTACTACTGCAATGGCGTTACCTCTTGCTACAAAACTCCCTGTATAAAGCATGCATTTTCTTTCAGCGAGCGGAGCTTGTTGTGCGGTTTTTTCGGTGCTCTTTTTTACAGGCAGAGATTCACCAGTGAGCGAAGCTTCATTAATCTCCAATCCATATTCTGTGATTATGCGGGCATCTGCAGGTACTTTCACCCCTTCATCAACAAAAATAACATCGCCAGGTACAAGAAAACACGATTCAATTATTTTCTTTTTTCCTTCGCGTCGCACTACTACGTTTGTATCTGTCAGTTTTTTCAATTCGTCCATACTTTTATCTGCGCGGTATTCCAAAAGCATGCCAAAAAATACGTTAAGTATTACTACAAATCCCATTGCGATAGCGTCAATAGTATGGCCAATAAAATAAGATATTACTCCGGCAATTATAATTAAGATTAGAAGGTAATTTTTAAACTGCTCGCCAAGAAGCTCTATTAAAGTTCTTCGTTTTCCTTTTCCAACTTCATTCAAACCATATATTGCAAGTCTGCGCTGTGCTTCATGCTCGCATAATCCATCTTCATTGGTTTTAAGATTTTCAAAGGTTTCGCTAATACTTAATGAATAAAACATGTGATTAATTTTCAAGAACAAAAATTAAAAATAGATCGCTGAAGCAGGACTGCAGAACTATAGAGATAGCAAGAACAGCCACACCGGAATGCAATATATTTCTTCATTTTTTTGTTTTTTGACTTCGAACAAATCCTTTGTAACTAATATCGCCTTTTTAATTTTATGCTTCTCCAAAAAGAGACGTAATCCTTTTGAATCACAATCAAAGATTTTGCTTTGATATTTCACCTCTATGGCAATAGGACATTTATCAACATTATCAATAGCAATTATGTCAACCTCATTTTTCTTCTCATCCTGCCAATAGAAAATATCAAAATCAATGGTTTTGAGAGTATTATACACAATAGTTTCAATCTTATTACCCAACTCAACTTCTTGCAATATGCCAAACGCATGATCAGCAATATAAACTTTCTCGTTTTTTTCCACACCTTTGACTTTACTTCTTGAATAAAAAGGGCTTGTGGAAATTATGAATGAAGCATTTAAATATTCAATATATGATTTGATCGTTTCAAATTTGGTCTTCAAAGAGTTGGAAAGATTAGTATAATTAATGATATTTCCGGATTCTTTGGTAAAAATATAGAACATTCCTTCTAGAACATCTGTTCGCTTTACGTCAAAAATATTGACAATGTCACGGTAGAATGTTAGGTCTATCATGCTTTTTAGCAATTGTTTTCTTCTATCCTCTGAGGTATTATAGAGTAACGGAAAACCGCCGATTTTAAGATATTCCTCAAACAAAATCGTTATTTTCTCTGCTTTTAATGGATAGGTCGGATTCCATAAATCAATCTTTTCTATTTCTAAGTGATTGTATCTCAAGAATTCTCTGAATGAAAATGGATAGATTTTATGAACGATAATACGTCCAACCAAGCTTTCACCGCTTCCTTTCAAGATGTTCATACTTGAAGAACCAGAAACAACAAACTTGATTTTCAGATTTTTATCATAGTAACTCTTAATCTCCTCTCCCCATTCTGTGATTTTTTGTATTTCATCAAAAAACACGTACATTGTGGTTTTGAGTTCGTTAATGGGTTTTTTTAGGATATAATGGAGATATAATGTAAGAATGCGTCTGATTATTTTTTCCTCTTTTTTCAGTCCATCTAAAGAAAAATAAAGGATGTTTTTCGGATCGGTTTTTGAGGCAAGAAGAGATTGAATAAGAGAATGCATAAGTGTTGTTTTACCAACCGATCTAAGTCCGACTAAAGCAATCACTTGCTTTTCATTCAATTCCTTTTTCAGTTTAGAAAAAATAGTACGTTCGATAACATCATTTGGAAGTTCTATCTTCCCGTCTTCCCACCAAGAGTTTTGAGCGATTAATTCATTAAGCAATTCTTCGTCTTTCATAAACAGTTATAGAATGGAAGGATTTAAAAATATTCCACCAACTGGAATATTATAAGGTTATTTTATTCCACCAACTGGAATATTTCTTCAATTTTTTTTGATATTAGGTCACGCGCCTGAAGATAGAGTGACCCATATTCTTAACTAAAAAGGTTTTTAAGTGCTTAGGCAGTTAATATTACATGATTTTTGCAAGGACTTATATAAGTAATATAAGTAAGAGGACGCTAAGTGGGGGAACTGGGATGCTTGCTGTTTTTCTCGCGCTTTTTTTGGTTTTTATAGGTTGCCTTGGAACACCCAAGCCGCTCAATGAAACCGATTTCTTTCAGGCGCAGAATTATTCAACCCAAAAACAACCAGCTGTTTCTTCTGACTACGCGGCCCAGTCTTCTTATAACGCTGCAAAAAACTTTCAAAATGGTCAAAATATTGGACTAAAATGCAACTTAAGCAACGCGGGCAGTATGGGAAATTTCAATTTCACTATCCATATCATTATCTATATAAAAGGGAACAATACGAGAAGCGAGTATTTTGATTTAGGGTCAAATAATACGTATATCACTATAACAAAAGGTGAAGATTATTACATAAAAGAAAATAATTACAGAACAGAATCCAAAAATTGTTCATGGGTGCACTTTACCAAAAAAGCATTTAATAAATCAAAATCAGATATGCAAAACATTTTGTATGGGAATTTGTACGGAAATCAAAATCAAACACAAACACAGAATTATAATGATATAAATAACACAAACAACATAATGCTGAATAATATAAATAGTATGAATATAAATAATATAATGTCAAAAATACCGAAATGTGTTTTAATAAATCTCAATGATGAGATTTTTGAGACCAATGGAACAATATGCAAAGCCGAATGAGTAAAAAGCCGAATGAGATTATGGATATTGATAAACTTACAAAAGACACAATAGAAAATGGAGGAGTACTCGCATTTATCTATTTTGATTTGCATGCAAGCAAGAAAGAAACGCTACAAGAACTCGGTGCTGCAGTTGTACAAAAAATACTTGGTGAAGAAGGGGTAGTTTACGCACTTGGTGAAATAGACGAACCAATAGAAAACAATAATCTTCTTTCAAGCTCAATTGAAGTAAAAATTCTTGTAAAAGGTTTTCAAAATCTTGCAAAAATATGCGGAAATTATTCACCATTTTCAATAGAGATTATTAGACCAAATGAAATAAAGATGTCAATAGATAAAGCGCATGCAACTTTGATGGACATATCTACGAACAACTACGAACTTAAAAAACTTGTGCTGGAAAAGGTTTATACCAAAGATGATTTAGAAAAATTCAAAAAAACAATTGACGCAAGGATTCAGATTGGAAAAAAACTTTTAGAAAATTTAGAAAAAAAAGAATATCCAGAAAAAAAGGAATAAAATGAAACGCGAAATTGTACCTACCGGAATTGATGGTTTGGATGCTATGCTCAATGGAGGTCTTACCAAAGGTTCAATTACCACACTTTCTGGACCAACTGGATGTGGAAAAAGCACTCTTGCAATGCAATTTCTTATTAATGGAGCCGAAAAATATAATGAAACCGGATTGTACATTGTACTTGAGGAAACAAAAGATAGAGTTTATTCAAATATGGCCGGCTATACCTGGGATATTACAAAATTAGAAAGAACAAAAAAAATGCTTTTTCTTGATTATCCGATACACGAAACGAATCAATTTCTTTCAAAAAACAGTGCAATAGAAGAACTAATTACCACATTAGGAGTAGAGCGCGTGGTAATAGATTCAATAATGCCTATCGCATTGCTTTTTCAGAATGCCGATGAAAGACAAAAAGGGTTCCTTACACTTATAGAATATATACGCGCGTGGAATGCAACTACAATTATAGTTTCCGAAGATACGCCTGCAACAACTCAAGATATACTTCCGCGTACCAAATTCGGAATTGAAAGTCTGGCTGATACATGGCTGCACATGTATTATCTTTATGATAGTGGGCAGTTGCGAAAGCGCGCGCTTGAAGTGCTGAAAATGAAAGGGGTGCAGCATTCAACAAAATTAGTTCCATTTGAAATAACTCAAGACGGGATAAACACACTTTTTGTGGAAAAGGAAAAAATTAAATCATCCAAGAAAAGCGCGCCTGGCGAACCAAAAAACAGCACTTAAAATTGTTTTTTCCACATTGCGCTCGCGAATTCTCCATTATACATAAAATCGTCTATGACATCATTTGCGCGCGCTCTTCTTTCTTTATGCGCATTAAGGAACTTATTTATTTTATCTATTAAAATTTGTTTTAATTCGCTACTAAGTAAATTACCGCTTTTGTAATCATCATAGATTTGTTTGAGTGTGTTGTCATTCGGCTCAAAAAATATGCTTAACCACTGATACGCAACATCTATATTCGGATCTCCGCCAAATTTGCGGTGTTCTTCAATATTGTTTTTCCCGCCAGAAAACGCATATTTGTTTATTTTGTTTTTTACATTTTTTTCGTCATCATCAAGCCAAATCGCAGTTTCTTTGATACTTGAGCTCATTTTTCCAGTTGGACCAGTGAGCGAAGGAAGAAATTTGCTATGTACTGTCGCCGTTTTATAATAACCTAAACTTTGGGCAACATCTCGTTGTATTCTCCAGTAAGGGTCCTGATCTATTGCTGCTGGAATAACACACCTTTTCTTTTCAAAAAACGTCGGGACAATTTGATAAGCAGGATAATTAATTATTCCTATGTTACTAGAATCGGTAAATCCGAAAACTGCTTTCGCAGTACTAAATGTTGTTTTCTTTGCAATTTTCAAAAGTAAAGGATAGACATTTTTTATATATTCTGAATCTTTGAATATAAATGTCTTTTTTGGATCAAAACCAACCGCAATAATATCTAAAATATTTTGATGAGAATATTTTTGCGTATCCTCCCATTTCATGTCCTGTTTTACAAGAAATTTTTCATCATCTGTAATTTCTATATAAAGATTTACTCCAAATTTTTCTTGAAGCCATCTAGTAAAAACAAGCGGAACAAGATGGCCGATATGCATTGGTCCACTTGGTCCTCTTCCAGTATATAGGAAAAATCCCCTTCCATGCTCATAATCCGACAATGCAAGCTCCAAATCCCTGTGCGAAAAAAAGTAATCGCGTCTAAGCATATAATGAAGCTCATGCGTATGTTTTTTCAACCTTTCCTTCAAAGGTTCATCTATTCGTTTAATTCCAAATTCTTTTATAAACTGTTCATAATCTACATTACCAGAAACAGCCCATGGTGTAACTATAAAATCTATAAAATCTGCCATATGGATATTGGTATTGTAAGGACTTAAAAACCTGCTTCTTTGCTTTTTTTGGATTATGTACTCATGGCTCCTGCGAACCTTTGGTCCTTGGTGGATTGGTATATCAATATTTCTATTTCTGGATTTCTTCTATCATTTCACAAAAATGTTCCTATTGGATGAAGATTGACAATTTTATGAAGTTCGATTGTATTCAGATTGTTGGATAACCGCACACTCGATCCGTGCGGAACAACTACAATGCGAGTAGAAATCGGAATGGAAGCATTCAGCAACCAATAGAGGTCAGAATCATTGATTTTTTTCCTCATTTTGACCTCGACACCAATATCTAAATTGTTGCCAGTAATAAAATCTATTTCATGGTTTCTTTCGTTCCAGAAATATTCAGCTTTTGTCTGGAAAGCGGTTTCTGTTTCAGCCAAGCCTGAAAGTTCTGGCACATATGGTTGCGTATACTGATGCAATGTTGTGTAATAGGGGTAGTATTTCTTTGCCCGCTTCTCTGATTTTCTTGGATTTTTGGAGTAATTGTAAAGCTTTCTTATGAGCAGCGTTTCCTCAAGCGCCCTGAAATATTTGGCTGCAGTGTTTCTATTTATCCCGAATTCAGATGAAATATCTTCAATCCGCATTATTTGTCCAGGGGATTTGCAAATCATTCTAAAAATCGTTCTGATGGTTTCGGCATCCTCGACATGAAATAAACTGCGGATATCGTGTTCTATGGTCTTGTCAACAATCTCTTTTACGTACGCTTGCGGATCAAGATCAGAAATAGCGAGTGCCGGGAGCTGCCTAAACATATATGTAATATAATAATTCCAAGCAAGTTCGTTGGAAATCGGTTCAAGCTTCTTTATTTCTAAATATTCGGCAAATGAAAGCGGATCGATATTAAATCTTATTTCTCTACCGGCAAGACTCTCCTGCCCCCGACGTAATTCCGCACTGGATGAACCACTAAGGATTAAAGATATATTCGGAAAGCTATCGTAAATTATCTTTATTTTTTGTGCCCAATTTTCGATTTTTTGGATTTCGTCGAAAAAGATAAGGTATTCGCTTTCTCTTAGATTTAATGCCAGTTGTTCCCTCCAGCAATTTACAATATCATAAGGTTCGCCCTTGAAATCATCAAATCCGAAATACAAAATTCGTCGTTTTTCAAAACCGGAATCAATGAAATGCTGAATCAATTGTTTCATTAACACCGTTTTCCCGACACGGCGCGGACCGATCAAAACAACAATCATTTTTTTTCCGATCGAGTCAAGCAACGGTTTGAAGTAATGACGCTTGAACGGATAATCAAACTGTATATCTTCCCATTGTGCATTCATTGCATAAAGTTGGTCTGTTAGTTCCATACATAGGTTTATAAACTGAAAATTTAAATAGCTATGTTTGTTACATTCATGCATATCATAATAAGCGTGTTTGTATAAAATAAAATAGATGCGGGGTATAGGAGCGAGATTACAAAAACTGTAGAGTAAACCAGTTATTCCTTATAGATTGTCCTTGAACTAATTTCACTAGCAATATTTCTAATCATAAGCTCCTTTATCTTTTTCAGGTCTTTTTCCTTTCCAAGCACCCAACACAGCTTGACATAAGCTGTTTCTGGAGTCCAATCCATTCCGTTTCCGATTACACCGATTTCTTGAAGAATACGGCCCGGCGTATATACATTCATATTTATCCTGCCATAGATCGTTTGCGAACTCATCACAACAGAAACGCCTGAATCTATAAGGGCCTTTAGATTTGGAACAATGCTTTTTGCCAGCTTGTCGTTATCTGGATTTGTGGGAACATGACCAAGGCCAGTTCCGACCAAAACTATTCCATCGTAATCCGCAAATTTGTCAACAAGCTTTGGATTAAATCCAGGATGAATATAAAGCATTCCAACATTTTCCGAAAAATGATTGCAAAACTCAAGTACTCTTTTTTTATCCCGTTTATTATAATCGGAAACGAGCAATTCTATATTTCCTGTTTTATAATCCACTTTGGCGAGAGGAGAAGCGTTTATTGATTGAAATGCGTCCCTACGCGAAGTGTGCATTTTTCTGACCTTTGTCCCTAAATGGAAATAAGCGAAATCATCATCTGAATGCGCGTGCATACATAGTCCAACATGGGCGATATCGCTTTTTGCAACAAAAATGGAATTGTAAAGATTGGTTTCGTTGTCGCTACTCGGTCTGTCTGAAGAGCGCTGTGCAGCGGTAAACACAACCGGAATCTGAAGGTTTTGGAGCGCGAAGCTCGCTGCCGCAGCGGTGTAAGCTATGGTATCAGTGCCATGCATTATTACAATACCTTTTGCCCCGATTTTTATTTCATCCGCAATCGCTTGATTGATAAGTTTCCAATGTTCAACGCGCATATCTTCGGAATAAAGCGGAAAAACAAGCTTGCTATAAATAGAAGCCATTTCCTTTATTTTTGGAAAGGCCTGAATGATCTCATCTGGATGATATGCCGAATAAACCGCACCGGTTCTATAATCAACTTTAGAGACTATTGTACCGCCGCAACCCAAAATCGCAATTTCGCCTCTGGCATATTTTTCTCCAGTTTGCGTTTTCTGTTCAATTGGTTTTTTCTTCTGCCCCTTTTCCAAAAGCAAAATCTTTGCATTTTCGAGTTTTATTCCTATATTGTAGCCAGAATCAAGTTTTATCACTAAAATCTCGCTTTCACCAGTGTGCCTTTCGCCAGCGCGCGGCATAACTATGCCGTGATAAACTTTTTCATTATCGCATTCAATACGTATTTTATCTCCTATTTCTACTCCTGCTTCTTTTAGCAAAGATGATGTTTTTGGAGAGTACATAAAAAATATTTTATAGGAATATTATTTAAGATAGTGCATACACAAGAAAATAATCCAACCTAATCTAACCTAACCAGATCTAGCTTGATAGGACGAAGGATGGGACTAACTAAAAATAAATGAGATGGGGGAGTGAGCCAACTTGGTATGCTGTCAGCTTTGGGAGCTGGTTATCCCGGTTCAAATCCGGGCTCCCTCATAAATAAAAATATTTTATATTTTTTCCTTTTGATGTATATTCATGAAAGTTAAGATTATAGGTGCTGGTCCATGTGGAAGCATAGCGGCAATTTCCGCACTCAATGCAGGACATGAAATTGAAGTTTTTGAAGAGCATGAAAAGGCTGGTTATCCTCAACATTGTTCAGGACTTATCTCGAAGGAGGCATTGGGCTCGCTCTCGGATTTTGTTGATTATAAAAAATACATAATAAATAGAATAAATGTTGCGTTGTTTGATTTTGGAGGCGAATCGTTTGAAATAAGAAGAAAAGAAGAAACCTCATTTTTAATAAATCGCGCGGAATTTGATTATGCGCTTGCGCAAAAAGCTGAAAGCGATGGCGCAAAATTTTTCTATGGGAAAAAATATATACATAATGGTGCCGATGTTGGCACTAATATGTGCGGTGGCGGAACCGAAACACAAAACTCAGAACCACAGGCAATTATAGGTGCTGATGGCGCGTTTTCATCAATCGCGCATCATTTTAAATTCCCAAAAATAGAAAAATTTGCGTTTACACTTAAAACAAAAATAAAAACAGATATTACTGAAAAAAATAAAGTATTTCTATTCTATGACAATAAAAGTTTTCCTGGTTTTTTTGGTTGGTTGATTCCGCATAATGAAGAAGAAGCAGAAATAGGGATGGGAACGCTTAAACCAGAATTAATGAACAAAGGATTCCGGGACCTAATAAAAAAAATTAATGCAAAATTCCATAAACCAAAATTCTCAACAAATTTCTCAGGGAAAATAATTCCTCTTGCCCTAAGAAAGAAAATAACATATGTATCAGGAAAAACAAATGTACTTTTAGTAGGCGATGCTGCAGGACAGGTGAAATCTTCTTCAGGTGGAGGGATAGTTTTTGGGACAGCTGGAGCGCGTCTTGCCGGTTTGTTTGTACATGCTCCGCATCAATATGAGCTCGTGTGGAAGCGCGAAAATGAAAAGGATGTTATTGCGCACATGTTTTTACAGAATTTTTTTGCGTTTCAACCAAATTGTCTATTAAGACTTACAGCAAAGGTTTCTAAAGCATTTGGGCTTAATCATCTGCTTTCACTTTATGGCAATATGGATAGACCAACAAAAATCTTGAAACCGAACCGCGGAGAGGGCTTCGCCCCCTCCAAAACTGGTTGAGGGTTTTTAGGCACGTGCTCAAACAGTTTTGAACAGTTTGAGGTGTCATGAACGACGATTCGTTCATGAACATATAACAAACCAACACACGGTAATTCTTCGATACTTTCTGATATTACTTTGTTGGTTTGTCATATCCTCCTGACCCTCCCCCACTTTTCTCTGTTAGTTTTTTCTTTTTGGGGTTGATACAGACCTTTTTCTTTTAGAAAAAGAAAAAGGGATATAGGTATACCTCAAAAGCTCAATAAAAACAGCCAGAGCGGCACGAGCTGAATCACTCTCCCATCTTTCGTTCTGACTGTTTCGAACTTGTCTTTCGTCACCATTATCCCGTATTTCACTTTCTTGAAATGCTTGAAGAACGAGCGAAGCCCTTTGAAATCCTCTGGGTTGATTTCGTTTTGGTATTTCACTTCTAATGGCAGCGGCTCTTTTCCAAACTCATCCGCCACCAAATCGACCTCATACGTATTTTTCCAGTAGAATATGTTCTTGCCACGCCTCAAAAACTGGAGAAAGACTGCATTTTCTGCAAGCGAGCCGAAGTTTTCAGATGGAAAGCGCGCATTGCTCAAACCCGTATCGATAGCAAACACCTTCTTTTCTTTCTTGAAGCGGTTGACTAAGCTCTTGGAATAGAATTCGGTGAAGAAAAAGAGGTAGCATAGGTTCAGATAGCCCGCATAATTCATCGTGGTGTTTATATCGATTTCATTCGCTTCAGAAATCTTCCTGTAGCTGAAGCGCTGAGCGATGCAATTGCTCTGAAGCAGATAGAGTGCAAGGTTGTTTATCGCGTTGACGTCTTTTATCTCCCAGACTTTAACGATGTCTTTGAAAATTATGTCATCGAAGAATATCTGGAGGTATTTTTTCTTATCTGAAGCATCGGTGGTTGTGCATATCTGCGGAAATCCACCATACGCAAGATATTCATAAAGCATCTTTTCAATCGAATCCAGATGTTGGGAGAACTGCTTCCAGCATTCCTCGAACATTCCCTTTGGCTTTGGCAAGTTTGGATTTTTGAGAGCAACGAATTCCTGGAAAGAAAAAGGATAGATTCTCATTGGTACGTTCCTGCCAGTGAGCGCCGTTGCCTTTTTGCTCTTGAGAAGGGTTGCTGAAGAACCGGAGATGACGATTTTCATGCGTTTCTTGAAACGGTCGAAAACAGTTTTGACTTGTGTTTCCCAATCCTCGAAATAATGGACTTCATCGAGGAACAAGAAGAGCCTCTCATCGCCAGCTATTGTTGCGAATGCATCAGCGATTTCAGTTATCGATTTGAAAGCTTGCTTTACTTCGAACGCTTCTAGGGAAAGATACAAAATCTGCTTTTGCTTCACACCTTTATTTATCAGTTCTTGGATAGCTTGTTTTAAGAGAGTAGTCTTACCTGCCCTGCGTATTCCAGTAAGAACGAGAATCAACTCCGAATTGAGCTCGTGCATTATGTCGCGTGAGTAAAATGTGCGGTCGATTCCGAGCTCTGACTTATCGACCGAACCGGTTGTCCACCAAGGACTTGCCCTTTCCATAACTGCTGCGGCTTTCTCGTACATAAAATGATTGCGACACCAAACTTTATATTTCTTTCGTTTTGTTAGTTTAGAGTGACAAAATAGATACAATCTTGTTAGTTATGTGTGACAAGATGACTCAGTACGCTTAATCATTTTCACTAAAAGTTCTTTTATTATGGACACAAGATTTACTAGTTGACTGAAGTTTAAAAAATTGATGGAAGCGTTTTCACTATCTCGCTTTGCGAACGTTTAGTACGAATTCCAAGCAAATTAGAATATACAGGTTTTAGTTTTAGCAGGAAATAAGAAACGCGCGTTTTGTAAAGTCAAGTCTGATCGTTTAGGGATAGTAACTGATTAAAAAATTTATTTATTTTTATTCGAGCAAGTTGCGGATAGCGAAAAAGACCAAAACTATCAAATTTTTAAATATTGATATACTAATTTAAACAATGGTAAAGGCATTTATATTTTCTATGGACGCGTTTATAGCATTTACTCTTATACTTACAGTGTTGCATTCGCTTATTTTTCTCGCGTCAATTCCGCAAAGTTACTATAGCGGGCTTATGCAGGCAAATTATTTCGCACGCGACGCACTCTCCTCGATCGCACACGCAAACGCATCGCGCATTTTTGACGACCCAATGCTTGAAAATACCACGCTTCTTGACTATATAATGCAAAAATACAGCACAAATCCGAGTGAAGCGAAAAATATAATACAAAATCATGTTGGATCGGTTATACCAAATGAGTATGGATATGTGCTTGAACTTTGGGATTCCAAAAACGAAAAATGGGAATCAATCTATAATACAAATGATACAAAAGACGCTCTAAGCGATACGCATAATAAAAAATATCATAAACTTCGCGCATCTTCGCATTCGTTATTTTTTGGATATATTGATTCAACTACAGGTTTTTCAAACCCATTCTCGTATAGAACATGCCGCGGTAGCGACAGAACAGCGTGTGATCTTCCAAAATCAGACTACTCACCAGGTACTGCAACGCTTGGTTTGGTAAGATTGGTTGTTTATAGGTAATTTCATGAAAACAAAAACAACAAAAACCTCAAAAGGATTTTTTTTCGTACTCATTGTATTTATTTCAATTCTCTATATCTTCATTTATTTTACTGCATGGATAAATGCGGTGGAAATTTCTGAAAAGGTTTCATCTGAGAAATTTAGAGCATTAAGCTTGGAGGATCTATCCTCACAACTCACTCATAACAAGTTCATGAAATTTTTTGATATTTCAGGGAATTATGCTCTTTTTAAAATAAACGATTATTCATCAAATAATTCCCATACCTTAAAAAATCATAGCAGTGATGAATTGTTTTATTTTAGACGAGCATTTTTTGATGTATTAGTTAACGGCACTTCAAATGATAATTTTGATGGGAACGAGCTTAATTATTCAGATGATGAACGAAACATATACACTTTATATGCATTATCCAACAATCTTAATTCTATTTTATCCAAAGCAGGATTAGAAATTAAAAAGTTTGAAATAACCGATACAGATCTTAACCAAGTTGATATAACTACTTTTAGTATGATGATGAATATTTCTATTTCTGTTAGCGATCGGCTATCAACAATTTCTATTAATCGCACTTTTCACTTGGAAAAAAATTTTAGCATAGAAGGATTTCCAGATCCAATGATAAAAAGGGAATCCCAAAAAATACCTTCTTTATCAATGAATATTGAAAAACAAATTTATACCAATAATACGCCATTGGAGCTTGACATCAAAAATATCAACGTTGGAAAACAAGGACAAGGCTTTTTTTATGGAGAATTGGTTAATGCAAACGATAGTGCAACTAATTCACTGATCGGAAAACGACATTATATATTAGTTGGTACGTATAATGACACAATCAAGGTGTCTGATTATTCGCAATTTGGGGCATACATATTAACAAATGAACCAGTGATGAATACTACAACAAGTCCACCAAGCGAAACTGAAACGTTTATGGCAATAACTTATAATTTATCCGGCGATATGGAGATCAAAAATCAGTTAACTGAAAACCAAGCATTCGCAGTTGTTCCTAATTTTGATATATTAAAATTCAATGGTCCTGAAAATAAGCATTACGCACTTATAATCGCCAAATATTCCGGAAAAGAAGTGAAAAGCAATGTTTCAAAAAAGAATTATTCTATTTCAATATATGATATTGAAGGTTTGCGTGACGCAACGATTTGCACGTACTACTTAAATTCCAGCCGCGCTCCATCTTATGTGCAAAGGCTTTCTGGCAATGCGCTTTCGCTCAGTAGCACGAATTTTGGGATGGAATCTTTTTTGGTTGGAGAATGGACTGGTGGAAAGAATTTAATTGAATATGAAAATTATAGTCGGGTGGATTGGGAATTTTTTAATAAAACTATGGGTATAAAAATACGCGGAATGCCAGGTTGCAAGACATTTGAAATGTGTTCGATAGATGTTGGTACAGATGCACCACTTGGACATTTTAGGTTGAGCGACAATTCGCTTACAATATATAATCTTGTAAATATAGCATGTAACGATGGTCGCGCAAGGTGTGATAAATGAAGGAGATGAAGGCGCAATCCAGTTTTGAAGTATTGATAACGGTTGCCATATTGATTGCATTTTCAATACCAATTATTTTGGCAGCGCTTGCGATATCTCAATTGAGGCTTGATGATTTTTCGCTTTCCCACGGAAAAGCCACAGTTCAATATCTCTCAGATAATATAAATGAAGTATATCTAGAGGGCAATGCCTCAAAACGTACTATTCTTCTTGATTTTCCATCAAACACTAAAAATCTTACGATTTCTAATCATACCATAATACTCTATCTCACGAGTTCAAGCGGGGTGTATGAGATTTCTCATCCATTCTTTGCGGATACAACTGACTTTAGTATTGCCAAAAGAGGAATTGCGAGCGTTGTTCTTAGTATGAATAATGGAAAGGTTAATTTAAGCAACGGGTGAATTTGGATGAATTTAAAGGCGCAGGTTGCAGCTGAATTTTTTATTTATTCTTCAACTTTTCTTATCATTGTACTAAGTGCATATTCGGTAATTTTTTTTATACAAAATACAGAAAAAATGGAGAAAGATTCACTATATATAAGGTCATTCGGTGAAAATTTTGCAGTATACATGAACACCGCAATGTTGGGCCAACGCGGATTTAATTATACAATGAATTTTGAAAAGAAAATATTAGGATATCCATATAAAATTCAATTTAAGTCTGCAGACCCTGGGGAAAATAATGCATTTTTACTTATAAGTTGGGATAAAAATAACCTGTCCTATATATATCAAATTGGGAATATAACTTTGCATTCTGAAGGAAGCTGTATTTCCCAATTTATCACTTCCTCATCTATCTATTATGAAATAAACACTAGCCTTGGAATGCTTAATTTTTACAATAACGGAGAAAATTTAACACTCTCCCAAGGATGTTAAAAAAGAAAGAGGTCAATCATGAGAAAAAATCACAAAAAAGGCCAATATTTCAGTTTTGATGCAATAGTTGCTTCAATAATTTTCACATTGACATTTATCTCTTTTGTAAATTATTGGTTTGGTGTTAAATCAATGCTTGAATCAAAAGATGAGGAATTAACAAAACAAGCTATGCGCATAAGCGATTATATGATTAGTCCGTTTTCCTTTGCGATTTCACAGGAAGATAAACGTATAAACAAAACCAGTTTAACTGACCTCCAAGCCGAGAATCTAGCTCTAAATGAACTAAAACATAGATTCAATTGCCCATATAATATGTTTATCAATGTTACAGAAAGTAGCGGTACTTTCGTTGCTAATTTTGGTATTCCAGCACCATCCAAAACACGCAATATAGCAAAGGTAAGCAGAATAGTTGTTCTTGTTGACGGGGATCGCGAAACTTTGGCGACGTTTGAGATATATCTATATTAGCTTTAATATATCATAAATCTTTATATATCATAAACCTCTCGCACAAATTTTTAACATCGTTATTTACTTTTTTTAATACTTCATTATCATTCCTATTTTCCAATACTCTATTTATAAAATCTGCAATCTCTTTCATTTCGCTTTCTTTCATTCCGCGCGAAGTTAATGCAGGAGTTCCGAGTCTTAAACCAGAAGGATTAAATGGGGTAGATGGATCAAACGGAATCATATTCTTATTCGTTGTTATTCCAACAGAATCTAAAAGTATTTGCGCTTCTTTACCTGTTATATTTTTGTTTCTCAGATCTATCAAAATCAAATGATTGTCTGTTCCGCCCGAAACAAGCCTAAAACCATGGCTGGCAAGCGTTTCTGCGAGCGCTTTCGCATTTTTTACTATCTGTTGCGCGTAATCTTTGAACGATGGAAGAGACGCTTCTTTGAGCGCGACCGCAATTGCAGCAGTAGTATGGTCGTGCGGACCGCCTTGCAGTCCAGGAAATACCGCTTTGTCTATCGCCTGCGCGTACTGAATTTTTGACATTATTATTGCCCCGCGCGGACCGCGTAGTGTTTTGTGCGTGGTTGTAGAAACCACATCAAAATAAGGAACTGGATTTTCATGCACATCTGTTGCACATAATCCTGCAATGTGCGCTATATCTGCGAACGCAAGCGCATTTATTTCATCGCAAATTTCGCGTATTCTTTTAAAATCGTATTTGCGCGGGTATGCGGTTGCGCCAACTATAATCATTTTTGGTTTTTCTTCTATTGCCTTTTTATGCATCAAATCATAGTCTATTAATTCGGTTTCCTTATCAACGCCATAAGTGATCATTTTATACCATTTGCCTGAAAAATTAACGGGCGAACCATGAGTAAGATGCCCGCCGTGCGCCAGATCCATACCCATTACTTTTTCACCCATTGGTATAGTTGCCATGTATACTGCTTGATTCGCTGGCGAACCTGAATATGGCTGTACATTTGCGTGTTCTGCGCCAAAGAGTTTTTTCGCGCGCTCTATTGCGATGGTTTCAATTACGTCAATGAATTGGTTTCCACCATAATATCTTTTTCCAGGATAGCCTTCCGAATATTTGTTTGTGAGCCAGGAACCCATTGCTTCCATAACTTCCTTAGATGCATAATTCTCTGAAGGAATCAATTCCAATCCATATTTCTGTCTGTATAATTCCTTTTGCATTGCATTATAAATCTCAGAATCAGTATTTTTTAACATAGTCTCATAAAATAAAGTGCTATTAAGATTTAAATAGTTTGTTTGTACTAAAAAATTGTGTTAAATAATAGTTATTTAAAAATATTACAGTATAATATATCTAACAATATCAAAAAGATGAATCTATGAAAACAAATATACTGCAAATTTCTAATGATGTAAAGATACTGGATCTTCCAAAAAAGAATCAAGTAGTAATGATGACGAAAGAAAAATTTTCTTGGACAAAGGCACATAAAGTTTTTGGTGATAAATTATTATCTCAGCATTGTAAAGAAATTCCTATGTCATCATTATTAAGAGAATCTAGTGTGTTAGACCAATTATCTGATAAGCAAATAATAACAGGAGCCCTTTTAATTTATCCCAAACAATATCATATAATTAGCAACAACTACCATGGCAACAGCAATGATTTTCTAAATATACCCGATGTTTCTTTAGGTGAAAATAAGCGATGGAAAATTCCTTTTTATATATTACAACAAGGTCATAAGATAACACCAAATGTAGGTTTATTTATCAATCCAAGTTCACTTGAGACGAATGATGAAGGAATAACTATAAATATAGCTTCCGAAAATCTTAATTCAGTTATCGCTGTAGAACAAATTTTTAAAAAGAGATTTGAGGTTGGAAAGATGGAAGCTATAACCGGAATACCAACTAATACACATATAGAACTACCGATGCGATTTAATGAGACAATCGCAATTTTTGTACGATCAAATTTACCAAATCCAAATGCAGGTTTTGAGACAACCATTAATATTGGACCTGTAATATATACATTCTCTAAATTTGGAAGTATAGTTAGTGTGGCCGATGGACCTAATACAGAATGCTATGTGTTGTATATTTGTTCTCATGCTGAAATAAAGTTAGAAAAAATTATTATCGACTTGAAATCTATGCAGACCAACCTCGGAGAATGGAGCTCAATAGATGCACAAATGCGCGGAGAATATGCATTAGAGAAATTTATCAGAGACACCATATTGCCGAAACTTCAAGAAAATGAAAAAACATTTGGCGAATTGGGAAATTGTACGCAATATACCTTTTGTACTAAACAATTAGAAGAGCAATTAAAGAATACTAGTATATTCTCATTCCAGCATGTATCTATACAAGACGTATACAACAACACTGTGTGTGAAGTTAAAGAACATCTAGACATCGCAACAAAATTAAGAGAAAACTTCCGTAAGATTAAAAAGTAAAAAAAACGCCGAGAGCAGGATTCTCACCGAACCGCAGAGGGGGCTTCGTCCCCTCCCCAGTTTGAGGGTCCTCCTGACCCTCCCCCAACGAATCGTTTTTTCTTTTTGGGGTTGATACAGACCTTGTTGTATTACTATCAACATCTGTTTTTCTTTTTGGGGTTGATACAGACCTTGTTGTATTACTATCAACATCTGTTTTTCTTTTTGGGGTTGATACAGA
>JBFLYM010000014.1:0-22307 GCA_040757035.1 Microcaldota archaeon | reverse complement strand
TAAAGCTCATAGTTGTCATATCTTATATGACAATAAAATTTATAAAGCTTATGGTCAAAAACGATTGAGGTTTTAGAAGACAGAACTCAATTAGTTGTCATAGTCGATAGGGTAAACTTAGGTAACTTAGTCATCAACTTGTAGATGCGACTTCTTTGAAGACACGCTCTATTTTGTCAAGAAATATCTTCCAAGTATGATTTTTTAAAACATGAGTTCGCGCTGCCTTTCCCATTTGTTCGTTTACATTCGGATTTTCGGTGAGGTAGCACATTTTTTCAGCCATTTCATTGATTGAATTCACTAAAAAACCTGTTTTTCCATTTATGATGGAATATGTTGGACCACCTTCATTTACAGATATGCATGGCTTTTCACAGCACATCGCTTCGAGTGGAACAAATCCCCAATCTTCATTTATTGCCGAAAAAAGTACGGCATATGAATTCGCATAAAGAAGTTTGAGCTCTTTTTCGCTCACATCAAGTCTAAATTCTATATTGTGGCCTTGTGCAAGCTTGTTAAGTTTTTCAAGATATTTCAGTTCTCGCTCTTTTTTCGGAAGAAAACCTGCTATCACAAGTTTCCAATTTCTTGAGCTCCTGAAGTTCCTAGATTTATTTTTTGCGCAAAAGAAGCCGAACGCTTCTATCGCATATTCAAATCTTTTTTCAGGAACTATACGCGAAGGATAGAGAAAATATTTTTCATAGCTTTGATTTACAAATTCTTTTTCATTCACTCCTGGAGTTATAACTTCTGCGTCATTGCGATTTAGGTATTTTTTTATTCGCTGGTTCGTGATTTCTGAATTAGCGATTATTTTTTCTATTTTTGGTACGGTGCAGTACTCTAACACTTTGTAGCCAGAAATAAGCGCCATATTAAGCACTTTTTTCGGAAGCGAAAGTTCCCTCATTCTAAATTCATACAAATCAAACGCCTCGCGATTCGGGCTGTGGCAGTACCATACAACGCGTTCATTCTTGTTTCTTATCCATTCGCTAGGTGTACCATGCGCATTTATCAAATCATAATCATCCGTTATCTTAGTAGAAAAATAGCGAAGTCCGGCAACTACCGCGCTTGAACGCCTAAGATCATTCTTTATGAAGAAAAACGGTTTTTCCATAAGCGAATGCGGAAGGACGCGTATATCAAATTCGCCAAATTCTGAAAACTTTGACTCGGGTCTAAATGGAACAGTGTAAATTACAGGATTGAATTTTTTTGCTATTTCAAGAACGACGCGACGCGAACCGCCCGGTACATCTAAAAAAGGATGCGCGATTACAATATCCATGTTCTCACAAGTTTACTAAAATAAATATTCAATATAGTATTCGCTAGTTAATTAAAAATACAGTAAAAGACAAAGAAAGATCTTCATTTCTTGATTTGAAAACTATGAAGAAAAAGCTTTTAATGATTTCTCTGCTTTAGATCCACTAACCATAATGCGCATTTGTTCATTAGCGATACGTTAGCGGTACGCGAAAAATACTGAATTATTTAGTTAGCGGTATATAATATGTTACTTCAAAATTTTTTAAGGTAATTTTATGAGGGTTGTAATCATTGGTGGAACTGGTTTCATAGGCAGCCATCTTTCTGACGCCCTACTTGCAAAATGGAAAAGTGATGTGCTTGTATTGGATAATCTTTCGACAAGCGATAGGAAAAATATCAATTCAAATATTGAATTCGTAAAAAGTGACATTGTAAATGATGAAATTACTGGCTTGCTGAACAGTGCTGAAGTTGTTTTCCATTTTGCTGCGGATCCAAATGTAAAGGAAAGCGCAACCACACAGAAAACAAATTTCGAATTAAACGTTCGTGGAACGTTCAATGTACTTGAAGCATGCAGAAAAGCCGATGTGAAAAATGTTATTTTTGCCTCTACTTCTGCTGTTTACGGAACCGCTAAAGTGATACCGACACCTGAAATCCACCCAGCATTTCCGATAAGCAATTATGGTGCAAGCAAATTAGCAGGCGAAGCGTACTGCTCAAGTTTCGCTCATACCTATAATATGAGATGCACTGTGCTCCGGCTCGCCAACATATTTGGTGAAAGAAGTCGGTGTGGAGTAATGTTCGATTTTTACAAAAAACTAAAAAAAAATCAGAAAAAACTTGAGATATTAGGGAACGGAAAACAAAACAAGTCCTATCTTTATATTTCGGATTGTATCTCAGCAATTTTAACGGTATTTGAAAAGCAATCAAAAATTTTCGATATCTTCAATGTGGGAAGTGAAGAAAGACATACTGTGGATGAAATTGCCGAACTCATTGCAAAATCAATGAATTTAGCTCCAAAATTTGAGTATACTGGGGAATCAGGCGGCTGGATTGGCGATATCACCGATATGTTACTTGATATACGAAAAATAAAATCGTTTGGATGGAGGCCAAAAATTTCTTTTGCTGAAGGAATTAAGCGTTATGTAAATTGGCTTAAAATCAAAATGTGATTATAATGGAGATTGTTGGTCTAATGGCAGGAACGCAGTCTCACTATGTACACAGGGCGTTTTTCGAATCAGTCTGCAATACAATAGTTTCGCTAGATGTTCCAACTCCGGACGTACCATTCTATAAGGTAGTAAGAGCTGCGCATTTTATTGCGAATTTTCGTAGAAATGAGCTCAATAGTGCGGATGTTGTGCTCAGCGAATCAATTTATGAATATGCATCACTTTACAAACGATTGTTTCAGAAAAATCTAAAAATAATCGAACTGTTTGCTTCTCCAAAAATCTTTAAGATAATGAATAATAAAATCGATCCTTTTTCATCAGTGCTCCTAAGAAGTCTTATCCGCGAGGTTGATGCCTTTCTTCCGGTTTCACAAATGTGCGCAGATTTTCTACGCAAAAAAGACATTGACAAACCAATTAAAGTTGTTCATCCTTTCGTTTCTGATATTAAATACTCCTATCTTTCTAAAACCAAGTACGACGCGAACTCGAAAAATATAATCTGCATAGGCAATTCAATCGAATATAAAGGTATTGATTTTCTGCTGACGGTTTTCGATGCGCTTTGTTTGCGCAATCATGATTTGCGACTTAGATTGGTTACAAAAGGAATCCCAGAAAAATACTTTGCTGGAATCAGAAATATTGATAAAATTACTATCGGTCAAATACCTGAAGATACTCAATTCTGCGATACTGTATCATCTTCTCTACTTGCGATTCATTTCGGAAGATATGACACTGCTCCTCTTTCCACATTGGAAACCATGCTCGCTGGCGTGCCAACCTTTGTTTCGGAATGGACTGGTACCAAAGAGTTCGCTGAGAAAGTAGATCGAAGATTTGTCCTCCCTTTTGATGTAGAAAAAAGCGTGGATGAAATCGAACGTTTTCTCTGTCTTTCCGAAAATACAAAGCGGGTATATTCGAAGAAGTTTCGTGAACTTGCGATACCATTTAATAAGAAACAGCAAGTTGCAAAATTCAAAAAAGTATTTGCCGATCTCGCTTCTAGCTTATGATTTTTTGGTGTTATTTTGAAATTTTGTGATATATGCTGACCGAAATTTCGCAAATTCTATAAACATTTGTTTATAATCTTCATTTTAGCTTAATAATTATTTTCCAGTTATTTCACCTATTTTTTCATAAAAGCCTTTGTCTTCATTATTCCCCTATTTTAATTTGGTTGTTTATTTTGGTTTAATTTTGTTGTTTTTTCTTTAGATTTCTTTCTAAAAGAATTATATTTTCTATTCCCTGCTCAAGCGTAACCTCTGCATTAAAACTTAGCTCATTTCTTGCCTTTGTAGTATCGGCGAGTGTAGTCTGCACATAATTTTTTATTTTATTTTCTACATAGCACGGTCTTATTTTTGTTCCAAGTTTTTTATTAAGTATATCTATAAGTTGATTAAGCGAGTATGTTTTTCCTGTTCCGACATTATATATCCCAAATCTTAATTTTGACTTCATTGCAAGTATGTTCGCACGCACTACGTCCTCAACATAGATAAAATCTCTGCTTTGAGTTCCATCGCCATAAATTACTGGTATTTCATTTTTCATCATTGCCCATAAAAACTGAGAGACTAAGTTTGCATATTGTCCCTTGCTTTTTTCATTCGGGCCATAAACCGAAAAGTATCTTAGTCCAATGATTTTCATACCATATAGATTATTGTAAAGTTCAGCAATGCGCTCCATTGTTATTCGGGTTTCAGTATAAAAATCGGTAATTTTTGGAACACTATTTTCTTTATGCGGAGGCGCGATATTGTTATATATTGATGAAGTGGAAGCAAAAATCACTTGTGCGCTGTGTTTTTTTGCGAATTCCAAAAGCACAATAAAGTCATCAATGGCTTTTGCAACAAGACGCGGATTTTCTTTATACATTGGCGAAGACGAATATATGCCTTGGTGGAAAATCACTTCTGGTTTTTCAATATTTAATTTATCGATTTTACCAACCTCGCCCTTTATTAATGTGACATTTAGTCCTTTTAGATTTTGATTCCCTTTGCTACTATGAAAATTATCCAGCACTGTTATATCATGTTTTTCTTTAAGTAACGCAGCAACAATGTTTGAACCAATAAATCCTGCGCCTCCAGTCACGAGTATATTCATATAACTACCTCCTTTTAATCGGTAATCCCCCTTCCATTTATAAACGCTCTAATTTTTTTAGTGCTTTTTATATATACTTTCCTAAATCGTATACGCATTTTGTCATTTTCTTCACGTTCAAAAACCGTTTGTAATTTTACTTCTTTGCTCATGTGCGATTTTAACTCATCCCAAACTGCGCGATTTTTTATTATTATCTCAAATTCATCATAAATCATTCCATCGCGTTCAAGCATTTTAAGTCCTTCAGCAAATTTCTTATATATACCTTCTCCTAGTTTCCTTCCATATATCCCACTGTCTAATTTATGTTCTTTTATGAAAATGGCCGAACGTAAAAGTCTTTGGTTGAAATATCCTACCGGCATATCAAATAGCATTTTTATTGTGTTTGCAACATCTTCAATATCCGCATTAGGATTTACATATTTTACTATCTGTGTTCTGTCTATAGATTTGAATACAATTCCTTCCATGCCGCCTTTATTCACATTTAGTACTAATCGTTTAATTTTGTCTATGTCATTTCTCTGGTTAAATTTTCCAAGATATGGCGCTGGATAAAGTTTATTCTCTTTCAAAAATAGATAGCGCATTTCTGGAGGGAAATAGTATTTTTTTTCTAAATCATAAATATCAAAGATATAGTATTTTACATCATAATTTTTTGTTGATTTCGTGTATGGTGTATTACCAATCATCTCACCGCAAAGCATTATTTTCCTTTCAAAAACTTTTTTTGGAATGAGTTCGCGTAGTTTTTCGGTTGAGAACAAATCAATTATTCCTCCGCGGCTCAATCCATAGATTTCGTTGTTTATGAGCACCGCGCGCAGGTTATAACCGTCTATCTTTTCTTCTGCAAAAACAAAGTCGCTTAAGACATTTTTTTTTAAACCTTTTTCTAAGGTAAAAATTCTTTTTATATGCGGAAATCCTGGGAAAAAATCATCTTTTGTAATTACGCTTCCGCGTTCTATTTTTTTGTATGTATTTCTGAACCGTATATAATTTAGGGCATCAAGCGTATGTATTTCCGCATCATCTTTTTCCAGCGCATTCTTTAATTCATTTTTTAATTCGTTTTCATCAAGCATAAATAAAGAACGCCGTCAATATTTATAAATTACTTTGCGTTTTGTTTTCTGATATCATGGTTTGAGCGCACGCCTAAAAAACATTCAAATTTTTGCGTGTATCCAATTTTCCAAATCTGCACTGTTGTATGCGCCGCAAATATTTGCTATTGCATTTCCGTTTTTAAATAAAATTGTTGTAGGAATGCTCATCACAGAATAAGCGCGTGCGGTATTCATTGCGTTATCCACATTTAATTTTACAAACTTTACTTTTCCAGCAAATTTTTCGCTTAGCGCTTCAAATGTTGAAGCATACATTTTACATGGTCCGCACCAATCTGCATAAAAATCTACTATTACTGGAATTTCGCTTTCTAAAACTTCGCTTTTGAAATTTGTATCATTTACAATTTGCATAGACTCACCAACATTCTCATATTTTTATATCCTCATATTTTTATATCCTCATATTTCTATATCTCCATATTCTTATAACCATTCCATTCCTTTATCATTCCTTTATCGGCATTAATCCAACCTTATTTTTCGCTTGTCTTGCTCCAACCATACTCCTGGTTTGGTGATAACTTCACCTATCAAAAAAGCAGCCGTATTGTATTTTTTTGCGAGCGCAAAAATATGTTCATTGTATTTTTTGTCAGTAATTATGCACATACCTATACCCATGTTAAATGTGCGATACATTTCCCGAATATTGTTGATCTCGTTATAAAGAGCTTGGAAAATTGGTTTTGGTTTTGGAATATTGTTCAAAAGGAAGCCATATTTTTTATTTAAGCGCATGAGTTTTGAGAATGCGCCGCCTGTTATATGCGCCAATCCTTTTATATCGCAGCGCGAAATCATTTCGAGTAATAGTTTTGAATAAATCTTTGTAGGTGTGAGCATTTCGGCACCCCATTTTTTTGTGTTTAATACTTTGCGCGCGAGCGTAAAACCATTACTATGCAAACCAGAACTCTGGAGTCCAATAATGATGTTTCCTGGTTTTATCTCGTTTCCAGTAATTAATTTTCGGCATTCTCCAATTATTGTAAACGCGAGATCAAATGGTCTTTTTCCACCTGTTATTATTTCTGGCATTATTGCGGTTTCGCCTCCAAGTATTTCTATTTCGCTTTCATTTGCGCCTGCAATTAGCCCTTTAAATATTTCCGCAACAAGAAAATCGTCCTCTTTAGCGAGCGCAAGATAATCTACTCCTGCAAGCGGAAATGCGCCAATGCATACTATATCATTAACATTCATGGCGATTGCATCTATTCCTATAGTATCATATTTTTCCATTTCCTGCGCAACAAGCACTTTGCTTCCAACACCATCAGTATGAATAGCTAATTTGCGCTTAGCGAAATCCATTATTCCCGCATAATGCCCGATAAGCGCATTCTTTTTTCCTGCAAAAATAATACTATTTATTTTATCCTGAATAAATTTCACTTTACCTAAATCAATACCTGCTTCTGAATATGTTTTTATTGTATTTTTCTTTTGCATACCATCCGGCATTTTGAGTATTTTAGGTATTTTAAGCACTTTAAGAATGTTATTTTGATATAGAGATTTAAAAACTTTTACATGCAAATTAACAGCACGAAACTCAAAATAAATAGGTGTAATTAGTTGTAAGGCGGTCAATATAAATCCATCTAGATATATTTGTGGTGTTCGAAAAGATTCAATAAAAAAAATTTGTGAAGAAAGAATAGCTGTTCTTTTTAATGAAGCGCAAAGAACCTTTGCGTATCATCCTGAAAGATCAAAAAGGTACATGCAACTTGTGTTTGCAATCGTACACAAAAATAAAGTGAAATTGACAAAAGAGCAAAAACTATCATTTTGCAGAAAGTGCTTTTTTTTCTGGCGTCCGGGAAAAAGCGTTTCAATTGATTTTGATAACAAAAACAAACGGATAATGTATAAATGCAATTCTTGCGGTTATGTAAGAAAAATAAAATATAAATAAGCAAGTCAGAAAAAATAGTGGAAACGTGAAATATATCATAGTAGGAGGGCAATATGGCGATGAAGGAAAAGGAAAGATTATCAGTTATTTAGCGCTAAAAGATAATTTCGAGGTAATTACACGCGCAGGAGTTGGTCCAAACGCAGGACATAAAATTATATGGAAGGGAACTGAATATGGTTTAAGAATGGTTCCATGCGGATTTGTCAATGAGAATGCGCGTCTATTAATCGGCGCTGGCGTCCTTATAAGTCCAGAACGTTTTTTCTTTGAAGCGGAATTGACAAATAGCAAAAAACGAATTGGAATTGATTATCGTGCAACGGTGATCTTGCCAAAGCATTTAGAATGTGACAAAAACGAAAATTCAAAAAAAATCGGAACAACTGGAAAAGGATGCGGACCAGCAATTGCAGATAGAGTGAATAGGACTGCAGTTTTGGTCTCTGAAATTCCTGAATTAAAGCCATTTCTTACTGACGTAGCAAAAGAAGTCAATGAAGCAAAAAATGTTTTGATAGAAGGAAGCCAAGGATTTATGCTTTCACTCCTTTATGGGACATATCCATTTGTAACCAGTAAAGATACCACAGCTTCTACAGTAGCCGCAGATGTTGGTTTGGGTCCGAAAGCCATAGATGAAGTTATTATGGTTATCAAATCATATACCACCAGAGTTGGAAATGGTCCTTTTAAAAGTGAAATTTCAACAGAGGAAGCAGTAAAACTTAATTATCAAGAATATGGAACTGTGACCGGTAGGCCAAGGAGAATAAGTAAAGACTTACATTTTGATGATTTGAGATTAGCAGCAAAAATAAATAGTGCAACTCAAATAGCGATTACTAAGATAGATATTAAATTTCCGGGCAATGCAAACGTGAGGAAATTTAAAAATCTTACACCAGACGCGCAAGACTTCATAAAATTAGTTGAAAAAGAAATAAGTGTGCCTGTAACTCTTATTGGTACAGGTCCGAACGTAGAAGATATTATTGATTTAAGATACAGTTAGAATATTATACGTTGTCAAGTAATGTTCAAACAATATTTAAACAGCAATACATAAGAAGAATTAAATTTATAAAAAGAATTAAATTCATCTTCAGGGCTTTTAGAGTCCAAGCTACCTCACGGTGTCATAAATCCAGCACGACCTAAGGTCTGCTTACGCTTACCCTCTTTAAGCTGGAGATATATCCGTTTGGTGCGCATCTTCTGCATGCGACAGGTCATCTATTAGTCAAATGCAAATACAATTCCCTTCATTTTGCAAGTAACTACTCAAAGCAATCACAGAGGCAAAAACCACAAACAAATGGCCTTTGGTTACCCAAAGCTTTTTTACCAACCACTTGCTCCACTTGGTTTTCTCAAGCCCTGAAAATTCAAGGAATAATAAATAGTAGCGAAAGATTTATAAAGCAATCGTTCAGAGGTTTTCAGTTCCGAACATTTTTTACAACACTGGTTTTTTTACAACACTGACTCGAATTCGAATAAAGGCTAAGTTTAATCCGAAATACAGGGTTTTTTACTTACTTGCGGATTTACTGTTTCTATTTGTTTTGACTACGCAATAAATTTAAACTTAATGCGTAAAGACAAGATTTATGCAAATTATTATAGCAGAAAAACCAAAAGTAGCTGGTAAAATAGCTGCATTCATTGGTTCCAAAGTTACAAGAAAATCTGTTGGTAGCGTAAGCTATTATGAGACAATTGTTGATGGAAAAATAGTAATTGTGGCGCCAGCCGTAGGCCATATATTCACATTAACAGAAAAAACAAAAACAAAGAGTTATCCAACATTTGATATTGAATGGGTGCCATCGTACAAAGCGAGCAAAAGCGCGTATTATACAAAAGGATATGTGGATCTGCTAACTCAACTCGCGATGCGGGCAGACGAATTAGTAATAGCAACGGATTATGATATAGAAGGAAGCCTGATAGGATATAATGTTTTTCGCTTTTGTTATAAAAAAGAAAACGGAAAAAGAATGCGCTTTTCTGCGCTAACTCCGCGCGATATACGCGAAGCATACGAAAATGTTGGCGAATTGGATTATTCCAACGCGTATGCTGGAGAAGCGAGGCATGTATTGGATTGGTATTACGGCATAAACCTTTCGCGTGCGCTTATGAGCGCAATAATAAAAAACAAAGGATTCAAAATAATGAGCATAGGGCGAGTACAAGGACCAACGCTCGGAATTCTTGCGGAACGCGAGATTGAAATTAAAAATTTTGTTCCAACACCTTATTGGGAAATTTTCGCATACGCAAAAAATACCGCGTTTAAGCACGCGCAGGATAGATTTTTGGATGAGAAGTCAGCGAAGCTTGTTTTTGAAAAAATTGGAGCGCGCGGAATAATCCAGAATGTGAAAAAAGAGGAAAAACCGATTTACCCTTACCCACCATTTGATCTAACAAACCTTCAATTGGAAGCATATAAATTATTCGGATTCGCTCCGTCCCAGACACTTGAACTCGCACAATCGCTTTATGAAAATTCTTATATTTCTTATCCAAGAACTAGCTCGCAAAAATTGCCTCCGAGCTTAGGTCTCCAGAATATAATCAAAAAAATCGCAGAAATTCCAGAATATAGAGAACACGCAAATGAACTTATCAGAAACAAATGGTTTAAACCCTTTCAAGGAAAAAAAGAAGATCCTGCGCATCCGGCAATTCATCCAACCGGTATTTACAAAAAAATGCAGGAAAAACAAGGAAAGCAAGGAATATTAAGAAAGGAGGCAAAATTATATGATTTGATAGTACGAAGATTTATCTCGGTTTTTGCGCCGATCGGAAAAAAAGAACTCACAAAAATAACACTAAATTGCAATGACGAATTGTTGCTTGCAAATGGATCAAGAATAACCGAACCTGGTTGGATAACATTCTATGGCGATTATTACACGGTTGAAGATATTATTGTTTCTGAATTTACAAAAGGCGAAAACGTTATAATTACTGATAAAAAATTGGAAAAGAAAGAAACGAAACCGCCAAAGCGATATACCCAAGCGTCGCTTATTTCAGAACTTGAAGGAAAACATCTGGGAACTAAGGCAACGCGCTCTGTAATAATAGATACTCTCTTTAGCAGAGATTACATTCGTGGAAAAACGATTGAAGTTACTGATTTTGGATTAGCGGTTTATCATGCATTGAAAAAGAATGCGCCACATATTTTGGACGAACAACTCACGCGTAAAATAGAGGATGATATGGAAAAAATTCAAACTAATGAAATAACAAAGGAGGTTGTTGTACAAGAAGGAAAGAATGCGCTTATCGAAATTCTAAACGAGTTCAAGCAAAATGAGAAAAAAATAGGGCAAGAACTCAAGCTTGTACTTGACGAAACAGAGCTTAAGGATAGAATAGTTGGTAAATGCAATCTATGCAGTGGTAATCTAAAAATAATCAAGTTCAAAACAAGCAATTTTATCGGTTGTACGAATTATCCAAATTGCAAGAATTCGTTTCCACTTCCAAGATATGGGTTTCCAAAACCTACCGGCAAACTATGTAAAATAGACAATATGCCAATAGTATTGATAATACGCGAAAAAGGAAATAGGTTTGAGATGTGTATAGGAAATAATTGTCCAAGTAAAGCAGACTGGAATAAAACAAAAGATGACGAGAAAAAGGGAAAAGGAAAGGAGAGAGATGAAAAATAAAATAATATTAAGCTTGCCCAAAAAATAATATTATGCGTATTTTGAAATTAGATAAAAAAAGCGGCGAAGTTGTTCTTATCCCGGAAACACTGGATGATTTGTGGCATTTAGAAAGAATAATTGCGCCGCACGATTTCGCTGAAGCAAGAACTCTTAGAAGCGTGAAATTAGGCGACAAAGAAGAAAAGAAATCGGTTTTTATTAGAATAATAATAGAAAAAATTGAATTCGCGAAATACGCGAATGCGCTTAGATTAAGCGGAAAGATAATATCAGGAACGCCAGAGGAATTTGTACAACATGGAAAATATCATACACTCGATGTAGAAAAAAATGAAAAAATCACAATAATAAAAGAAGAATGGAAAGCGCACCATATAAAAAGATTGAGGGAAGCTGAAAAAGAAGCAAAAAAACCAAAAATCCGAATAATAGTAATGGATGATGAAAAGGCGCTTGCCGCGCTTGTAATGGCTTATGGAATAGAATACGGACCCGAATTTTATAGCAATGCGCGCAAGCGGGATGAAAAATTTGATGAAAAAAAACAAAGTTACTATGCAGAAATAATGAGGGAAATAGAGGCGCATGAAGAGCGCTATATAATTGCAGGACCAGGATTTGAAAAAGACAATTTTAAAGAATACCTTGAAAAAAAGAATCCTAATCTTGTGAAACGCGCTGTCTTTGAGCACGTCAACTATGCCGAAAGGAACGGAATAACCGAGTTGCTGAAAAATGGGGTAATAAGCCGTATTATTGGCGAACAAAGAATTGAAAAAGAGATTGCATTAATTGAAAAAGTTATAGTTCACATAAGCAAAGAAGACGGACTTGCGGTCTATGGGTTTGATGAAGTTAAAAAGGCTGTAGAGATTGGCGCAGCCGAAACAGTGCTCGTGCTTGACGAATTGCTAAGAACCGATAAAAAAATTGAAGATCTTGTAGAAAACGCAGAAAAAAAAGCAGCAATAGCGATATTGTCTTCAGAAGCAGAGTCTGGTCAAAGATTAAAGGGACTTGGTGGGATCGCTGCGCTTTTGAGGTTTCGTTTTTAAAGTCAATCTATTTTTTTCAGGCTCTGAATCTTTTTTTGTAGGTTTTGTAGATTTCGTTGTTGTTGTAATACTATATCAAAAAATAGGTCTGGTCTAATAGAGATAATTGCTTGCATTGTTCTTTGAAGAGTATCCGGATGGTCATTTGATAATTGGATTAATTCATTGATACTATTCAATAATTGTAATGCTTTTTCTTGTGATGAGGTTCGGTTTATTACATACTGCATTGCAGTGTTTGCATAAAGAAGTGCATTATGTAATTGCATTGAATTGATTTGAGCAAACGGTCTCCATAATTCCCAACTTATCGAGTTGCTTCCGTCTATGTATGATATTTTTATGTTACTGATCCCAGGGTATTCTTCTAATAGTCTCGCTATCGTAAAAGAAAAAGAGGTATCCCATGGTATTTCGTTCAATGTAAACGTCGCTATCTTTCGTGACTCCTCTATTGATGGAAGTTTACGGCCAAAAACGTTCTTGCATTTTTCAACCAAATTTTTTAGGTGCGATTTTTGGTTCAAATATTTTTGAGTACTCATTATATCCATTATATCCCTCTGTTTTTGTGTGAATGATTATTAATTATTATGGAAGGATAGCTTTAAAAAAGTTTCGGTGCTTTAATACTATCCCTTAAAATTTTTAGGGCTTGGGAAAACCAGGTGGAACAAGTAGTAGGTAAAAAAGCTTTGGGTAACCAAAGGCTATTTGTTTGCGGTTTTTACCTCTGTAGTTGCTTTAAATAGTCTTTTGCAAACTGAAGGGAATTGTAAGTGCAAATGACTAACAAATGATCTGCTACATGTAGGAAATGCGCACCAAGCGAATATGTCTTCAGCTTAAAGAGGATATGCGCAAGCTATCTCCAGATCGTGCTTGAGATATGTTGCTGCGAGGTAATCTGGACCCTAAAAGCCTTGAAAATTTAGAACCTAATTATTTTAGTTTTTAATATCAAGCGAAACTATATAAATCACTTGATTGAAAAATAAACATGGAAAACCCCATTCTTGTTCTTTGCATAGACAGAGACAACGATCTTTATGAAAAAGCCAAGATTCATGGTCCATTTATTGGCAGGGAAGACAATATAAAGGCAGCAACAAAACTCGCGCTTGTTGATGCCGAAGATTCTGATGTTAACGCTATTTTTTTCGCAGTAAAAATATTTGATGAAATAAAAAATGAAAAAAATGCAGTGATCGCAACGCTCACTGGAAATAAAATACTTGGTCACGTCGCAGATTTGGAAATTGCAAAACAATTGGATAAAGTATTGGAAGAAACAAGCGCTGAAAGATGTATATTTATTTCGGATGGCGCGTCAGATGAAGAGATAATTCCAATTATAAAAAGCAGGATAAAAATAGATTCGGTAAAAGTGGTTGTAATAAAGCAAGCAAAAGAATTGGAAAAAACCTATTTTGTAATTTTAGAAAAACTCAAGGATCCTTATTATTCTAAAATAATTTTGGGTGTTCCAGCAATCCTTATTTTCATGTTTTCAATAGCAAGTCTATTTGGTTTTGGATGGCAACCAATTGGAATAATAGTTGGTCTCTACCTTCTAGGTAAAGGATTTGGATTGGATAATTATTTATCTCACATATTACAAGAATTTAGATTTTCAATAGATAAGACAAGTTGGATCGCATACATTGCCGCAATAGCATTGTTTGCTGTTTCGCTATTTGTAATGTATCAAGCGTACAATAAATCTATTGCTGAACAAATATACAATGAAAAAGCCTTTGCATATGTATTAAGGTCTGGATTGCTTATAGTTCCATGGGCAATGCTCTGCATACTCGTTGGCAAAGCATTTGATGCGCGCAGTGAAAAAAGGAAATTTGTAATTACAATGTATGGACTTTATGGAAGCGCAATAGTATTGACAACAATGATGCTAAAGATTGGAAGTGATTGGACGCTCAATCGCGAACCGCCTTATGTAACCTTTTCAGATTTTTTAACTACAATATTGATAAGTATAGTCGTTGGTTATGCCGTAATACAAATAATAAAAATTATAAGAGAAGACGTACTTAGTGAAATGAAATTGGATGGAAAGGAGGTAATAGAAGAAGGCGGAACTTATATTGGGAAAGTAATAGGAGTTGATCTAAAAAATAGCTTAATTGTAGTGCAGACTCAATTTGAAAGGAAAACAAATGTAGCTTTGGATGATATAGTCAGTATCGCAGAAAAAGTTATGATAAAACGATAGTGATAAAGAAAATTATTCTAATTCTATTGTTGAAGGAGGTTTGTTTGTAATATCATAAACCACTCTTCCGACTTCTCTTATTTCGTTCGTGATTCGTGTGGAAATTTTTTCCAAGATTTTTTGAGGAATATCCGAAAAGTTCGCAGTCATTCCATCTAAACTTTTTACCGCCCTCACTAAAATAGTATATTTGTACGAACGTTCATCTCCTTTCACCCCGACTGTTTTTGAAGGTAAGAGTGCGGCAAAATACTGCCAGGGTTTTTCCATTTTTCCACTTGCGCTTGCGTTATCTATTTCTTCTTCAGTAATATTACAGGCTTCGCGCACTATTTCAAGTTTTTCTTTTGTAATTTCTCCGACCACACGCACGGCTAATCCAGGACCTGGAAATGGTTGTCGTTCATAAATATATTGCGGAAGCCCAAGCGTTTTTCCAACAACGCGCACTTCATGTTTGTAAAGTTCTCTGAGTGGTTCGCAGAGTTTTAAATTCATATCTTTTGGAAGTCCGGCGACATTGTGATGACTTTTAATAGTATCCCGCCCACGCCCGCCGCTTTCTATCCAATCAGGAGCAATAGTACCTTGCACAAGAAAGATTGCGCCACTCTCGCGCGCCTGCTTTTCAAAAATGCGTATAAATAATTCACCTATTATTTTTCTTTTTCTTTCGGGATCGGATATTCCTTCAAGCGCGGAAATAAATTGTTCTGCTGCATCTATTACTTTCAAACGAATACCCATTTTTTCTGAAGCGGATTTTGCTTTTTTTGATTCATCCTTTCGCATGCATCCGGTATCTACAAAGACCGCTTCAAGGTTTATTCCTGCTTTTGCGCATAGCGTTGCGGCAACAAAACTGTCCACACCGCCAGAAAGCGCGATTATTGCTTTTGAGCTTCCGATCAATGTTTTGATTTCCTTTTCTGCATTTGCGATGAATTTTTCGGGATTGAATGCCATAAAATCATTTTTGCACAATGCGGATAGAACAAAAAATAGAAAAATTAAAATATAAAAAAATTAAAAATATAAAAAAAGAAAAATGGATTAGGTTACGCGAGAACTTCAAGATCTCCTGCAAAGAAATGGCTTGAACTTAACTCGTCCTCATCTTGGACCCGAGCTCCTCCTATTGAAGCGCCTTTTACACCTGTGACTATTGCAACAATTTCAAGTTTTCCATCGTAGTTCTGGAGTATTCGTGCGCCCCACTTTACATTTGCTTCAGCATCCATTTTCTCTGTTATTATTTCGCCTGCTTTAATCGCATCGCCCAAGGTAAGGTCGCTTCCACCTGAAATGTGGATAAGCGCTCCTTTTGCGCCTTCAAATTCAACATCAAGCAATCTGTTTTTAATAACACCTTCAGCAGCTACGCGTACTTTATCTGTACTCTTTCCTTCACCAACAGCAATAAAACCAACTCCGCCGCCTTGCATTATTGCGCGAACATCTGCGAAGTCAATATTAATAAGCGATGGTTGGGTGATTGTCCAAACAAGTCCGCTAATCGCTCTCGCAAGAATTTCATCAGCTACAGCGAACGCTTCTTGCATTGGAAGATTCGGAACAAGTTCCACAAGTCTATTGTTATCAAGGATTATTACAGAATCGCAGTATTTTTTAAGCGCCGCAATGCTTTCATCGGCTCTTTTTTTTCTCGCTCTTTCAAGCGCAAATGGATAAGTAACCATTGCGACAACAATTGCACCTTGTTCTTTTGCTATTTGTGCAACTATCGGTGAAGCACCACCACCAGTTCCGCCACCCATACCTGCGCATATAAATACAAGATGCGCGCCATCAACTTCTTTTTCAATGAGAGCTCGGTCTATTTCAGCAGCTTTTGCCGCAATATCAGGGTAGCCTCCTGCACCGAGACCTTTTGTTATTGTCTTTCCAATAAGTACTTTTTTTGCTCTTTCATGCATGATATTAAGGTGTTGCTTATCTGTGTTTATCGCAACAAGCTCGCTGCCCTTTACACCGCTTTTAATAAGTCTGTTTATAGTATTGTTACCACCACCGCCTACACCGATTGTCACTATTTTAATTTCATCTAAAGTATCTGATTCGATACTTAAACTTTCACTTACACTATTTCCCATTACTGATTTTACAATATCTTCCATTTTTATCACCTGGTTTATCTGGTTTGCCTTGACAACAACTTTGCACTATGTCTTTTAATATATTTATATTTATCTCGTAACATCATTTTATTATTTATCCAATTTTTACAACAGTAATGCTTATCTCATAGGATAAATATTTAAATGTATTTAATAAATACATTTATTTGAGTATTAGAGAATTCAACATAATAAAAAAACATGATAAAAATGGTAAAGGTGATAACAATTCGTGATGATGTCTATGCAAGCCTTTATAAAATAAAACGTACAAAAGCCATGAGTTTTTCCGAAGCAATAGAATATTTGGTTTCTCTTGAAAATAAAAGAAAAGGAAAACGGACGGATATGCTTGCACTTGCAGGTTCATTTTCCAACGACGAAATTGACCGTAAATTACTCGATAAATTGAAAAGAGGTTTATAAGGCTCATTTTATGATGGATACAAAAATATGCATTTCAACAGAAGTGATCTTTGATTTCCTTATTGGCGAAGAAAACGCAGTGCAAAAAATAAAGCTTTATTCTAATGAAGATTTGTGTATGACTTCGCTCACGCTCTTTGAACTTAGAAGTGTTGCAGAAAAACAAGAACGCATTTCAGAATTATTGGGTTATTTCACTATTTTAGATTTTGATTCGCACGCGGCTGAAATCGCCGCACATATCGTTCGCAATGATTTGCATTACGGCATAAATAGAAACACCAAATCTGTGATAAACGCTGCAATATGCATAACAAACAATTCGCTTCTCTTCACAAAAAACAGGGCAAATTTTGAAGGCATAAAAAACATTAAACTTATATAGTTACTATAGCGTCTGTAACAGTTTAAAATTTTCCCATTTACAGTTATTTTCCTATTTTTCCTCTCATAATTTGATAGATATCGATAATTTCCTGAGTAGTAGTACTTTCTTTCGGTTTTTTGTCTTTCCTTAATTTCATCATTCTTGGAAAACGAAGCGCGTAGCCGGTTTTATCTTTTAGTCCGCAACAATGCATCGGACTTAATGTAATATCATCAAACGCAATTTCAACGACGTATTTGGGGGTTACCCAAAAATCAGGCTTTATTTTATAATCCAAATCGCGTGGCGCACTTTTTGTTTTAATTTTTGAAAGCATTTTTTTTAGGTTTTTCATTTCTTCCTCACTATATCCAGAACCTATTTTTGCGATCGTTTCAAATTTTCCGCGTTCTGGGTTATACACTGCAACAAGCAATCCTCCAAATTCAAATTCTGCGCGCGCTCCTTGTCCAAGATAATAGCCGACAATCGTTGCGTCAATTGTATCAATCGCTTTTCCATAACTTTTTTTTAGTTTTATCCATGCGAATTTGCGCGCTCCTGCAACATATGGCGCCTTTAAATCCTTTGCCATTATTCCTTCAAGCCCTTTTTCTAACGCTTCGTTGAATATTTCTTCTATTTCCTGAGAATTTTTCGCGATTCTGCATTTTGAAAGATTTAAGATTCCGTATGGAAATATTTCCTCAATTTTGCGTCTGCGCGCTTCGTATGGAAGTTTTAGGTATTCAATTCCGTCTACGTATATAATATCAAATATATAGACATAAAGCGGATATTCCTTTGCGGTCTGTTCTATTCCATATTTTCTTCTTCTGTGCATTGTTTCCTGAAAAGAATAAAACCTGTTTTTCTTTTCATTGAACGCAAGCGCCTCACCTTCAAATATTATTTCTTTTTGTTTTAATTTTCGGACGGCCTGAATTACTTCGGGGTACATGAACGTAATTTTTTCAAGGTTGCGCGAATATATCTCAACCATCTCTCCTTTTTTATGTATTTGCATTCTAAAGCCATCAAATTTGAATTCTATTCCGCATTCGCCTATTTTTCCAATAATATCCTGCGGTGTTCCAAGTCTTTCTGCAAGCGCCGGCCTTATCGGCACAAAAGGTTTTACACTAAAATTCTTTATTTCTTCTGATGATTGAAGGAATAATTCTGCAACCAATCCCAAATTATCGCATAGGTTATATGCGCGTTCGATTTCATCTCTTAAGCTTTTATCACCGATTTTCGTAACAGAAAGCGCATCCAGTATTGTAGGGTCGCCAATTCCGAGTCTGAGCTGTCCAGCAACAAACCTGATAATAAATTTTCCTTCAAGAGGAGATGCGCTATTAAGCAAATCACTAAGTATGCGTATTTTGAGATCCTGACTACCTATCCCAGAAGTATTGGCAATTTTTAGCATTACGTCGTAAATTTCAGAAGCTTCAATTTCGCGTGTAATAAGGGCCTGCTGTTTTTTCTTTTCCAAAAAAAATTGAGCAACAAGTCCTAAATCACCTAATTCTCTATATTGTTGTTCTATTTCTTTTTCCAAATAACCTGTAGAATTTGCAATTGCGTGTACTGCGAATTTTTCACCCATCCCAAGATTTATTCCAAAATAAGGAGGTGCGAGAATCCCCTGAATAAAATAAGTAATTTTTTTTGCTTCCTCAGGCAAAGTTTTTTGATATATTTGCGCGACTAAATCTGTCATCTCCAGTCTGCCGCTTTTTTGTTCTATTTCATTGAAAATTAGCGCAAGCTCTTTGAAACGCATAGTTTGAATTCATTGGTAAATAATATATATTCTTTTGTTATTTGTTATTTAATATCTAAAGTTATTTATTATCTAAACACGCAATAAACATACAATACAAAACGCATTTGCTCCTGTAGCTCAGTGGTAGAGCGCGTGCTTGGTAAGCTGATACAAGATCTGCATTTATTATTATATACGCAACCAACTAAGTTTTTCCGATTTTGTTTTTTAGGTTTTATCTTGACAGGTTGCGTATATGCGATCCACGTTTTTTTAGTGGATCGGTATAATTTATAATTGTTAAGAGCTTGTATCCGCCCGTCTAGTACGAGGCCGCGAGTTCAATCCTCGCCAGGGGCTCTCTTACTGGAGTTTAAAAAATTTTTGTAAAGTCAAGTCACACGAGTTGTTTCTTCGCTTCATTCAGCACAAATTCCGCTGCAATTTCATACTCCAAATAATTTGGTGAGAGCGCTTTGATTTCGTTTTTCCATATTGCATGTAATTTTGCCATGCTCTTTTCGAAAGCTTTGAATTCAAAAGCAAGTTCGTAGTATTTTAGCTTGGCCCCAATGAGCTCATTTTTCAGTTTCGTTCCTTTACGCAGTAAGAAGTATAGATCAAACAAATCTCTTGCAGAAGTTCTTATCATCATCGCGCGGATTTTCTCAGCTGCGATTTCTTCCAAGCCCATCGTAAGGATTGAATAGGGAAGAAGGTCAATGTAGGGAGGCGTTATTAGTGTTGGAACCGCTTTTTGCATGGTTTTCTCGCGTTTACTAAACTCTAAAAGCACGGTTCCCTCGCTTATCGAAGAACCAGCATATAGAGGACCGCGGTACCTTAGTTTTAAGCTTATTGAAACGGATATGCTTTGCTTCTTCCAAACCAAACCAGAAAAACCAGCTGAGGAAAGATAGGCAGATATTGCCTCTAAATCAGGTTCTTCGGCATCATTAAGCGTAAAATCCAGATCCTCCGAATATCTTGGGAGGCCAAATGCTTTTTGGAGGCATGTTCCACCTTTGAACACTCCGCCAAATCCGGCTCTCGAAAGAAAAGAGAGAATCCAGTGCTGTGCGTAATCTTTCTCTTTTTGGCTTAGATGAAAACCTGGCGGACCGTATTTTTCAATCTCTTTTCTATCTAGCATTTTGAATCACCCTACCAAATCTTTTTAGTGCTGCGTTTGTACTGAGGAGCGAGCGCACTTTTTCAATATCAATCTTATCCAAGGCCTCGAAAAGCACTATCTCAGGGCAAGAGCGAGGCAAGGAAATACAGTCCGCAAATGCTTTCTCAGGGGAAGCAAGCAATACTCCTTCCTTTGCGTAAAAGTTGTTGAAACTTTTTTTAAGCATCTTAAACTCCTTAACGACCATGCCAAAAAGAGTATACGCTCTTGTCCTTCTTGTAACTGCAATTTGGATAACTCTAGGCGTTTGTGTAGTCAGCCCGTGAAGGAAAAGTGCGGAGTGAAAGGAAACATAACAAGGTTTTGATATCTCGCACGCAACTGCCTCTGGAATTGAACCTGAAAACGCCCACCATCCATTTCTCACGGAAGTGATCCCCCCTTTTTCCTTGAGGCGATGAAGAACAAGGCGCGCGTATTCTTTTTTCCCAAGTAGGGCAGCATATTCTTTGGTCCTGAATGCACAGCGGCCTGCCTTCTTAAGTGATGCTAATATTTCATCCATTTAACCGACTTTGTTATCAATATTGATAACAAAACATATAAAAAGCTTGCACAGAATAAAAAGAAAAGAGCTTGAAGAAATACTATCAGAAGAAAAAATAAAAAACGTTCCGAAAAAAATTTCTCAGTGAACGTTTTTCAATGGTCTAACCGAGAACCACTACAATTATAAACAAATCTTTTTTGATCAAATATACTGCGCCAACTTGGGTTTGACTGGAGTTTAAAAAATTGATGGAAGCGTTTTCACTATTAAGCGCCTAATAAAATTTTTGTACAATACATTAATCCTAATCCTGCGATTACACAGACGAATTGAGGAATGGATACATTTAATTTTTGTTCTTTGTGCAATTCTGGAATGAGATCTACTGCTGCAATATAGATAAAACCACCGGCTGCGATTGGAAGCAGATAGAGCGCTAACATCGGAACTATAGAAATGGAGAAATATGCAATTAATCCGCCAATAACAGCAGTAAGTGCGGTTAGTAAATTATAGTATATTGCTTTTTCTCTGCTTAAACCTGATTTTATCAAAACAGCAAAATCTCCAATTTCCTGCGGTATTTCGTGCAACAGAATCGCAATGGTGCTTGCAATACCTATTTCAATATTTGTCAAAAATGATACTGCAATAACCGCGCCATCTGTAAGATTGTGCACTCCATCTCCAATTAAATTAAGATAAGCGACAGGATGGACTTTGCATTCATGTTTTTGTTCATGGCAGTGTCTCCAATGAAGGAACTTTTCAACAATAAAGAATGCCATAAAACCAATGAGAATTAACAATGAAACGATCATTGGGTTGTCTCTGTTTTCTTCAAATGACTCTGGTATCATATGAAAAAACGCACCACCAAGCATCGCACCTATTGCAAATGACACAAGCAATGAAAGAATTCCATCAAAAACATCTTTTTTAAGCCCTAGAAAAAGTATGCCAACTAACGACAAAAGACTTACAGCAAAAGTTGCCAAAATTATAATCATCAATATGTCCATAAAAACTAGAGTAAATCAACAAACAAATAAAAAGCTTCGTGTTTCAGAGAACTAGAACTCTGCTGAAAAATAAAAATGAATTTAAGCTTTTATAACTTAAGTTTGCCATTTGATAGTGGGCCGTGGGCACGCGATAATAACGCTTAGCTTGCGCTAATTCTATATTCTAAATCAATTTGCCATTTGAGTTTCACCACCGCAAATCCAGACTTTTATCA
>JBFLYM010000013.1:0-22559 GCA_040757035.1 Microcaldota archaeon | reverse complement strand
TCCCCCAACGAATCGTTTTTTCTTTTGGGGTTGATACAGATCTTGTTGTATTATTCAACATCTGTTTTTCTTTTGGGGTTAACCCCTTAGACCTTTTTCTTTTAGAAAAAGAAAAAGGGATATGGGTCCGAACCGCGGAGGGGGAAACCCCCTCCCCAGTTTGAGGGTCCTCCTGACCCTCCCCCAACGAATCGTTTTTTCTTTTGGGGTTGATACAGATCTTGTTGTATTATTCAACATCTGTTTTTCTTTTGGGGTTAACCCCTTAGACCTTTTTCTTTTAGAAAAAGAAAAAGGGATATGGGTTTGAACTCAGATAACAAGCTTTTTTGGATTTTTTGATTTTAACAATTTCATCAAAAATCACCCGAAGCTTGCAGCATGCCAGGTTGGCTCACGATCCCATAATATTGGGTATCTGCAGTTAAGTATTTATTCTTTAAGTTGGAGTGAATGATATGGAAAAAATTATCTCGCCAAATTTTTCTGATTTACTAACTTCGAATATTGAAATAAAAGAATTTCCCGACGGCGATCACTATGTCCGAATTCCTGATGTAAAATTAATGGCAGGAAAAGAAGTAGTGGTCTATCACAGGCTTTATCCTTCTCAAAACGCTTCGCTTATTCAGGCGATATTTATTGCGCGAGCGCTTAAAGAAGCAAAAACTATCAAACTTGTCGCGCCTTATATTCCATATTCAAGACAGGATAAAATATGGCGCGAGGGTGAAGTAAAGAGCGCTGAAGTAGTTATGGGTATGCTTAAAAACGCTGGATATTCGCGTGTGATTACTTTTGATTGTCATTTTCTAAAGCAAGTAGGCGATTTTGAATACAGTGGAATGAGTGTAACAAACATTACGCTTAGCGATCTTCTTATAAATCATGCGAAAAAAAGACTCGGAAGCAATTTTGAAATAATAAGTCCTGATGCCGGCGCAAATTACATGAGCAATGGAAAATCCATGAACAAAACGCGCGGGGATTATGGAAAAGGAAACATTATTTACAGGGATATAGAAAAAATTGAAATAGATTTTGACATAAGCGGGAAAAATATTCTTATTATTGATGATATGATCTCTACTGGTTCAACCATGGTTAAAGCGATAGAAAATCTCAGAAAAAACGGCGCGGGAAAAATTGCGCTCGCTGCAACGCACGGATTTTTCCTCAATGACTCGCTCAAAAGGCTCGGACATCTAAGCGATTATATATTTGTTTCTAATACCATTCCATCTTCAATTTCAGAGGTAAATTTTATGGATGCGCTTAAATCAATATACTGATCCGCTAACTGATGAAAATTTAATGAAATGATTTTATGAAGCTCGCGTTTTTTACAGACAGTTATCTTCCGAATATAGATGGAGTTGTATCTTATATCGTAAATTACAAGCAACTATTTGAGAAAATGGGGCATGAAGTGTATATTTTTGCACCGGGAACAAAAAAACAAAAAGATGAAAATAAAGATCCGCGCGTGCACTATTTTAGCTCAACTTCGTTCAAACCATATCCTGATTATAGAATTGCATTATTTCCGTTTGTTTCTGCAACAAACATGATAAAAGAGATAAGACCAGATATCATACATTCGCATGGAATAGCTACTACCGGAATTGCAGCATTTCGATCCGCAAAAAAAATAAACGCACCGGCAATAGTTTCTTTTCATACCATGGTCTCAGAGGCAACACACTACCTAACAGAAAAGAAAAGTTTGCAAAGTTTTTTGGAATCTGTTGCATGGAGATATATAGAATGGTATTATTCAAATTTTGATAGGGTTATAGCGCCAAGCAATTTCTCAAAAACAATATTGGAAAAACACAATATAAAAAATGTTGTCTTGAAACCTAGTGGAATTGATACAAATATTTTTTGTCACGAAGTGGAATGCGAATTCATAAGTAAAAAATATAAAATAAATGGTCCGATTGTGCTTTATGTTGGAAGATTGGCGATGGAAAAAAACCTTTCGCTGCTTATAGACGCTGCACAAAAAGTGATAAATAAAATTCCGAGTGTGAAATTTATTATTGGAGGAAAGGGCCCGGCTGAAGAGTATTACACCAATCTTGTGAAAAATAGCGGCCTATCGGAAAATTTTATATTTCCTGGTTTTATTCCTAATAATGAACTTCCTGCCCTTTATTGTGCTGCAGATGTTTTTGCATTTCCCTCTGCTTTTGATACTCAGGGACTTGTAGTGCTTGAAGCGATGGCCAGCGGAACTCCTGCAGTTGTGCCAAAAAATAGTGCGCCTGCTGAATATATTAACGATAACGAAAATGGATATTGCTTCTCTGATTCTCAAGATTTCTCTGAAAAAATAATTTTTGCAATAGAAAATAAGGCAAGGCTTTCAAGAAACGCGGTTATAACTGCAAAAAAATATGATTTGAAAATATGCGCAAAAGATATGATTGACTTCTATGAAAACTTGTTAAAAGGCAGAAACAAGTAAACGTAAAAATTCTTTTGGATTTTTTGAATTTACGAACGCAGATGCAACAAGCACACCATTTGCGCCAAGTTCAATGCTTTTTTGAATATCTTCTTTATTAGTTATACCGGCACCGCAAAATATCTGTATTTCTTTATTTATCGTTGCTATCGTTTCAACAGTATTTTTTATAATTTCTGGTTTTGCTTTAGAAACCGATATGCCGGTGCCAATAAGTTCAGGAGGTTCTATAGCTATAAATTTGGTATTTAAACGCCCTATTTTAAGCACCTCTTCTTGACTTTCTGCACATATTATTGTTTCAAGTTCAAAATCATTCATCCTATTCAATGTTGTTTTTATTCTTTCAAATGAAACTTTTTTTTCTGAATGATTAAGCAATGAACCCGCAGCTTTCGCAATTTTTATTGCTTCTACCGGTATTGATCCGGTGAACGCTCCTGGTTTGATATCATCCACATGCTGGGCAAATACATCTTTATAGATTTTTGCAGCATCTTTTAAATGGATATAAGGAACTGCAATTGGAATCCTGATCCTAGCTTCTTCTGAAATTTCCTCTGCAATTTCAACAAAATCCAATGCTTTTTCCAGGCTAAGAGAATAGGTCTTAAGATTCAAAACAATCATAAAAAAATTAGAAATAGTATAATTAAAATACTATGCATATTGACTTATTGACTAGGTCAAATGTCTGCAATCGTGCCATTCATTTACCAAGCTTTTTAAATTTTTTCTGGGATCTATGAACCAAGCTTTTTATTTCTTACGGAGTTTACTATGGAAGATATGACAAAAGAAGATATAAGAAAAAAAATACGCGTTGGAATAATCGGCGTCGGAAATTGTGCAGCGGGTTTAATAGAGGGAATAGAATATTACAGACAGAATCCGAAGCGCGAAGCGGTTGGTATAATGCATCAAAATATATCCGGGTATAATGTCCGCGATATAGAAGTTGTTTCTGCATTTGATGTTGATAAAAATAAAATCGGAAAAACACTAGACCAAGCGATTTATGCAAAGCCAAATATGGTGAATTGGATAAAGCTGCCAAAAAGCAGAGTAATAGTAAAACAAGGTCCGCAGTATGACAGTGTTGGTAAATATGTTTCCGAAATAATAAAACCAGCAAAAAATCGACCAGTTTCCGAACTTAAGCGAGAAATTCTGAATGAAATAAAAAAAACCAGAACCGAGATTTTAGTAAATTATCTACCAGTGGGAAGTCAACAAGCGACCGAATTTTGGGCTAGCGTTGCGCTTGAAACAAAGTGCGCGTTTATAAACGCAATTCCTGTTTTTATTGCATCGCATTCCAAATGGAGATCAAAGTTTGCGCGTGCGAAAATTCCTTTAATCGGAGATGATATGAAAGGAACGATAGGCGCAACTATAGTTCATCGCGTACTTGCGAAACTTATTGGTGATAGAGGAGGAAATTTAGCGCACACTTATCAACTTAACATCGGGGGAAATACAGATTTCAAAAATATGCTGGAACGCGAGCGGCTTGTCAGTAAAAAAATATCTAAAACAGAAAGTGTGCAGAGTCAGCTCAAAACACCGCTTGATAAGGATAAAATTCATATAGGGCCTTCTGATTATGTGCCATTTCTAAAGAATACAAAAATTGCGTTCATTCATTTGCGCGGTGCGATGTGGGCGAACATTCCATACGATATTGAAGTAAAATTAAATGTTGATGACAAAGCAAATGCTGGCGGAATAATCGCAGACGCGATAAGAATTGCAAAATTTGCACTTGAAAAGAATATCGGGGGCGCGCTAATCGGACCCAGCGCGTTCTTAATGAAATATCCTCCAAAGCAAATGTCAGATGATCATGCAAAACAAGAGTTAGAAAATTTTATCAAGCAGTGAAGTAGGTTCGCTTCCTTTAATGGTGAGTAGAAATGGTAAAAAAATATATGACGTCAGAATCGGTGACAGAAGGTCATCCTGACAAAATATGCGATCAAATCAGCGACGCAATTTTGGATGAATTGCTTAGACAAGATCCAAATTCGCGTGTTGCTGTTGAATGCCTTACTACAACAGGTATCGTAATATGCGCTGGCGAAGTTACTACAAAAGGTTTCGTAGATGTGCAAAAAACAGTACGCGATACATTGAGAGATATTGGTTATACAGATCCAGAATATGGAATAGATTGCCAGGATGCAGGAGTTCTTGTTTCGATACATGAACAAAGTCCGAATATTGCATTAGGTGTTGATGAAAGGAAGGGAAAGGAACAAGGCGCTGGAGATCAAGGGATGATGTATGGATACGCAACAAATGAAACACCAGAATTAATGCCACTTCCGATCATGCTTGCGCACAGACTTGCTCAAAAACTTTCTGAAGTAAGAAAAAATAAAACGCTTCCTTATCTTGGTCCTGATGGAAAATCACAAGTTTCTTTGGAGTATGAAAACGATAGGCCAAAACGAATCACTACTATAGTAATCGCTGCGCAGCACAAAAATGTAGTTGATGAACATACCGTGTATAAAGATGTGCTTGAACATGTAATAAAGCCGGTTTGTGCAAAATGGATGGATTACGAAACAAAAATTCATGTGAATGCAACTGGAAAATTTGTAATTGGCGGACCAGAGGGGGATACTGGAGTCACAGGAAGAAAAATTATTGTTGATACATACGGAAGTGTTGGAAGACATGGCGGTGGTTGTTTTAGTGGTAAGGACCCAAGCAAAGTAGATAGAAGTGGTGCTTATGCAGCCAGATGGGTAGCAAAAAATATAGTTGCAGCAGGACTCGCTGATAAATGCGAAATTCAAATATCATATTGTATAGGAATTGCTCAACCAGTTTCAATAAATGTAGAAACATTCGGAACAGCAAAAATCCCAGAAGAAAAAATTATTGAAATAGTAAAAAAGAATTTCAAGCTCACTCCGCAATGGATAATAGAAACACTTAAACTGAAAAGACCAATTTATAAAAAAACAGCAGTATACGGTCATTTTGGAAGAAATGACCCTGATTTTACTTGGGAAAAAACAGATATGGCCGAGTTGCTAAAAAAGGAGTCAAGAAAATATAGCAAACCTTTTTAATTCTTTTCTTCTATTTTTGTGCAGGTGATATAGATGAAAGGACAAGGTTCAACAGAATATTTAGTAATCCTCGCTGTAGTTCTTGTAGTTGCTTTAATAGTTATCGGACTTTTAGGGCAATTTACTGGCTTCGGTGCTTCTGGATTAGAACAACAAAGTAATGCATATTGGCAAGGTGCAATGCCTTTTTCAATTACAGATAAAAGATTAGATAGCACTTCAATACGAATTGTATTAGTAAATAAATTGGCTACCAAACTAAATGTAACAAATATAACATTCGATGGAGTAGGAATAAATTCAACTCTAAGTAGTACTCAGATCCAAATTGCTTCAGGGCAAGCTGTAACGATATATGGAAACGAAACTGGTGCCAATCCGTGCGCAACAGTTTCTAAGGGCACTATATTCCAAGTTAACAAGGTTGTTATTACATATACAAGCTATGCTAATAACAATATTGTAACCGGCTTAACTCAGGCTGGTGATAAAGGCCTCTATGGTAAGTGTTCGTAATTTTTAATTTTTTTCTTTTTTTTATTTTCTATAGCGTTTTTTTGTTTGATTAGAATAATTAGTGGAAACTCTCAACGCAAGCATTTAAATAATTAATAATATTTATTTAACAATATGGATATACGAGATATTTCAATTGACGATACCAAAGACAGTAAAAAATTAATCTCAAAATTTGCTAGTACTGGTTTTCAAGCTTCAAAACTTTGGTATGCAACAAAGCTCGTAAATAAAATGAAAAAAGAAAAAGCAAAGATTTATCTTACATTTACTGCTAATATGGTTGCATCAGGGCTTAGAGGACTTTTTGCAGAACTTTGTAAAAAAAAATATATTGATGTGATTATAACCACTGCTGGTGCATTGGAACATGATTTCATGCGCGCTTGTTTTGATTCAAAATATAAATTGGGGGAATTTACTACGGATGATATCAAACTGCACGCACATGGAATAAATCGCATAGGAAATATACTTGTATCTAATAAAAACTATATCTATTTTGAAAAAGAAATAATTTCTATTTTTGAAAAACTTTGGATAAAAAAAAGAATAATAAGTCCAAGTAAGCTTTGTTATGAAATGGGCGCAAGCTTAACCAGCAGAAAATCATTTTTATATTGGTGCACAAAAAACAAAATTCCTATTTTCTGCCCTGGGATAACCGATGGCGCGATAGGACTTCAAGCATATTTCTTTAAGCAAAGGCGGAAAGATTTTGGAATAGATGTCACTAAAGATATGGATGCTCTTGCGTCCATCACTCTTAATGCAGAAAAAACTGGCGGTATAATTTTAGGTGGGGGAATTTCTAAGCATCATGCAATAGGTGTAAATTTATTGCGTGGCGGTTTTGATTATGCAGTATATATTACAACTGCGCAACCGTGGGATGGAAGTTTGAGCGGCGCAAGAACAAATGAAGCAATAAGCTGGGGTAAAATAAATAAAAATGCTGAACATGTAACTATTGATGCAGAAGCAACAATCGCATTTCCAATGCTGGTGGCAGGATTGAAATTATGATATTTTATTTTATTGCAGCAATTACAGGGGTTTTCGTAAAAATCGTAGACGAAATAGAAGACACTCTTGAAGGTAGGTTTAATATTAAGTATATTTTTGCAGTATTATATGGATTGCTTATAGGGGTTACAATTTCATTTTCTACGTTTCCGACTTTGTGGTTTAGTATTATAGTCGCACAAATAATAACCGGAAAAATAGATAAAATCAGTCATTTTATTGCTCTTTGTGTTGTTCTTATATTTATAATAATTTTTGGAATGAATAATAGCGAATTCCTATTGCCAGATTTTTTAATTATTCTATTTTTTGCAGCAATGGACGAAACCAACTTTTTTGATATAATGTACAAGGATTTTAGATTATGGTTAAAGATGGCAATGTTTATCTTTGGTTTTTTTGTGAGATGGGATTATTTCATTGCATTGATGTCGTTTGATATTGCGTATATACTTACCCAAAATTTTTTTCCAATGCATATAAAAAAATGGATATGTCGTCTTTAGGGTCGTAAGACAAAAATATGTTCTGATCAGAAAAAGCAATATCTTAAAAAAGTTCCTTGCTCGAGATGCTTTATAAAATTCCTAATCAAACCCATATTTCCCGATTAGTGGAACAAACATAACGTCTAATACTTCTAATAAACTTTTTGTTTTTTTGTCATATAGCGTCAGCTTTTGAAAATATTTTTCACCTATCGGCGCGATCAATTTTCCATCTTCTTTTAGTTGTTTTTCTAATGGATGGGTTTGATCAAACCATGGCATTGCCGCAGTGATTATTATCCTGTCGTATGGCGCATGTTTCTCGCAACCCTGACTTCCGTCTCCAATTTCATAAACAATATTGCGCTTCCCACCAATTTTTTCAATATTTTGCTTCGCGACATTGCTTAATTCAGCGTATCTTTCAATAGTTATAATTAATCCGCTATCTCCAACTAATTCTGAGAGTAATGCAACATTATATCCGCTTCCGCTTCCAACATCAAGAATGTGCATTCCTTTTCGCGCATCTAGATATTCCAACATAATCGCAACAACACCTGGTGCAGAAATTGTTTGACCGCAAGAGGTCGGAAGTGCAATATCAAAATACGCGTCTTCTTTATTGCGTTCATTTACAAAAAAACTCCTGTCAATTTTTCTGAATGCATTTTCAACAGCTAAACTTCGTATTGCGCCGCTACTCTTAAGTGTATTCACCATTTCATTATTTGTGCTCATTTAAATCATTTTAAATCATATTTCATTTTATATGCTGTTGAATACTGCATGAGCCAAATCTTTGTGAATATACCACCTTCTTTTTGATTAAAACTACTCCCTTTATTATACGTGGCTATATTAAAATCATAAAGTGCGTTTTTGCTTTTCCGCGATATGGTTGAAGCGCCACCTTTGTAAAGTTTTATTTTGACAGAACCTGTTACATTTGTTTCAACCTCTTGATTAAACTTATCTAATGCAACTCTAAGTGGGGAATACCATTTACCCTCGTACACCAAAGTAGAGTAAAGGTTGTCAAGATACGCTTTGTGAAATATTTCATCTTTGGTAAGAATATATTTTTCCAAATCTTTATGCGCAGGAAGCACAATAAATGCGGCTGGCGTTTCATATACTTCACGACTCTTAAACCCCATTGTTCTGTCTTCCATGTGTTCTATTCTTCCGATTCCGTGCGCGCCTGCAACCGCGGATAAGCGTTTAATCATTTCAATTTCATCTTTGTAAGTGGTTCCATCAATTTCTATTTCTTTTGGAACTCCGCTTTCAAAAAATATTTCCGCGATTTCGGATTGCGAAGGGGCCTGCTCAACCGGTTTTGTCCATTCATACGCATCTTCAGGAACAACTTGTTCCGGATTTTCTATCGGACCTGCTTCTATGCTTCTTCCCCAAAGATTTTCATCTATTGAATAAGGTTTGTCTTTTGTAATTTTTACATCTAATTTTCTGTTTAACGCATATTCTATTTCAACATCGCGCGTAAGCCCCCAATCGCGAACAGGCGCAACAACTTTCATAGGACTAAGAGCGATTACTCCAGCATCAATCCTTACTTGATCATTTCCTTTTCCTGTTGAGCCATGACACACAGCATCTGCGTTTTCTTTTTTCCCAATTTCAGCAAGTTTTTTTGCGATCAATGGGCGTCCGAGCGCGGTAAAAAGCGGATAACTTCCCTCATACATAGCATTAGCTTTTATCGCGGGCCAAATGTATTCCCTTACAAATTCTTTTTTCGCATCTATGAAATAATGTTTTTTAATCCCGATGCGTTTGGATTTTTCTGTAATTTTTTTTAATTCTCCTTCCTGCCCCAGATCCAAAGTGCACGTTATTACTTCTTTGCCAAGTTCAAGCAAAAGCGACGCGATTACGGTAGTATCAAGACCACCAGAAAATGCAAGCACTACCCTGTTTATGTCTTTGTACTCATCCCCTACCTTTTTTTTTACTTTATCCAATAGATCTAAACTCATGTTTTTACCTATGTAGGCATTTGCCCTTTTTCTTCCTGAACGGTTTCCCTACGCATTTTTTCTTTTACATCTTCTATTTCTGACTTTTTTCTTTTTTTATATCAATCCTTCTTGTTCTTTGAATCCAAACATAATATTCATATTTTGCACTGCTTGTCCTGATGCACCTTTAACAAGATTATCCAAAACCGCAACAATAACCAATTGGTTATTTTCATCGATTTCAAAACCACCGATAAGAAAATTGTTAGTATTCTGAATTGCGTGAAGGTCAGGAATTTCGTCCACATCCACAATCTTTACAAAAACATGATCCTTATAAAATTCCAAATATCTGTCCCTAATCTCTGCTGCCGAATGGCGCTTTTTTAGTAAAACGTGGCTGGTTATCATCATCCCACGAAAAGTATTGAGAACATGTGGGGTAAAACTTATTTTTGTTTTTATGAACTGTTCGACTTCGTATTTGTGGCGGTGCGAGACGATGTTATAAGCTATGATGTTATCTTTAATTATTGAACTGTCTTTTGCGTACAGCGAATCTTTTCCAGCTCCGCTCAAGCCAGTTTTACAATCAAATATTATGTGTTTGGCCAATTTTTGTATCGGATAAGCGCTTAGGATCATGCCTGTTGCATAGCATCCAGGATTTGCGACAATTCTGCTTCTACTTATTTTTTCTCTGAACAGCTCTGGAAGTCCATAAACTGCTTTTCTTTTTTTGTCCTTATGCACAACGCCATATACTTTTTCGTATTCCTCTAGTTTTTTAAATCTGTAATCCGCACTAAGATCGACAATTCTGCATTTTGGTTGTTTTAATTGCTCAAATTGCATAACATAATCCATGGCCTTTGTATGCGGAAGCGCCAGAAAGATAACATCTAAACTCAGTTCATTGATTTGTCCGATAGTAAAATTAGTATATGCGAGTTCGCTTGCAAAATCAGGATAAAGTTCTCTGACTTTTTTGCTTGCGTGATGTTCGCTGTTCAGTACAGAAAGCTCAACTTTTGGATGTTTAAATAATATTTTCACCAATTCATGTCCGGTATAACCACTCGCACCAATAATTCCGACTTTTATTTTATTTGTTTTTAGTTCCAAGTTTTCAATTTCCGATTTTGTATTCATTTTTATTATTTCGCTTATCGCTCCGCTCATTTCTATCAGCTTTTTGGTGTTTTTCAAAGAGTTCTTTCAAAGATTTCATTTGTTTACCTTACCACATCTAACCAACATCTAACGCGAGAGTATTATTAAATACTACTATTTTCATGACTGTGGGACTTGACTTTACAAAACGCGCGCGCTTTTACAACGACTTCGGGTTCGTGAACGCTACCTATTTTAATTAATGAACGAGACAAACTTTAGAACCCGTGGCACCCTTAATAGGTGTTATGGCGTTCACCTGAAGCACATTCGAACATGCCACGGGCTTCAGCCCGAAATCGTTGACGTCGTAAAACCTGTTATACCTAACTTGTCTTGGTTCGCGCTACACGCGCGCAAAGCGAGATAGTGAAAACGCTTCCGTCGATTTTTTAACTTCAGTTTGGTAGTGTCTCACATCACGCATAGCCAAGCAAATGCCCAACCTGCAATACTATGAACGAGACCATCCACGCAAGCGCCAAAGTATAGCCAACTGCAAACACAGTCCACTTCCAAGAGCCGGTTTCCTTTTTTATCACCGCAACCGTGGCGAAGCAGGGTATGTAAAGAAGGGTAAAAACCATGAAAACATATGCCTGAAGCGGGGTCCACGACCTGGCAATTGTTACCTGCAGCGTTTCCTCCTCGGCAATGCCGAACAGCACCCCAAAAGCGGATATAACTACTTCCTTTGCCAAAAAGCCAAATAGGAGTGCAACGCTTCCCACCCAGTCGATTCCCAGTGGTGCGAACAGTGGCGAGATGGCGTGACCAAGTTGGCCTATGTAGCTTTGTTCGCTCCCGTATTCCGCCCCTGCTGGGTTGCTCGCAAGAAACCATATGAGCATAGCTACTATAAATATGAACGTCCCAGCCTTATACACGAACATCTTTGCTCTTTCCCACATGTGGATGAAAATCCCTTTTAAAGTTGGAATCTGGTAAGGCGGGAGTTCCATCACGAACAGAGGCTTTGGCCCCGGAAGCAGGAACCTCTTGAAAAGCCACCCCATGATCATCACTAGAACCAGGGAGAGAACCACAAGGGACCAGACCACCTGACCGGCAATCTCGGGGGCAAACAATGCCCCTGCTATAAATACAAAAACGGCCATGCGGGCGCTGCAGGGAACCAGCGAATTAATGAGTATCGTTATCACCCTATCTTTCTCACTTTCAAGAGTTCTTGCAGACATTATTGCCGGCACGTTACATCCAAAAGCTATTACTATGGATATGAATGATTTTCCATGCATACCAATGGTCCTCATTACCCTGTCCATTACAAAGGCCACTCTTGCCATATACCCGCTGTCCTCCAGTATAGCTATAGCGAGAAAGAGCAGCACTATGTTGGGGAGGAACACCAAAATATTTCCAATTCCTTCTATTATTCCTGCAACCACTAGACTCGTCATCCATTCCGGGGCGCTTGAGGAGACAAGCCACATCTCAACAGATGCGGAAGTCTGTTCCAAACCCTGCTCTATCAACCCGACAAACGGATCTCCAGCAATGAAAACAAGTTGGTAAGTGATATACATCAAAAGCAGAAATATTGGGATTCCGAACCACTTGTCCGTAACGATTCTATCTATCTGGTCCGAGGCAGTAATCTTCGCAACAGAAGTTCTTTTCACCACTTTCTTTACTATCCCGTTTATGAATCCGTATCTTTTATCTGCTATTTCAACATCTGCGTCCTCTCCGTATATCTCTCTGGTTTTTTCGATGAACTGCTCAAGTTTCTGGTCGTATATGTCGGTATCGGCTTTCCGGATTTTTTCTATTACCTCCCTGTCTTTTTCTATGAGCTTTACCGCAAGCCACCTGGCCCCGTACTGCTCAGCAGGTTTGGAAGCATGCCTTTCGATGTGTTCCTCAAGCTCCTTTATTTTTGGCTCCAAATCCTTTCCGTAATTCACCTTGAATTCTCTTTTCCTTTCCTTTTCCTTGGCGGCCTTAACCGCCTCTTCAACAAGCTGTTTTATCCCCTTTTCCTTGCTTGCAATGGTGGGGATTACGGGAACTCCTAGCAGTTCCGAGAGCTGTTCTACGTCTATCTTGAAACCACTGTTCTGAGCAACATCCATCATATTCAGGGCTATCACAACATTGGCGCCAAGCTCTATCAGCTGCACAGTAAGGTATAGGTTGCGCTCCAAATTGGAAGCGTCCACCATGTCTATGACCACATCCGGCCTTTCCTCCACAATGAAATTTCTTGCTATCAATTCCTCCATGGAAAATGCAGTAATGGAATATGTACCTGGAAGATCTATCACGTCAATTGCTTCCCTGCAGTGCTTCAGCTTCCCCCATTTCTTCTCCACAGTTTTTCCTGGCCAATTCCCAATCTCCTGCGTTGCGCCCGTCAGCGCATTGAAAACAGTGCTTTTTCCTGTGTTGGGATTTCCCGCTAATGCGATTGTGAAGTTTTTCTTTTTGGTCATTCAATCACCTTTCTCAACTATTATCTTCTGCGCCTCTCTCCAACCAATGACAATCCTTCCGCATCCTTTTATCTCTACCACAAAAGGCCCTGGCGCGCCCCTGCTCACTATTCTGATTTCACTTCCTTTGTCAAAACCAAGCTCAGTCATTCTCTGTGCAAAACGCCATCCCGCGCGAAGCTCGACAATCTTTCCTGTTTCCCCCTCGTCTAATGTAGTCAAAGGTCTAACCGCCATTTACAATACCTCTACAAAAACATTCTCGGCTTCCTCTTTCCTGAGCGAAAGGTAATAGCCCTTAAGCCTAAATTCCATAGGGTCCCCTAACGGGGCGACCCTTATAACCTCAATTTCGCTTCCTGGTACAACGCCCATGTCAAGAACCCTTCTTTTGACAGGGCCGCTTCCACTTACCTCTTTTACGCGGCACTTGGTTCCGGATTTCAACTCGCTTAGCTTTTCCATTCTTCATCCCTCTTTAAACATACGATTTAGGTGAATTGATTTAGGTGAATTTATAAGTACCCCTACAAAAATTAGGTTACATCCACAAAGCCTACTTTTTCACTTCCCTGATGCACTTCGGAAGTTTCCCTGTCTTGCAGAATCTCTCAAAATGATTGATGAACTCCGGCCTTCTTCCAAAACCATTCACAAACGAAACGAATCTTGAAAGCTGCCTGTTTGTTTCTGGATCAAGGTGGTGCTCCATGATGCAGGCATCCTTGCCTGCGACCTTATCCGAAACAAAGATTATTTTGAGAAATCTCTCAAAAATTTCGTGCCTTTTCTTGATCTTCTTTGCCATCGAAAGCCCTTCCGATGTGAGCCTCGTGCCGCCATATTTCTCGTATACCACTAGGCCTTCCCTCGAAAGCTTTCCCAGCATCTCTGTAACGCTCGGAGACTTGACTTTCATTTTAGCCGCAAGGTCCTTCGTCCTGGCATACCCCTTTTCATCAGTAAGGTCGAGTATCATCTCTAAGTAATCCTCTGTTTTGCGCGTGAGCATGCAATATTTAGGATTACTAAACATATTTAACCCTTTCTAAATTTTAGGAGATTTTAGGAGTCTCGGAAAAGCCTAAATAATTTATATTCAATATCGACTTCCTAACATGTTTTGGCATACCTATAAATCCACCTAAAGGCTATCAATGTACCATAATTCTGAAATCAGGTTCTAAGAAAACTTCTTGCTAAAAAGAAAGCCCGCATAGAGCTCCTTTTATTACTTCTTAGTCTGTTGAAGGGAAAAAGAAGAAACAGAAAAAGGAAAAGAATATTTATCTAATACCTCTTCCAATATGTTTAGTGCTTTATCAACTTCTTTTTTTGTAATAATCAACGGCGGAAGAAAGCGCAAAGTGGAATTGTCGGTGCTGTTTATTACAAGGCCACTCTTCAAGCATCTCTCTACGATTTTTTTCGCGTCAATATTCGCATTCACAACCGCCCCAATCATCAGACCTTTACCCCGTACTAGTTTGATACCGTTGAGTAACGCAAGTTTCTTCATGAAATAATCTCCGACTTCTGCGGCATTGTTCATGAGCTTGTTTTTGAGCACATAATCAATTGTGGCATTTGCTGCTGCGCAGGCAAGTGGATTACCTCCGAAAGTTGAAGCATGGTTTCCTTTTTCAAATTCATAATTTGAAATACATACCCCCAATGGAAAACCATTTGCAATACTTTTTGCAGTAGTAACAATATCCGGGATTATACTTGCACTACTGCCTGCACTGCTTGTGCTGTCTGCGTGTTGGTAGGCAAAATATTTTCCAGTGCGGCCGTTTCCTGTCTGAACCTCGTCCAAAATAAGAAGCACTTCTTTTTTTCTGCAGATTTCGCTTACTTTTTTCAGATAGCTTTCGTCCGGGACTATCACTCCGCTTTCGCCCTGAATCGGTTCGATTATTACTCCGGCAGTATCCGGATCAATTGCCGATTCTATTGCTTCGGGTTCATTATACTCAACAAAAGTGAATCCTTCCACCAATGGAACAAATGGCTTCCGATAGCCTTCCTTCCATGTCGCCGAAAGGCTTCCATGCGTGCGGCCATGAAATGCATTTTTGCATGCAATGAATTTTTTTTTTCCAGTAATTTTTTTCGCAAGCTTTATCGCCGCTTCATTCGCTTCGCTTCCAGAATTGCAAAAAAAGCATTTCTTCAGACCAGAAAGTCCGGCAAGTTTTTCAGCCAAAATTGCCTGCGGACGAGTGTAATAAAGGTTGCTTGTATGAATCAATGTTCTTGCCTGTTTTGCAATCGCATTCGTCCAAATTTTGTTGCTGTGCCCGATTGAAATACAACCGAGTCCGCCAACAAAATCAAGATATTTTCTACCTGCGAAATCGTAAAGATAACACCCATTGCCTTTTGCGATTACAAAATCTGCCCGCGCATAGCTCTGCATTATGTATTCTTTTTCCTTTCTCTTTATTTCTTCTGATTTCATTCCTTCTGGTTCTGTTCCTTCAGATTTCATTCCACCAGATTCTATTTCTTCAAGTTCTATTTTTTTAGGTTCTGTTTGTTCCATTTTTAACAATCTCTGTTCCTATTCCTTCTTTGGTGAAGATTTCAAAAAGCAGCGAATGCGGTCTTGTGCCGTTAATCAAGTGGGCTTTTGGGCAGCCTGCTTTTACGGCATACATACATGCTTCAACCTTCGGAATCATTCCTTCTGTTATTATTTCTTTTTTGATGTATTTGTGCGCATCATCAATTGAAAGGTGCAAAATCAGTTTTTTGTGTTCAAGTACTCCATCCACGTCTGTGAGTATGGTAAGTTTTAGCGCTTTGAGCGCAAGAGCGATTTCGACCGCGGCAGTATCGGCATTGATATTGTAAACAAAGTTGCCTTTCACTCCAAGCGGGGATATTACTGGAATTTTGTTTCTTTTGAGTATTTTTTTTATTTTTTCTACATTCACTTTTTTTACTTCACCGACAAATCCAAGTGCACTGCTTTTTTGTTCCACTTGCATGCAATGATATAATCCTTTGCTTTGCACCCCGAATTTTTTTAAATTGGCTTGGATGCCTTCGTTTATTTCCATGAAAATCTTTTCAACTATTTTCATGGTCTGCGCATCTGTAACGCGCAAGCCACGTATAAAGATCGGCGTTATCTTTTGTTTTTCCAATTCTTTGGTTACAATCACTCCTCCGCCATGAACTATTACCGGCTTTATTCCAACTGCCTTGAGAAAGGCGATATCCTTCATTACGGATTCCTTGAGCGCGTTGTTTATCATTGCCTTTCCGCCGTATTTTATTACAATTATCTTATCCCTGAATTTTTGAAGATATGGTAATGCCTCGTCAATGAGGATTTTTGCTTTTTCAACATAATGCATGAAATCAACCACTTGAATTCAACTAATTAAATTTTATGAATTTTGTTTTTGCGCGTTTTATGTGTGATAGCAGGCGTTTATTTTTATATAATCTGTACCCATGTCGCAGCCATATGCAGTGGCCGAGGCGGTTCCACAATTCATTTCAATAATTATTTTTAGGTTTTTTCTGTTCATTATTTCACTGGCTTTTTTGCGATCAAAATTTGCAGAAACTCCGTGTTTTACTATCTCCAAATTTTCGAAACGCACGCTAATTTTAGTTTCATCAAAATCCACTTTAGAGTTTCCAAGTGCGCATAATATTCTCCCCCAGTTAGGATCGTTACCATAAACCGCGCATTTTACCAAATTTGAACTTACGACGGATTTTGCAAGCATTCGCGCGCATTTTTCATTGTTCGCGCTTTTTACATGAACTTCTATTAATTTTGTCGCGCCTTCACCGTCACAAGCTATTTTTTTTGAGAGCTCTATGCATACTTCGTTCAGCGCTTTCTGAAATATTTTTTCGTTTACTTTTCCAGCTTTGCCGTTTGCCATAATTATGCACATATCGCTTGTTGAAGTGTCCATATCTACAGCAAGCATGTTGAACGAAATATCAACCGCGTTCTTAAGCATTTTTTTTAGACTGTGCGATTGAATTTCCGCATCTGTACAAAGAAACGCGAGCATTGTCGCCATATTTGGGTAAATCATTCCTGCGCCTTTTGCTATCGCGCCTATGGAAAAATTGTCCTTTTTTATCAGAACTTCTTTTTTTACTTTATCCGTTGTTAGTATTGCCTCGGCAATTTTACTTTTCTTGGATAACACACTGCGTATTCCGACCAATCCTTTTTTTATTTTGTCCATTGGAAGATAGCACCCAATCAGTCCAGTAGAAGCAACAAGTACATTGGTTTCTTTTATATTCATTTCTTTTGCGGTTAGTCGCGCAATTGTCTTTGCATCCTTTATTCCTTTTTTTCCAGTGCATACATTGGCGATTCCGGAATTAATCACTATTGCTTGCGCTTTTCCATCTTTAAGATGCTCCATATTCACGTAGAGCGGCGCGCCCTTTATCTTATTTTGTGTGTATACTGCGGCGGCATTGCAGAGCGTGTCTGAATAGATTACTCCAAAATCTAATTTAGTCTTTTTTATTCCTATATGTTTACTTAAAGCGCTAAATCCATTCACTGAAGTTATTGAGGTGGTTGATCGGAGCGATGTATCTGATATGCGCGGTGTATCCGTTATATTTGATACGCTTGATATGTTTGACATAGATATAAATAAGTCTCAAATTTGTATATAAATATTGCGCGTTATTTATCAAAAAATGGTACAAATATGTTTCAAATGAAACCGAACCGCGGAGGGGAGCGCCCCTCCCCAGTTTGAGGGTCCTCCTGACCCTCCCCCAATTTTTCTTTTTGGGGTTAATCCCTTAGACCTTTTTCTTTTAGAAAAAGAAAAAGGGATATGGGACGTTCTCAATCCGCCGCTCTCCAAACTAAAAAACAAAAATCCGCATGTTTGTAGCATTTATGCGGATTAATAAACCGCATAATCTACAAGATTGTATGGATAAACGCATTTCGCTGAAACTTCGAACTTTGATGAAGGTTTGACCACAACAATGCGCTTATTGAGTTTAAGAGGATTATTGTTTAATGTTCTTATGTCAGAATTTGTTATGTTATTCCGGAATTTCACTTCTACACCGCAATCGAAATTACTACCGACGATAAAATCTATTTCGCGACCTTTGCTGTTCCAAAAGTACTCGGCACCAAGCTGGAAACCAACATCTGTTTCAACAATAAGAGACAAATCAACTGGATAGGGAAATATTGCTGAAACAAGGGTGCTTGAATAAGGATAAAATTTTTTTGCGGATTTTTCGCTTTTGCGCGCATTTTTTGAATAATTGTAGAGCTTCCGCAATAGATAGGACGACACCGCCGCATCCATATATTTTGAAGCTGTTTCGCGGTTTATTGAAAAATCCTTTGCGATATCGTTGTAATCTATTATTTGACCTGGTTGTTTGTAAAGCGAAAAGCAAATTTCCCGTAATCTATCGGCATGCCCGAGTCCAAAAAGATCTGGGATGTCGGAATCCACCACCTTATTCACTATTGCTCTTGTATAAGGTACGTGATCAAGCTCTAGATTTACGGCGAGTTCTGGAAGCTGTCTAAAGAGATATTGTTCGTAAAGCTTCCACGAAGATAAGGCTGGATTGATTTTTTTGAATTCCAACCATTCGTTGAATGTAAAGGGGCGCAATTCAAATTCCAATTCTCTGCCAGCAAGGCTTTCCTTCCCTTTTTTAAGCATTAACGCGGACGAACCCGAAAGGAAGAACTTGATTGCACTATTATCGTAGAGAAGTTTGATTTTGTTGCCCCAGTCATCCACTTTCTGTATTTCATCAAAAAACACAAATAATTTTGCTGTGCGAATGTTCATTCCGAGACGGGAAGCCCATGCTGTTATCACTTCTTTTGGTTCTGCTTTGGATTCGTCAAAGCTAAAATAAAGGATGGCGCTCGGATCGATTTTTCGTTCTTTGATGATGTAATTGATGAGTTGTTTGAGTAACGTGCTTTTTCCAACGCGTCGCAGACCTCTTATAGTATAGATCATTCTATTATCAAGTCCTTTGATGAACTCATAGAAAAATCGTCTCTTTTCTGGAGGTACATCGTGTTTGCCATACCAGTGTGGATTTTGGAATGCAATTGTTTCGAAGTCCATAAATATATTTTTTCGAAATGATTTATAAATCCGCATGTTTGTAGCATTTATGCGGATTAATAAACCGCATATTTTCATCCAAATTCTGCTGAATTTGTAGATATATAATTTACCCAAATTCCGCAAATTTTTAATCCTTACAAAATCGAAAAATTAGTTAGTATACATTTAAAATTCTCTTTATTTAATTATATTTCCTATGGGAAATACAAAATACATAGTAATTGTCGGTTCTATAATGTCTGGACTTGGAAAAGGAGTGCTAACCTCCTCCATCGCAAAAATATTACAAATGCGCGATTATAATGTTTTTCCACTTAAGTTTGATGGATATCTAAATGTGGATTGTGGAACAATGAATCCATTTAGACATGGGGAGGTTTTTGTTTTAGACGACGGAACCGAAGTAGACATGGATTTCGGGACATATGAACGGTTTTTAAATATAAATTTACCAGGAAGTGCAAGTATTACAGGGGGAAAACTTTTCCAAAAAATAATAGAAAAAGAAAGAAACGGAGATTTTTTAGGAAGAGATGTGCAATTTATTCCGCATCTCACAAACGAAATAATAGAAAGAATAAAAAAATACTCCAACGAAACAAAGGCCGATATAGTAATCATAGAGGTTGGAGGTACAGCCGGTGATTTAGAAAACAGTTACTTTTTGGAGGCAATGAGACAACTTTCTGGGGAAGAACAAGTGGTTTTTATACAATTAACTTATGTACCAAGTATCTCACCAAAAGAACAAAAAACAAAACCAACTCAGCATGCGAATAGACTGCTTCTTTCAATGGGAATAAAACCAGAAATTATAATTACGCGAGAACAGGAAGAATTAAGCGAAGACGCAAAAGAAAAGATAGCGATGTACTGCAATGTAGATAAAGATGCAGTTTTTGATGATCCTTTGCTAGAAACTATTTACGAACTTCCGCTTGTGCTTGAAAAACAGGGTCTTTATTCGATTATCGCAAAAAAACTTGGATTAAATGAGAAAAAAAACGCTAATTGGGACGAATGGAAAAAGCGAGTGAATAGAATAATCAACCCAAAACATATAATTAACATAGCGCTTATCGGAAAATATACCAAAGTAAAGGACGCCTACGTTAGTGTTTTGGAAGCGTTTTCTCACGCGGGCGCAGAAGTAAACGCAAAAGTACATTGCGACTTAGTTGATGCGGAAAAAATAGAGAGCGGAGATGCAAGTGAAATATTAAAACGATACAACGCAATAATAGTTCCAGGCGGCTTTGGAAAGAGAGGAATTGAAGGAAAAATAGCCGCGATAAAATACGCGCGGGAACACGGTATTCCTTATCTTGGTTTGTGCCTCGGAATGCAACTTATGATTATAGAATACGCGCGCAACGTCGCAAAAATAGAGGATGTAAACTCGACAGAATTTGACGACAAATGCGCTAATCCAGTAATAGATATTTTACCAGAACAAAAACAAATCACAAAAAAAGGCGCTACAATGCGCCTCGGAGATTATAAAATGAATTTAAAAATTGGAACTACTGCTTACAATAATTATGGGGAACAAAGCATTTTTGAAAGACATAGACATAGATATGAAGTGAATCCTGATTTTGTTGCAAAATTAGTAGGAGCAGGATTAGTGATTTCAGGAACTCATCCCAAAAATGAAATTACCGAAATGGTTGAATGGAAAGAAACTTTTGGCATTGCAACACAAGCACATCCGGAGCTAAAAAGCAGATTGGAAAAACCTGCACCACTTTTTGTTGCATTGCTCAAAGCTGCATTAAAATTGGCAAGTCAAATAGATGATTACTGATTATTGGCTTCAAACCTTCTTTTAATTGTATTTATTATAATAAGCACAATTATAATTCCTACTCCCACTCCAAGTATCTGAATTGGATCTATAGAAGAGGAGTTCTCTCCAACATTTATAATAGTATTCGTTTCATTTTTTATTATTTTATTTTCGTAGCTAATTGAAAAATAACCGTGCATGTTACGCAAATTCCCACTATTATCTTGCGCCTTTAGAGAAAATTCAATTATTCCTTCATTGTCAATATTTCCAAGAAGTACTTCGTATTCGTCCTTTGCTTTTACATAGACTGGTACTTGATATTCCACCCCATTAATGGAATATCTTGCTGTTATCCCATCTGGTGTAATACCACTTGCTCTCAACCCTTCATCAATGACTTTCATATTTAAAATAATTTTGCCGTCGTCTTTTGCAATTACGTTTGTTATTTTTGGCGCATGTAAATCATAAACTATATAAAATTCATTCTGCGTCGCAAGATCTACATTTATTGTTTTTTTCACCCCTTTGTAATATGTTATTATTGCTGGCTTTGCTGTGAGAAGTTTTTGCACGCTTAAATATCCATTTGCGTTTGTAGATAGAACTTTTTTTCCTATAGTTGCGTTCACTCTTAGTGGATTATTTTCGTCATCTACAACGTAAAGATTAAGATTATAAATTGGTGCCTGATACTGATAATCCGTATCATTGATTATAAAAATATTTTTTGTTATTTGCCCTTCACCATATTTAAGAGTAAGATTTAGATCTCCGCTTGCAATCAAGAATTCCGCTCTTCCGTTATTATCTGTTGTTTTTTTTAATTCTCGCGCGATAATTTCTGCGTTGGCAAGTGGAACAGAATTTTGATCAATTGCATAAATGTTAAGTTTATAAACGTTCATCTTAATTGTGATTATCGGGCCATGTTTGTCAACATTAACTTTTTGTTCAACTTTTTGATTGTCATAATTAGATATTATTGTATATTCACAATCCACCCGCTCTTTTAAAAATTCCTGATTTATAAAATGAACCGTAGCCATTCCATTTGAATCGGTTGTTTTTGGTAAAGTAGTTGCATATCCTTTGTTGGTAGTTTTATCTATTTGATAAATAATCTGTACAGTAGCGTTTTCTATTGGTCTTATCCTGCCATCAACAACTTGTACAACCGCTGTTTCTTCATATCCTGGTTCGCAGGCAACTGCAAAAAAAGCCGAAATCAGTGTAATAACAAAAAATAATATTTGTTTTTTCATAGAAATCAACCCAACCAAACCCAACAACCATTGAAAGAAATTTGCTTAACTGCACTTTCCAACCAACGGAACGGTTCCAATTTGTGATACGTCTGACAACTCTTTTGTATTGTAATAGATCACTACTTTGTTAAACTGCAGAAGTTGATTTTGAGTAGCACAACGCGATCCTGG
>JBFLYM010000012.1:0-22760 GCA_040757035.1 Microcaldota archaeon | reverse complement strand
AACTCGAGAAGATAAAGAAGGTAGAGCTTCAGAATGGAGATTTGATAACTACTGAAATAGGGAAAAGGCAACGGGAGATTTTGAGTGCAATGAAACTATGTGCCTAACTCATTGGGAGGTAAGGTTGAACTGCTGCCACACCTATAGTTTCACCTCAATTAATTCTAATAGTATTGTAATTTATTATGAACTAGCTTATATTTAAAGTTATCGTTTTTCTCCATCAAATACGACAACTATATGCTTTTTGCAAACATTACCGTAATATTTTATCAATGAAATAAATCAAGAATTAGCTACTTCGATTTGATATCGTGTGGCTTAAAAACTGCAAGAATTTCGACTAATTTATGAAGATCTTTTGAAATCATTTCTAAACTTTCCGATACTTTACCATATTTACTTTCCATTACGTCAAATCTATCTGTAGTATCTTTATGAAATTCGTCTAATTTTTCAATTGTTTTTATTTGCAAATTTTTCATACTTTCTTGAGTCCTCTCCATTCTCTTTTGAGTCTTCTCCATACCTCCTTGGGTTCTTTCTATATTCTCCATGGTTTTTTTCATACTTTCTTGAGTCCTCTCCATTCTCTTTTGAGTCTTCTCCATACCTCCTTGGGTTCTTTCTATATTCTCCATGGTTTTTTTCATACTTTCTTGAGTATTTTTGATACTATATAGATATTTTCCAGCAACATCAATTCTTTCTCCAAGTTCTTCGTTCGGTTCTCCTCTGATGATTTTAAAGTATTTAAACTTTCCGGTTGCTTTCTCCTCATATACTACTATATTTTCAACGTCGATAGTTTGCTCCTTTATATTTATTTGTTTTAAAAATTCATCAAACTGTTTTTCTTCTCCCTCTACTATAATTTCAACAGAGACCTCGTCTTCCAAATTTCTAACAGTTCCGAGTATTTTCAATTTTCTAGCTATTTCTGCAACAGCGTCTCTATAGCCAACTCGTTGAACTCGACCATAAACACTTATTCTTAATCGTTTCATTGATTGCACCAATTAATTATTTTCTTCTACTATTTTTAATTCTATCTCCAGCATTTACACATATATTGTCCTAAGTTAACTTCCTTCCGTTGATTTAAGTACGCAGAGAAGGAGATTTGAACTCCTAAACCCAAAAGGGCACTAGATGTCTTAATATTTTTGATGAATTTTCATATTTCAATGCTTCACATTTCAAATAAAAAACTCAAGTCTAGCGCGTTACCAGGTTCCGCCATCTCTGCATTTAAATCCGAATCTAGATCTAGATCTTTTGGATCTTGGTTCTTTCGCAGAAAAAATTAATAATAAAAGAATGTTATTCATCACGTTTTAAATATATTGATATCTATATTGATGATATGGTATCGTTTGCAGTTCTTGCTAGTGGAAATGGAACTAATTTTCAAGCGCTTGTAGATGGAATAAAAAACGATGAGATAAAGAATGTAGAAATTAAAGTATTGATTACAGATAAATCTGATGCGATGGTAATACAACGCGCCAAAAATGCAAACATTCCATTTTACATTGTGAAAAAGGAAAACTTTACAACGCGTGAAGAAATGGATTTGGAAATAAAAAGAATTGTTGATTCTTATAAGATTGATTATATCTATTTGCTTGGCTACATGCTTTTGATAAAGGCAAAAAAATTGCTTGAAGAATATTCAAATAAAATAATTAATCTTCATCCATCGCTTCTTCCTGCATTCCCAGGTATTGATGCTCAAAAACAGGCATTTGAATATGGATGTAAGGTAAGTGGGATAACAATTCATCTTGTAACCGAAGGACTTGATACAGGACCTATTCTCTATCAAACAGTTACCGATATTTCTGAATGCAAAAATGCGGAAGAAGTACATGAAAAACTTCGGATTTTAGAACACTGCGGTGTGAAAAAAATCGCACAAATGCTTGCAAATGGCAAATTCGTTGTAAGTGGAAAAACGACAAAATATATGCTCTATCCTAACTCAGATAGCAAGCTTTAATCCCTCCAATTCTGAATAGATCGAACCGAATTATTAATTTGACTCGGGATAAAAATATTCTTTCCTAAAAGGTTTTCTTTCTTTAATTCTACTATTGTCTCTAATAGAATATCATCTGCAACGTGCGCGTTAAGTATGTTTAGTGCTTCCTCGCGCGAAAAACTGTAACTGTTGCTATCAATTTTTAGAATTAGCTTTCCTTCTGATACGGTTATATCTTCTATTTTTCCACTCAACCCTTCGCGTTTTTTCTTTATAAGTAATCGCGAAAACGCATTCAAATGCAATTCTCCGTTCTTTACAAGCGCGTTTTCTAATTTTATTTCTCCGCCAATAAACAACTCATTTCCACGTTCTGGATTATCCCAGAGTATTACAAGCGTGCTTGCCTTTCCATCATAAAGCAAAAATGAAAACATTTTTTTTTGATCTCCATTTTTTTCGTATTCTTTCATTCCATTTATGCTTTTGACATAACCGCGCACATTTACGCGCGTGCCTTCAAGCGTGTTGAGTATGCTCAAATCTATAAACGAAGCGTGCTGCACAACCTTTATCTCGCCACTATATCCTAAACTTAATTCGTTATTTTTGCAATATATCCCATTTATCTCAACCAAATCACCAACATGTAATGTATTGAGCATATCTAAATCTTTATTCCAAAGTTTAAGCTCGCGCTCTCCGCTCTGATCCGAAATAATTATTTTTCTCATTTTTTTTCCATTATCAAATTCCTGCAACTTTAATATGCGCTCCAGTTTAACAATTACGAATATTTTACTTGTTCCACCTTTTATTTCCGCGAGTTTTATTCTTTCTTTTATCATTACTCCAAGTTCATTTGTGAGTAGATTGATTGCGGCATCGCGCGTGAGGAACCCGCACATTAAATTTATTTTTTCGGTTATTTTGTGCTCAAGTTCGTCTTTAGGCATTTTTTGAAGTAAAAGAGAGTATTGATCCATATATCTAACCTAATCAGCTGAAGACGTAATAAGGTTTTCAGTTAAATAAGCTCATTCGCTTTTAATATCCAAACTTTCTCTTTTAAAAAAAGAAATAGTGTATATATTAAACAAAACAAATAAAAATAACAATGATATCATGCGCGAAATGCAAATAATTGAATATTCGTATATAGTACGTGAACTTGCTCAACTTGAAGGAAAGCACTTTTCCAAAATTTACAAGATGGATGAAAATTCTTTTCGTCTTAAGATAGGAGATTCGCATGTAATGATAAAACTTCCATTCAGCGTCGGAATAGCCAAATATATCACAGAAGGTAAAGAATTGGATAATTTTACTGAGGCTATAAAGAAAATTTTGCATAATCAAAAACTACAAAAAATCTGCCAATGCGGAAGAGACCGTATACTTTCGTTTGAGTTCAAATACAATATCTTATTTTTAGAAATGTTTGCAAATGGTAACATTATTCTAACGGATAAAAATAAAAAAATCCTTAAAGTTTTCAGAGAAGAAAAATGGAGAGAGCGCACTATTGCAAAAGGTCTGGAATATATTATACCACAAAGCGGAATAGTTGAAAACATAGAAAATACACTTTGCAAAAAATATATTGTAGTTTGCTTACTTAAATTGCCTTTGGGAAAAGAATACATAAAAGAAATGCTTGCAAGATGTGGAATAGAAGAAAAAAAACCAGGTGTTTCGCTTACAAAAAATGAAATATGCTGTTTGGAAAAAGAATTTGTAGATATTGCCAATAACCAAAAATCGTATCTGTTTTTAGAAAATGGAACGCCTGTTGATTTTGGTTTGATAAAATTCAAAAAATATGAAAAATTAGAGACTAAAGAAATGCCATCACTGAGTGAAGCAATGGAAGAATTCTATACCACAATGTCAAAAACGCAAAAGAACGAAGAAATGCAAAAATTAGAGCGCAGGTTGAAAGAGCAAGAACTCAGATTGGAAGAACTTAAGAAGGAGGAATTTGAAAACAACGGAGCAGGAGATTATTTATATGCAAATTATCAAAAAATAGAAGAACTGCTTGAAATTGCAAAAAAAGCAGGAATAAACAATTTAGACTTTGCACTAAAAAATTACAAAATTTCAAAAATAAACAAAGAAAAAAAAGAAATTGAGTTAGATTTATAACAATCGTTCAGCCAAGTATGGTTTTAAAATTTCTTTAGTAAGCCTTGGTTTATTGGTTTTTAATGAAACCATTGCATATTCGCTATCTTGTGAAATCTGAAAAAGATTCTCAATATTTATCCTAGCTTTTTTTAGTAATCCAGTAACTTTTGAGAGTTCTCCTGGCTGATTTTTTACCATAATTATATCATAGTCTTTATCTATATTTGTGTATCCATTTTTAGCAAGCACTGCTACTGCTTTTTCATTATTCTTTACTTGAATTGTGATAACAATTTTCTTTCCAACCACACTTGCGCTTAGAGCATCTATGTTTATTTTTTCTTTTCCAAGTATATACGACAAATCAGAGATAAGTCCAACTCTGTCATTTAAAACTAAAGTAATTGGTTTCATAAAATCATCCTCAGAAATGTTATAAAGCAGATTAAATGTTAATGATAAAATTAATAAATTTTTGCTCAAGCTTTTAGAAAAAGCTTGAAGAACTTAGATATAATATAAGTGCAGGGGGCAAGATTTTCTTTTTGGGGTTGATACAGACCTTGTCGTGTTATTATCAACATCTGTTTTTTCTTTTTGGGGTTGATACAGACCTTGTCGTGTTATTATCAACATCTGTTTTTTCTTTTTGGGGTTAACCCCTTAGACCTTTTTCTTTTAGAAAAAGAAAAAGGGATATGGGTTTGAACTTGCGCAGCTGCTAGAGCACCAACCCCTCAAGCTGGCACGTATGGTCTCAGTTTCAAAACCTTAAACAGGAAAAGAATCTTCAAATCTCACAAGATTTGGAGAAACAGCAAACGAATCATCGTTCGCTTGAAACAGATTTGACCTGGCTCCGCCACCCCTGCATAAATGTTTTCACATACTCATAAATCTTCACGGCCTTTAGATTATGAAGGTTTACCAACTAAGTTTTTTTAATTTTATTTAATTGATTTTCAAAATTTTTAAGATCTTCTACAAGTATAGTTGCTGCGCGAATCATAAGCTCTCTTGGCGGCATCTGAAAGAATGATTCAACAGTAAAATTGCAACCATCTTCTGTAATTTCATATGCTGCAAAACCAGCCTGGAATTTTGCGTGTTTTTTTGCAGTCGCTAATCTCGCCTTTCCTTCAACTCTAAGTATTTGATTATCCAAAAGAGTTATAATAGGAATTTTATCTTTTGCAACCTTTATTTTTTTATCTTTTGTTTCAAATTCTGAAGAATAAACAACTTTCGGACCATTGGCATCAAGATAAAATGTTACTTCTGTATCTTTTTGAACATCGCTCGGGGTTATAATCGGAATCAGACCTATCCGCTGCGCTATATATTCATCAAAAAATACTGAAGTATTATCATAGAACGTTACTTCATCTATCGCAAATATTGGGATCGCATTCATAGCATATCTGCGTATTGCATTTGCGACACTAACTTCGCTTCCGCTAAGTTTAAAATTCAGTTTGTTATCTTTTTCCTGAGTAATTTCAATTTTCATATATATTACACTCTTCTTCCTCTTCTTCCTCCTTTTTTTCTCATAGAATCAGTTGGAATTGGAGTTACATCTTCAATTCTTTGCAATTTCACTCCGCTTCTTGCAATTGCTCTTATAACTGCCTGGGCGCCAGAACCTGGAGTTTTGGATTGACTTCCGCCAGGCGCGCGAATTTTAATATATATTGGAGTTATACCTTTCTCTTTTAATGCGTTGACTACTTTAATACTCGCTTGCATAGCTGCATAAGGTTTTCCTTCTTCTCTATCGGATTTCACTACCATTCCACCACTCGCCCACGCAAAAGTTTCAGCGCCACTCAAATCAGTTGCAGTAATGATCGTATCATTTTTTGAAGAATAAACATGAATAACCGCAAATCTCTTTTTTTGTCCAATTTGTCCAATATGCTGGGATCCTATTACCGGAGTTTTTTTTGGAGATTCTTTAGATTCTTTATTATATTCCATTTTATTTTTTTCAGATTCAGTAGGTTCTTTTGTGTCTGTTTCACTCATAAAATCACATTAGAGATTCTTTCATTAAGCCATTTTGTTTAAGTCCTTTTGTGTTTGTATTTCGACTGGTTTTTCTTTATTTGATTTTTCAGCAGATGGATCACTCACTTTAATTACATTTTGTTTTTCTATTACATTCACATCTGGTTCTGCATCCGATCCCATATTTAATTCTGGTTTTTCAGTAAGTTTATGTTCTATCTCTATTTTTTTATAATGCCTAATGTTTTTATCTTCTTCGCCAGTTACGATATAAGATGGTACGTTTATTACTTTATCTCCAATAGCAATAAATCCATGAGTGATTAATTGGCGTGATTGTAGAATTGTTTTAGCAAGCCCATTTCTTAATACGCGGGTTTGTAATCGTCGTTCAAGAACATCTCTTACCGTAAGCAAAAGTATATCTTCAACCTTTCTTTTATTATCTAAAATTCCAAGTCTTTGCAATTTTGAGAGAACTATTTTTTCCTCATTTTTTCTTTGCGTTTCGCTGAGCGAGAGAAGTCTTCTCGCTTCGCGCCTTGCTTTTTTAAGTTCATAAAAGGCCATCAAAAGTTCTCGCATATTTTTAAGGCCATAAGCCTTCCTAAATCTACTTTCCTCAATTATTCGTGCTTTATCAAACATTTTTTTCGGTTTAGAATATTTATTTTTCGGTTTTTTTGGATCCCCCATTTTCACCATCTTTTATTCAATCATGTACATTCAATCATGTATATAATATTTTTTTTGTAATTATTTCTTGTCTGTCGGATTAGTACCAGATGTAGAAGCAGATGCTTTTGTTGGGGTAGCTGCTGAGGTAGTTGCTGCTGCTTTTGCTTGAGCAAGAATTGCCTTCCTGAGCACACCCACTGTCATTCCAATACGTCCTGTGTTTCTTGTTCTTTGTCCGCGCACTTTTTGTTTGTACGCGTGCCTATACCCTTTCCATGTATAAATATTTTTTTCTCTATCAATATCACGTTTATTCGCAAAAATAAGGTCATTCATTATCAGATGTTTATTTTTGCCTTCAGAATAATCCATTCTTCTATTGAACATAAATTCCGGAATCCCACAATATTCTAAATTCAGAAGTATCTTATTTATGCTTTCTATTTGGTCATCACTCAAATCCCCAATCTGAACATTTTTTTGAATTCCGAGATTTCGTGCGAGAACTTTCGCAACCAGTTTGCTCAAGTTTTTTCCAATACCTCTTATCCGAGACAATGCCTTAGAAATTTCATAATCACCACTAACATCTTTCCCAGCAATTCTTTTTATCCCTTTGATATTTTTTTCTATTTTTTTCTCCTTTTGTTGAACCTCTTTTTTTGGCGCTTCTTTTGTATACCTTTTTTCAGTTTCCATTAATATTCACCTAAATTTCCGCAGCTTTAAGCTGCTGAAATTTGTATCAATTTTTATTTAAATAATATTGATTTATACACGATTGAATATAACAAAAAATACCAATGTATTAATTTATACTAAAATATTATAAAACAATTATAAAACTATAATAAAACTATATAAACCATAATTATTATAAACAATGGTAATTAAAAAAGTAATTAAAAAATAATAAAAAGGTAGAAATAAAAAAGAGCGGGTTCAGAGCCTGCAATAGAGGTGGGCAGTATGGGGTTCTTTGATTTTCTGTTCGGATGGACGGCATCCGAAAAAACCATACCGCGTCAATATCGATCCATTGTGAACGTTTTTAAAGCCAAGATTCCGACCGATAGCGACGAGGCGTCAGTGAATGCATATTTTCAGGACATTATCTCCAAGCTGTCGCATGGTGGAAAAGAACAACAGTCTGCCGCCAAAGCGCTCCAATCGTTCATTGATGGTGGTGGGGCCAAGTACTTCGTGAAAACCGTGAAAAAAAGCAAAGAATAAACCATGATTCCGAATGCCATAGATTTCGTTCAGTTTAGGCATTTTAGGTATGCGGATCCTATCGGACGGTTTTTCAAGGTAAAGCAAAGAATTCGTTCGCTTACCGCGCTTGAATCTTTTCTTGATTCCGTAAAATATCGCGATGCATTCTATTCTGTTTCAAAATGGCTCAATCCGCACAAACTCGGAAAGCGCGCGGAAGAAAACGAATACGAAACCTGCTTTTTGGGCGCAGATCTCCTTTTCGACATAGATTTCAAACCGTTTAGCGCGGAAAACGTGGAAAAGGCGCGGAAGGAAGCGATAAGACTTGCCGACTATCTTCATCACGAAAAGCGAGTAAACATAAAATACATTGCATTCAGCGGCGGTAAGGGTTTCCACATATCTTGCAAAGACGATGAGAAATATTTTGGAAAACCACATGAGCGCGAATCCGCTGCGACAAAATCCCGTATTTCGTTAGTAACCGAAATAGAAAATCTCGGCATACGCATTGATTCCAAAATCACAACAGATATGCGAAGAATTGTGCGCATTCCAGGAACTATTAATTCCAGCACTGGATACATCTGCAGGGTTTTGAATCCTGGCGAGCTTTTGAATTCGGACGCGCGTCAAATCATCGGCGCAACTCCACGTATAGATCCGCTTCCATTACCAAAGAAAAGCGAGATTCAGACCGAAAAACAAAAACAGGATGAATCGGACACAGTCGCACTAATGATAAAAAGTAATATCTGTGGCACGAAGCGAACCACACTTATTTTGCAATATTCAAAATTTTTTGACGCGAAAAGCGCAATCAGAAAATTAAGGAATAATTATCGCATTCAACTTATATTTGTCATGAAAAAAAACCGTGTATATTACATCGTTTCGCCGATCGCGCTGGATATGGAGAGGATGGTGAAGATTTCAAGCGTGTTGTCAAAATCCGACAACGCAAGATATCTCAAATATGGATACTGTTCGTTTCCAGCAGACGCAAAACCTGTGTTTTTCAACGATGGCGAATCCAAAGATAATTCAAAGGAATTGTGCAGCCGTGCCCACCTCGGTTTCCTTGAACAAATGTTTTCAACGAAAAGCAATTTGGAACACAAACTGTGCGGAAAGGAATCGCTAATAATGGCGATAAACATTATTGAATAAGTTTCGCTATCCGCCAACTCGCTCGAACAAAAATAAAAATATTTTTAGTTAATTAGAGACACCATAGGGCGGCGCGTCGTTTTGAATTAACTTCCGCGTTTGATTTTGTCTTTATTTCGTCTATTGTCCAATTTTATCATGGCAAAAAGCGAATATGTTTCAGTTGTTTATAAACAAATGTTTATAATCCTAACAAAAGATTTTTAAATCTTGTTGTTTTTTGAGTAATGTTGATTTTAAAGGGAAACCTAGATGAAAATAGGTAAAATAAACTTTAAAAAGTAAAAAAGGAGAAAAGAAAAGGAGAAAGAAAAAACAGAAAATAAAAAAGGTGAAAAAATATGAAAGGAATAAATCTGAAAAAAATTGGCGCAATCGTTGCGGGTGCGACGATATTAGCCAGTTCGGTAGCTTTTGCAGGCTTAATGTTTGAAAACACCGAATTGGTAAATGCAAATGGCGCACCTCTTGCAAAGGTAGTTATTGGCGCCAATGCAGCTGCTTCAGATGGAGTGGTTGCAAGTACAATTGCAGCGAAACTTGCGAGTTCTGCATATGTGAAAAAGACATATACCGCAGCAGTTGCGAATGACGCAACATGTGATACGAATGCAACAAGTGGAGCTGGAAAATGCACTGTAACTGATGAAAAAGTAGTTCTTGAGGTTACAGTTCCAGGAGCAACTAATACTGGTGTGCATGAATTCTCAACATTGATTGCAGATTATATAGACAGAGAACCTGGAAATAGAAACAACGCAGGAACAGATGACAACTATTTGCTTACTGAATCCGAAACAGATGCTGATGCAAACCCATTTTCAAATGGAGACAATGGTTATCTGGAGGTAAACCAATCGGCTCTTTATAAAATAGATTCAAAGAATTTTGTACCGTTTGCGACAAAAACAATATTGGATCCGAATAGCGGACAAACATACACCGAGACCCAAACAGTATGGTTAAATGGACAAACCGAGTTTGGAGATGAAAAGATCCAAGGAAATTTGAACTTATTGGTTTATCAAGCGAAATTTGATGAAGGTACGCACACAGGCATTCCAGTATGTACAAAATTAGCTGATACAGCAAACAAAGATTGGGCACAATGCACAAGCACCGATTCAGAGTATACAGGTAAACACAGGGTTAAGATATCATTGCTCGGAAGCGATTGGATTATAACCGAATTAGAACCAGGAACAGGAACACTTTTCACAGTTGATAAAGTTGATTCTACAGGCGGCTCAATGAAACTTGCAAAAGAAAGCGTGTATGGTATTTTAAATGCAGGTCAAACGCTTAATAGTAGTGACGGTCAGTTTAAAGTACGCTTAGACGATGTTGCAATACCAGTTACTCAGGATCAAGTTGCAAATGCGATTGTAAGTTTCCTTGATGCAAATGACAATGTAATTGCTCAGGATCAAATTAGCCCTGGTGAAACTACAGAAAAAAGCATTAGTGGAAAAACCTATAAAGTAAGGGTTTATCAAACAGCTCCTGGTTTAGGTCTGTCAAAATGGGCTGAAATGGCTATGCTTGAAGAAGAACTTGAGCTCAAGGACGGCGATTCGTTAGATGATGACGAAAATGAGGATTGGAATGTTGAACTCATGTGGAAGAATAAAGATGCAACTACAACTTATAATACAACAGATACGCTTAGAGGGATTATATTATATAAAGACAATAGCGCGCTTGGAGACAATTTAAATGAAGGAGATTCAGTTAACTTAATTGAGGATCCAATAACATACAAACTCAAATTTAAGGGACTTAACTTAGCAAATGGTGATTACAGTGACCTCAAATATACAACAGGTGGATCAACAAGCCCATCAATGTATACAGATGGACAAACTTGTAGCCTTGCAGAAAATTCGTACATAAAAGTAACAAGTTCTGTTGATGATGCATTTAGTATGTCCGGAGCAAAAGGTAAAGACTTCTATTACCTTCTTGAAAATGCAACTGGAAACTGTACAACAAATAGCACAAACAGAATACTCATGAAAAAGAGCGGTTCAACTAAGTATACCGTACTTGAAAATGCAGACGTAGTTTTTAAGACTGCTGGAAGCCAAGGTACTGATGCTGATGGAGGTGTATTAGAACTTAGCACTACAGACAATATTTCTACAATTAACCTTGTAGAAGACGCTGGTGCTCTTGATACAGATGACCACACTCCAGTATCTCTTAAAGTGACTTATAATACTTCTGCTGATGGTTTCAGAAGCGCCGCTCATAAGGAAGATAAAATAACTCTTGATTTACCTGCAGATTTCCCAACTGATATGGGTTATGAAAATGGAGAGGACTATGATGAAGACGACAACTTTATCTCACCAAGAGGCACTTTATTTGAATCAATGAAAGACGATGAGGTAATCTTTAAAGTTGCAAACAAAGTTGGAAAGGTACTATATGAATTTGCTACAACCGAAGCTGCACAAGCAGAAAGCACGTCAACATCTGCTGTAACTCTTACTGAAGGACAAAGCCAAATGTTTGATACCGTAACTGTTAAAATTAAGTCAATAGATGAGACAGTTGGTCCATGTACTGCGATCGGAGGTTCAGCGAACTGCACTATTACAAAGGACAAAATAAGCGCAGTAATCATGCCAACCAATACTGCGAGCATTGATGTCAAGGAAATTGTTCCAATGGACAATATTGTAGTCCTTGATAAAGATGTAGGTGAAGCAACAGGTACCACTCTTATTACGGTTGGTGGTAATATTGTGAATACAGTAACTGCAGCTGCAATGAAAGATGACGGTTCGGTTATAGACTTTAATAAACCAGAGTATAAAGTTGTAGTAAAGCAGATTGGCAATAAAATTATTGTTGCTGGTCTTACAGCTGACGACACTGTTGCAGCAGGACAAGAATTCCTTAACAAGGTTAAAGTACAATAGAACTGAACTATATAGATTAGAACACTACAGTTGTTGGAAATCATGGAGTTAATTTGTGGGGCTAAAAACCCCATTTTTTAATTTTTATTTTTTTCTTCTTCTCTTTTTTATCTATTATATTTTGTTGAGCTTTTTTTCATAAAAGACATAGGAATAAATGAGTCTTGATATCATGGTAAGTGCATTAGACGTAAATACAAACAAACTTCTTACAAATGTTGCGGGAAAATTAAAAGAAAAAGGGGTAACCACGCCATCATTTATTGGTTCTGTAAAAACAGGCGCGCACAATGAAAGACTTCCTGAACAGGACGATTTTTTTTATGTGCGCTGCGCATCAATACTAAGACAAACCTATATACGAAATGTAGTCGGTGTCCAAAGGTTGCGGCTTCATTATGGCGGGAAAAAGAATCGTGGTGTAAAACCAAACAAAAGTGTGCGCGCTGGAGGTTCAATTATAAGAAAAGCGCTTCAAGCACTGGAAAACGCAGGGTTTATTGAAAAAATTGAAAAAGGCAAAATAAAAGGAAGGAAACTTACTCCACAAGGAAGGAAGCTTCTTGATCAATGTGCCAAGGAAATTAAGAGAGGAGACAAAGGAAAATTAGCAGACTTAGTGAGAGCGAAATCAACATAGTTACGTAATCAGCATAATTACAAAGGCAATAAACTCAATAAGGATTGATTATTTGGATGCAAACAGCGATGAATCCGAACAAACAACGGAACGAATAAGAAAGAAAAAATTGAATGAAATACAACAGCGCCGAAAAGCGGAAGCGGAAATTAAAACAATGCTTCGCGCAATTTTAGACAGCGATGCATATGATAGAATGACAAATGTCAATATCGCAAACCCAGAACTGTATGCAAAGGCAGTGCAAGGTTGCGTAAGCGTTTATCAAAAATTGGGCCGAAAACTCGGAACAAAAGAAGTGCTTTTCATCTTAAAGCGTATAAAAAGCGAACAAGAAGAACCTTCAATAACATTTGAACGAAAATAATTTGAGCGAAAATAAGCGAAAATGAAGTGATTACATTGACAAAGAAGACATACTTAAAAAAAAGACGACTCGGAAAAGCTAGCATGCAAAATAGGCGCTTGCCGATGTTTGTAGTAATAAGAACAAAACGAAAGATTACTCAAAATCCAATCAGAAGGTCATGGAGAGCAAATAAGCTCAAAGCAAGACAATGGTAATAAAAATGAATACTAGAGAAACTAAAGAAAAAATTTATACAGTTCCACTCGGAAAGGCATATAATTACACAAGAACAAAAAGGACGCGAAAAGCGGTGACAATTCTCAAAAAGTTTATAGCAAAACATAGTAAAGTTGCATCCAAAGATGTGAAAATCTCAAATGCACTCAATTCATTGCTTTGGAAACGAAGCATGCAAAAACCACCGCGCAAAATCAGGATAAAAATATTAAAGGAACAAGGTAATATTACAAAGGCCTATGTTGTTGACGAGTTAATAAAAAAAGAAGAAGTAGGAAAAGAAGCAGGAAAAAAGATAGATGAAAAAATAGAAAAAAAAGTAGAGGACAAGACAGGAGAAAAGATAGAGAAGAAGACAGAAGAGAAGATAGAAGACAAGACAAACGAATCAAAAGAAAAAATAGAGGAAAATTTAGAGGAAAACAAAGCGTAATTTTCATGTCAACAGTATTGAGGATGTCATATTACGGAAATCCTTTTTTAGGCCTTTTTTTTAGAGCAAATAATTCTATTGTATTTGCACCAGTCAATTCGTCTGAAAAAATAATATCGCGTTTGAATGATGCGTTCAAAGTAAAAATTGTCAAAATTTCATTTTTTAATTCTGATCTTATTGGGCTTTACACAGTAATGAATAATTATGGCGTAATTGTACCAAATATAATTGAATCCGAGGAACTCGCCATGCTCAAAAAAGAACTTAAGGAACAAGGACTTAATATTTTTGTGTCCGCAGAACTTAATAATGCGCATGGAAATAATATCTGTGCGAACGATAAAGGCGGAATAATAAACCCGCGCATCAATTCCGCAGAAAAAAAGAAAATGGAGGATGCGCTTGGAGTAGAATTGGTTCCGCTTTCAATTGCACACTATAATACGGTCGGGAGCGCGTGTATTGCGACCAACAAAGGCTTTCTTGCACATTATGCCGCAAACGAAAGCGAAATAAAATCAATTGAACGCGCACTTCGCGTTCCAGGAGATAGAGGAACGGCAAATACAGGCATAGGGTTTATAGGAATAAGCGCGATAGTAAATGACAATAATTTTATAATAGGCGAAGCAAGCAGTGGTTTTGAAATAGGAAAACTGCAAAACGCGCTCGGATATATATAACGCCGCAAACGAAAGCGAAATAAGGTGAGGCAATGAAATTTATATTAGAAGGAACTATAGGTCTTCCAAACGGAAAGAGAAAGTTTTCCAAAGAAGTGGAAGCAAAAAGCGAAGCGCATGCAAAAGATCTTGTTTATGCACTTTTCGGTTCAACAAATGGATTAGTTAGAAGCAAGATAAAAATAGAAAATATTTCGCAGGTGAAATAACATGTCAGGCAGCGATCCGCAAAAAATAGCATATGAAGCTCGGCTTTATTCAGAACAGCTTAAGCTTATTGAAAGCGAGATAAACCGTATTTCAATAACTTTGGTAGAACTAAGAGGTTCGCTTGATGTTGTTGAAGCAATAAACGAAACAACAGATAAAACAATAAACGGAAATTTAATTTTTGTGCCAATAGGAGGCGGCAGTATGGTAAGTGCAAAAATCATATCCCCCGGAGTAATTATACCAATAGGAGGCGGCTATCTGGTGAAGATGAATAAACACGAAGCAGTGGAAGAAATAAAGAAACGAATTTCTTCAATAGAGGCTGCGATTGAAAAACTCAGGAATGAATTTGGTAAGATAGGCGCAAAATTTCGTGAAGTCAACGCAAAATTAGAATTAATGAGATCCCAAAGCGCGAAATAGAAAGAAAATAGATAGCTTAGTCGGTTGCATATAAACACAAAACACATAGGAAATAGAAATGTTCGAGTTCCTTAAGAAAAAAGTTTCTGATTTTGTTGGCAAAGTAGCTGAGCTTCCTCAAATTGGAAAAAACCTCAAAAAAGAAAAAAAAGACGTACAGATAAAATTAACTCTGACTACGCAAGTAAAATCATTATTCTCTGATGAAATCGAGCTCAAAGAAACCGATATTCATTCTACCCTTGAGGATTTTGAACTTGAACTTCTTGAAGCAGATGTTGCTCTTGAAGTTGCGGAACAGATAAAGGAAGAACTTAAATCTAACTTAATCGCAAAAAAAATAAAGAAGAGTAATCTTCATCAAGAGGTATCCGTATTGTTCTATCATTCAATAAAATCAATAATGTCTGAGAATACCGGCGCATCAATTCTTGAACAATTTAACGAAATAAAAACACGCCCGATAAAAATAATGTTTACCGGGCCAAACGGAAGCGGCAAAACTACGACTATCGCAAAAATAGCCAACATGCTTAAAAAAAATGAATACAGTGTTGTTATTGCTGCTGCGGATACTTTTCGCGCGGCAGCAATTGAACAAATGGAAATTCACGGAAATGCGTTAGGCGTGAAAATTATAAAAGGAAAATACGGTGCGGACCCAACTTCTGTTGCGTTTGATGCTGTAAATCATGCGAAAGCTCATAACATAGATGTTGTGCTTATAGATACTGCAGGAAGACAAGAAACCAATATCAATTTGCTGAATGAATTAAAGAAAATGGTGCGAGTAATAAAACCTGAAATGAAAATATACATAGGTGAAAGCATTTCTGGGAATGCAGTAATAGATCAAGTTGGTACTTTTAACAAGGAGCTTGGGCTTGACGGCGTCATTTTAACTAAATTGGATTGCGATGCAAAAGGAGGAACAATAGTTTCAATATCCAAAATTACGCGGGTGCCGGTTTTATATACTACCTGCGGACAAAAGTATAATGATATAGAAATGTTTGATCCAGATAAAATAGCTCGAAATTTCCTGTGACCACCAACCGAAGACCGATGGAATTATTCACATAAACCCAAAATCTGTTTCATGCGTTTTCCGAATGTGTTTTCATCAATATATCCATAAACACCTTGGAGATTGTCCCTAAACTGCTTATCCGTGATTTTCTCCTTTATTTTTTTGAACTGCTGTTTGAAATCAATGCGTGCACTTATTTCCTTCTTCACCTTTCCAAAATTCCTTACCTTATCCACCATCATGAACACGTCCCTTATATCCGTTGGCCTTGCGCTTACGAACTTCATTACAAATAGCGCATCAGGGTTTATTACTCTTACCACCACATTCTTGTCCACTGTTTTTCCACTTATCCGCCTTCTGCTGGAATTCCTAAAAATCCAATCAGCATCAAAAGATATCATGGATTGCCTATCGTACACTTCATCGATAAGAACGTCAATACTTGCGTGCATCTCTGGCGCGACTTCTTTTTCAAACCGCACAAATTCGCTATGGTGAGACAAATCCGTGCTTTCGTCCGCCGTTTTGCTGTAGCCTGCTTTGCTATAACCCAATCCTATGAGTATATTTCCGATGGCCGCTATGTTCTCTCTTCGTATTACAATATCGCAATCAACAGAAAACCTGGGCAGTGTATAAGCATTCGTAGCGTATCCACCTATAAGCACGAATTCAAATTTCACCAGCGTCTTTAGCGCTCTGAATATTTCTGCTTCACGCAGTTGCAGTTTGTCCATACTTCTCTCTCATGTAATTGTAGGCATACTCGTACAACTCGTTCCTCTTCGCCTCTTTCATTGTTTCGCTCAAGGATTCAACATACATTCCATCTCTTTTAACTGTTTTTCCAATCTCGCTTGCGGAAATCAAAATCACGAACTCTCCTATGTTTGTACCTTTGCATTCATAAGCCGAAATGCCTTCTTGTGCAAAGAATACTTTCCAGTATCGCAAGTCTTTTTTCAGCACCTTGATAAAATAAGGAGAGCGCTTCACATCCCGCTGTACATAGGAATAATCGCTCCATACCTCTATCGCTGACAATCCGACCAAACAATACTTTCTTTCCGCCTTTTTCAAAATTTCCTGAACCTTGAAGTCCAACAAATGCGAGAATATTTGCCCTGGTTTGTTGCACAAGTATGTGGTTTTGCCCTTCTTCTTTATCCACCCGGCATTCAACAACACAGAAAAAATCTTCTTTTTCATTGGTTGCGAAACTACCCAATCCAATTCCGCCTGTTGGAACACACGCACAGTCCCGAATCGAATATAGAATAATGCATACGCCTTCAAACAATATTGCGGTATTTCTCGATACATGGTTACTTATTAGGTAACTACATATATTTAAACGTTTTTGCGACACCATGGTGCCGGTTTTATATACTACCTGCGGACAAAAGTATAATGATATAGAAATGTTTGATCCGGATAAAATAGCTCGAAATATTGTAGAATAGTGTTGGTGATATATTATGTCAAGAGAAACAAAATGTAAGTTCGCTGAGCTAATAAATCCAGGTGGTTTTGTACTACGATGGAAATGCACATACTCTAAAATTAATGATGTTGTGCCTGAGTGTTTGCTGGAGAGAATACAAGAGGGCCAAGGTATTATGGGTTGTCCATATCCTATTTTCAGAACAAAGGAGTCTTGCCCAACCAAAGAATAAGTGTAAACCAACGTTTTTTGATGAAAACCATTCTCCTAGATACCAATTTCCTCCTTATTCCGCATCAGTTTAAGATTGATATTATTGCGAGACTTGAGCACATTCTTGAAGAACCGCATGAAATTATAATTTCTTCAGCGATAATGAATGAGCTGAATGAACTTGCGACGCGTTCTGGAAAAGATGCAATTGCGGCAAGAGTTGCACTTAGAGGCGTAAAGAAAAAAAATATAAAAATAATCGAGACAAACGAAACCAATGTTGACAGATGGATTGTTGATTATTGCACCGCACATCCAAATACCATAGTGTGCACCAATGACATAAAATTAAAAAAGATGCTTAAAAAAATGTGCGTGCGTATTATTGCAATGCGCACAAAAACAAATATTTTCTGGGTATAACACCATGCCTCAGTAGCTCAGCGGTAGAGCGCTTGTTTCGTAAGATATTAAGAACCATATACGCAACCAACTAAGTTTTTCCGGTTTTGTTTTTTAGGTTTATGCGTATATGCGATCCACGTTTTTTTAGTGGATCGGTATATTTAGTTTATATATCAAACACAGAAAAAACAAGAAGTCGGGGGTTCAATTCCCTCCTGGGGCTCTCTTGTTAGTTTTCGATTTTCAGCCTTGAGTTCTAAAAGAGTTTGATCGTATATATGCTTAAAATAACCAAAATAACAGATCAAAAACATTTTATTATTGATAGTGCAGTTTCATTCGGGATAATTTGCACCCTCCTTTATTTTATTGGTATAGAAGATATATTGCGCGAATTCAGTAATATAAATTATACCTATCTTCTTTGCTCAATTGTTTTTCTTATACTCATGTATTTCGGAATGACTGCGCGAATCTATTTTATTCTTTCAAAACTTCATACAAAAGCAGAAAACGACAGTTTGATAAATCGCATGAAATTCAGAGATTTGTTCAAAATGCACATGGTTGGAATGCTTTTAGCCGATTTTACTCCAGCGCGCAGCGGTTATCTTGCGGTTGCTTACGGGCTTACAAAAAAATACAATATCTCAGAAGAAAAAAGCGTGATTGCAATTCTCGGCCCACAGATCTATGATTTTACGCTCAAGGTAATCATCGGCACAATTGGAATATTCTATTTGATAAATATCTATCTAAAAATACAACATGCAGAATTACTTTTTTTAGGTACAATAATAATAGCATGCATGATTGCAATTATGATATTTCTATTATTCTCAAAAAAATTTCTTCATTTTTTTTCATTTGCAAAAAAGATTCCAGTAGCTGATAAAATACTCTCAATTCTTGAAAAAGCACAACAAAACTCAAATGTAATTATACACGAATTTCCAGTATTATTTTTCTTGCTTATATTCGGTTGGAGCATGAAAGCTATCTCATGGTTCTTTGTAGCTAAAGCATTAGATATAACTCTAACAATAGATTTTCCTCAAGTGTTTGCATATTTTTTCCTTCAACCTATTCTTACAACGCTTGAATTCGTTCCTTCTCCAACACTCGCAGGATTGGGTCTGAGCGAAGGTGGAGGCATACTCGTATTTTCAATATTTGGAATAAGTGCAGCAAAAGCCGCATCATTTATTTTCCTTGCGCGAATGAAAACCATAATAGTAAATGTGTTCGCTATAAAGGAAACTCTTTCGCTTATTAGATCCTGAGTAATTTTCTACTTATTCTTCTAAATTATTTTTTTCGTAGAGCGAGTTATTCATATCTTACATTTACTTTTTTTATGTTATGTCCTATACCATCCTGAATAGTATTATGAAGCGCCGAAATGAACGCGCGCATATCAAATATACTCGTACTTTTTCCTGAAGTGGAGATATAACAAAGATTCGGTTCTTTACTAGTTATATTGGCGAGTTCTGCCGCTTTTTTTACCGCATCTTTTTTATTTCCAAGCGCGTCCACAAGTCCGATTTCTTTTGCCTGTCTTCCACTTACAATCCGCGCATCTAAAATTTCATTGAACCTTTCTTTGTCAAGTCGCGTACCTCGGTTCTCCAAAATTATAGATTTGAAGTCCGCGAATATCTCATTTATTAAGGTTTGAAGCACTTGCTGTTCTTTTTCTGTGAGATGGCGCGATGGCGAACCAATATCCTTCAACTCTCCGCTCTTTATAACGGTCATGTTATATCCGATTTTCTCAAAAAGCCCGCTCATATCGCTTAATACCATTATTGCACCTATACTACCAGTAATGGCATTAGGTTCGCTTATTATATAATCTGCTCCTGTTGAAATGTAATATCCTCCAGATGTAGCTATTTCTCGGAGATATGCGACCTTTGGTTTTTTAAGATTTTTGATCGCTTGATATATCTCATGGCTTGCGACAACGCTACCTCCTGGTGATTCTATTACAATAACTACTGCTCCAATATCATCGCGGGCATTAATTTTCTCCATTGTAGCAGAAATATCCTCGCTTCCAGGAATGCCTTCCATGAAAATTGAATCCGGAGTGCCACGAGTGGTTATTTCATCTGTTATTTCTATTATACCAACACATTCGTTGAACAAACCAACCGATAGCGAAGAAAATATAAGAATTGCCAAAAAAATCAAAAAACTAAGTCCTAAGAGTATTACCCCTCCATATTTCAACCAAATTTTACCATCAATTTTATTAGGATCATTAATAGCTTCTGGTATACTAGAAATATTCAAGATATTATCCAAAGTATTAATCCTCATAAAATATCTTCTTGCGTTTAATTTAAATTCTTTTCTTGTTAGAAAATTTTATGGATATATCAATAGCAATAAATCTACTTATATTTATATTTCCAACATATATCGCAAATGCAATACCGGTAATTTTAGGCGGTGGTACCAAACTTGATTTTGGAAAAAACTTTTTTGATAAGAGGAGAATTTTTGGGGATGGAAAAACAATATATGGATTTTTTGCAGGAATATGCGCAGGTATTGTAGCAGGAGGCATTATTTCTTATTTCACCGTTTTAACGTTTTTCCCCAGTGCTAAAACCCAGTTTGTTACATTTACAATAATGAGTATCGGGGCTATGATCGGAGATGCAGTTGGAAGTTTCATAAAAAGAAGAATTGGAATTGAAGCTGGAAAACCGTTTATATTAGACCAGCTTATGTTTCTTATAATTGCACTTTTGTTCGCAATTCCAACTACATCTTCTATTGTCTACCAGTTGGAACCATTATTATTTCTCTTTGTAGCGACGTATATATTGCATACTAAAAGTAATTTTATTGCAAACAAATTAGGATGGAAAAATGTTCCGTGGTAGATCGTGAAGCGCCACTGACTAAAACCGTTCCTTTGGCTTAAGAAGAATGGATTTCGTCCTCAAAAATTTTTTCCCTAAGTGCTTAAAAATATTCTCTTTCTTATAATTCATATGGGAATTAGAAAAGTAATAAATTATACAATTATAGAGTATAAAAAGAATCTTTGGTTGATTCTGATTTTTTCAGTAATGTTTGTAATTTCAATGTTTGCGCTGTTCTTTGCTCCGATGCCGACATATACAAGTTTAGGCGCGGTCTTCCTTAGATTAGGAAGCATTCCCATACTAGAGATTGTGGATATTGTCGTAATAATAGTGGTATATCTTGCTTCTTTATTTATTTTTTCAGATGCAATAACAAACATAAATCTTATAATCAAAGCAAAAAGAACGCTAACAAAAATTTCTTCAGAGGTATTTGGAGGTACATTCAAATATGCGCTAAAAATTTTTCTTGTATACACGATTGCAATGTTGGTGGTTTTTGGGATAAATATAGCTACATTTGAAAGCCAAGCACACAATTTGATTTATCCATTAGTTTCTTTTTTCGTATTTATGGCGATATTTTTTGTACCCCCAGCAATAGTTATAGATGATATTGACTCGTTTAGAGCAATAGAATCTTCAATAAAAGCATTGAAAACAAAATGGTCTCTCGTAGTTATGTGGGTAATAATCGGGTTAATAGCAATTACAATAATAGAATTTTTTTCGTTCCTTATATTACCCGCAAATATAGCAAAATATATTGTAATAGCACTTAACTGTCTTGTTTTAATTCCATTGCTAACGATTTTTCAAACACAGGTTTATATGGAAAAATATCCTCTTTCTCCATAACTAAATACTTAAAAATTTGTACTATAATAAAACGTATGTGATGAGTTATTGGAGTCTGATAAATGATGACAAGACTTGACTCTGATCAAAATTTTAAATACTTACGAATTAATAGTTACACATGCAAGGGTGGCGGAGCCCGGTCAAATCCATTTCCAGCAAACGACAATTTGTTTGTTGTCTCCTCAAATTTCCAAGGTTCGAGGATTCTGTTTCCAGTTTTTTTGGTTTCGGATAATGGAGACTAAACGCGTAGGACTTAAGATCCTGTGGTTTAGCACCTGCGCAAGTTCAAAATACATCCCTTTTTCTTTTAGAAAAAGAAAAAGGTCTGTATCAACCCCAAAAAGAAAAACAGATGTTGATGATAATACAACAAGATCTGTATCAACCCCAAAAAGAAAAATGGGCGTTGATGATAATACAACAAGATCTGTATCAACCCCAAAGAAAAAACAGATGTTGATAATAACACGACAAGGTCTGTATCAACCCCAAAAAGAAAATCTTGCCCCTTGCATTTTATTTTTCATTTGACCTTTTTTATAGCGAAATACAACATAAAGGGCGATGCCCCGTTTTACGGGGTTAGTCACACATAGTGTCACCCCAAAGAAAAAACTAATAAAGAAAAATGGGCGTTGATGATAATACAACAAGATCTGTATCAACCCCAAAGAAAAAACGATTCGTTGGGGGAGGGTCAGGATGATATGACAAACCAACAAAGTAATATCAGAAAGTATCGAAGAATTACCGTGTGTTGGTTTGTTATATGTTCATGAACGAATCGTCGTTCATGACACCTCAAACTGTTCAAAACT
>JBFLYM010000011.1:0-23824 GCA_040757035.1 Microcaldota archaeon | reverse complement strand
CTCAGAAATCTTAAATGCAAAGTTTATGAAAATGAGATTGTTGTGGCAGAATTGACGAAGCAACAGAAAGAAATAACTGATATTTTAGGTTTCATGGTACCTAAAAGTTTGGGAATTTAGGAAATTAATGATTATAGATTTTAGATTTCGTTATAAAAGAAGAATATTTAACAGTTTAGGTAGCTTTTTAAGCGCTTACTTCTAATTTTTATGCATGACCAATGCGTATATTGAAGGAACAAAAGCAATAGTGGATTTATCAAAATGTCCGTATGAATTTGGCTCCCCGGAATTTTTGAATTTGCATCTTAAAGATTTAGCAACGATAGAAGGTACAATAACGAAAATTTCATACGAAGAAAAAATGGTTATTGAACTTGATGAACCAAAAACAGCAGTGCTTACTGAATATGCAAATGTAATCAAGCAAGTTGAAGCCTTGATGTTCCGCGAGGATATCTATGGAATGAAATCAGATGATCATTATGAACTACGAAGAAAAACCTTAAGGCAATTCTATGAATACATGTTCATGAATCCAATTATGGCTGAAAATACACTTAGAAATTATAACGAATCTATACCTGAAAAACAGGTTTATGTGAAAGGGTATCAGAATTTTCGCGCCTGGGTTAACGGAATAATAAAACGCTTTGTTGAAACCAAAATGTATAATCTCACAAAAAAGACAGGAGATATGCGAATGGCGTTTCTCTCTCTTACCGGACTAAAAAGCCTTTATTTTGTTAATTCAATAGTTCTTGATGTTCCGCCAACGGCTGTACCACTTAAAGGAACTGACGCAAATTACAAACTTAATTATGGAATAGAAGTGCAAATTTATGAAACGCCCGAAACTAATACATTTCTTTATGTTCAAAGAAATCCGTATATTACAAACCTTTCGCCAGAACTTCTGAACATGCTTAAGCGCGTAATAATTGAACAAGGAAAAGAAAGCTTTGAAAATGTCGATTATCGCGTACTTTTTGAATTGAAGAGTAAGGAATATCGGCAATATTTTCTTGATGAAGCGATAATACATGAGGTTCCAATTACGCCAAAAGAGGCAATTGCAATGGGTAGAGAGGCGGCAGCATGGGTAATCGGCATTGGCGCACCGCTAGAAAATCTCGCGTTGGATAAAAATAATATAACGGATATTTATATAGACAGCGAAAATTCACCGCTTTATCTTGAACATCGCAAATTTGGAATATGTCATACCCTCTATAGTTATAATCGCGAACTTCTTGAAAACGCGTTCAAACATATTGTACTTTCTGAAAAAGGATTGCGCAAATTTGATGAAAATAATCCTATTGTGGATGTTGTTTTGAAGAGATTGGATATGCGATGCCATTTACAAAGACCGCCCGCAACATTTGACGAACTTCAAGGCGCGTTGCGCATAATGCAGGAAAATCCATATACCTATCCCAAATATTTCAAATACAGAACTCTTACACCGTTTTTCGCTGGTTATGACGATGTTATGGTAACACTCGGTTCAAGCGAAGCTGTATTGGGTCTTAAAGGTTGCGGAAAAACAGCGTTCACAGCCGCAAAAATACTTTCAATAGGCGCAAAAAAAAGAATAATTCCGATTCAGGATATTGAGGAGATACCCGTACGCGCATTCAGAAAACGCGGATTTCACATGGGCGCGGCGAGAGTTCAGAGCTCTGATGTTGAATCCGGAACAAGCAAAGAATTAGATCTTGTCAGTATGGCAAATGCGCTTCTTAGAATGGGAGATGCGGCTATAATTATCAATGAAGTAAGAAGTAGAGTTGCAGTACAAGGAATAATTAATCTTCTTAACACGCAGCCCGGAGTGTTCTTATTATACAACTTGCATGCGGAATCTCTTAAGGATATCCAAGATAGACTTGAACTTGTTTTTGGTATTTCTTCTGCAAGTATGCTTGCAACTGACAGATATAGCTTTCTTTCTAAATTAACCTTTGGAAGAAAAAGCAGGATTTACAGGGTTTTGGGATTTTGCTATGAATCTGACCAGGAGAAAAAAGAGTTCACCGAGGTTTTCAAACTTGAAAAAGGTAATAATATAGAAACATGCAAACTTGTGCCAAAATTTATCAAAAACCCGGAAGCGAGTTCCTGGGATTTGAGCGGTTTAAATATTGGCAGAATGGAAAAAGAAATGCAAATTGAATTTATACCTCCAGCGCTTAAAAGAAGGGCAGAAAATACATGTATAACTCCTGAACAGTATTTGATTCAAGCGTTCTTTAAAAGCAAGGTGTTCGACGATATATACAATGCGTCAGAAAAATTAAACAATCTACGTTTGCTTGAGATAGATTTTGTTTTTGGATGTAACAACGCAGCAAATAAAATTCTTCAAAATCTTGAAAATGAAAACGGAGAAGTGGATTTTAAAACCGCGCAGCAAAAATGGGACGAAGAATTTACTACGTTATTAAAAAATGAATTAGAATTGGAGAAAAAATAAGGAAACAAAGAATAGATCACAATTTTGGCTCTAGCAGAAATAACCAAAACGGCACAAACTTTATTTTTTTGCCTTCAATGCTTCTCTCCTCGAATTTATCTTTGGTTATTATTATTCCATGATTTTTTTCATACCTTTCAAGAAATTTGAGCAAACCACGAAAATCTTTATTGGTTATCGTGGTCTGATACTTTACTTCTATGGGTACACTATCAGCAACAAAGTCCACTTCATAGATTTGTTCCTTCCAATAGGTAAGGTTCTTATAATTCAAAGCTAATGTAGTGCCGACTAAATTTTCGACAATAAAGCCTTTGTTGTCCTCTTTTAAGATGTATTCTTTCATCAATGAATTCCTGAGACCCTGATCAACTAAAAGAAATTTTTTCATTGCTTTTATCTGTTTTTTTGGAGTGCCGTAGATCGGAATTTCCAATACCAGGTAACTGGATTTTAGAAATTCAATGTAATTTAAAAGAGTAGCTCTATCCAGATTCACTGCCTCATTTATTTTTTCATAAGAAAGAATTTTACTTTGGTTTATGGCCAGAATATTCAATAAAAGATCGATGACCTTTGGGTTTCTTATGCCGAAGTAAACGGCTATATCTTCATAGATAGCCTTCTTGGGAATATCTGTCGTAAGGTGAACTAACCATCTTTCTCTGGCATCTACCTCATTTTTTATCTCAAACCATTCTGGGAATCCACCTACATGCAGATATTCTTCGATCATTTTTGTCAATTGTTTTTGAATAGTGAGTAAGCTCCTTGCATCTTTTTTCTTAATTTCCGGCATTTCAATATTATTAAAGAATAAGAATTCCTTGAAATCAAGAGGAAAAAGCTCAGCCTCAATAGTTCTACCTTTTAGATATTTATTTGCCTCTGTTTGTATTCTTAAACTAGAAGAACCAGAAAGTATAAATTTAATTTCTAGATCCCTGTCATAATAAGCCTTTACCCTCTACAATAAAAAAGTTCTACTTAAGCTGGGTAAGGGAATTGAACCCCTCTATCCCGCTCTGCAGGCGGGTACATAGCCGATCTGTCAACCCAGCAAAAAACAAGCATAGTGACATAGTAATTAAATTTCACTTTTTTTTACTTTTAATAAATAGTAAGAACTATATCTATTTATTATTTATTGGTTATAATTGATTTTAATTCAACAAAAATAAACATAGCTGAATGCGGGCCCGTAGCTCAGCTTGGCTAGAGTGGCGGACTCTTATGTTTCCAGCAAACGAAGATATCCGTAGGTCGCGAGTTCAAATGTCAGCCCAAGGGGGCGTTGCCCCCTTAGTCCGACATCTTGCGAACGAAATGTCGTTCGCAATCTCTCCAGAAGCTTCGCTTCTGTAGACCGCCCAAACCCCAAAAAGAAAAACAGATATTGATGATAATACAACAAGGTCTGTATCAACCCCAAAGAAAAAACGATTCGTTGGGGAGGGTCAGGAAGACCCTCAAACTGGGGAGGGGGCGAAGCCCCCTCCGCGGTTCGGTTGAGAATCTCGTCGGGCCCGTTTTATTTTTAATTTCATTTTATTTTTTTCTTATTTAGTATGATTTGATAGCTTTCCTTCTTTGTAACGGGTTTCAATATTTATAGTACGATATTCCACTGATTGGATGCGTGGTTTGTTATTCTGAATTTTAAACGATATATTTCGCACAAAGGTAGGTAAATCTGGTGCGAAAACTTCTGCCCCGGTATTTTTTGAAATTATTTTTGCGATGTTGTTTTGTGTTGCTTTATTTCCGGTTGAACATGATTCAAGTATTATCTGCGGATTGTTATCTTTATCTAATGCATTGCAAATGCAATCTAAAACATTTTTATCAAAAATATCAATATAATTTCTCTCCTTATGATCATCAGTTAGACAAATGCTTGTCGGAGTACCATGTCCTCCAATTACTAACAAAGATGAATATTAAATTTTTGTTTTAATTTTGCAAAGTTTCCTGCATGTCTGATAAGACACTCTGCCCTTTCATCCTCTTTAAGGGAGTAAAATGCCTCACTTGCTTCTTCTCCAGTAGCTTGTGCAATCTCCTTAAATTTTTTTATAAGATAATCTACGTTTTATTTCATCTATCGTAAAAACTACACGTGGAATCGCACTTTTTTGGTTGTTTTTTTAGTTGGTGTTCAACATCTTTGGGAACTTCATTATATATTTCAGACATAAATCAACCACTTGTAAATCCTTGATGAGTTGTAGTTATAGTAAATCCCAAAGTCTTTATAAATATATTCATAATAATTATACTCATGAGTATATTTATTAACCGAGAATCAGAACTGCAAGTCTTGGAAGAACGTTATAAGAGCAACAGAGCGGATTTTTTAATTATATACGGCAGAAGAAGAGTTGGAAAAACCGAACTGATGAAACAATTTTATAAACAAAAACTGCATGCATATTATATCTGTACAAAATCTGATGATGTAATTCAGCTAAAGACAATTGTAAGAAGAACTGCAGATTCTCTCAATGAAAGGGCGCCGGAGATTAATTCTTGGGACGAATTTTTTCTTTATTTGGCCGAAAAGGTGAAAAATAAAAGATTTATACTAGTTATAGACGAATATCCATATCTAGCATCAGCAAATACTGCAATCTCTTCCATATTCCAGACCGGCTGGGATGAGTACCTTAAAAACACAAAAATATTTCTTATTTTGTGCGGATCCAGCATATCTGTTATGGAACATGAGCTGACGTCCAAATCGCCTTTATATGGAAGAAGAACAGGTCAATTAAGAATTGAACCATTATTATTTGAAGATTCCGTAAAATTCTTTCCTAAATACAATATTAGGGACAAGATTTATGCATACTGCATACTCGGGAACATTCCAATGTATCTGCTTGAATTTGATGGGCGAACAGACATTTTCTCAAATATTTCTGATAAAATTTTAAGAAAGGATGCGATCTTGTATGAGGAGCCGATATTTTTGTTGAGAGAAGAATTAAGAGAGCCTGAAAGGTATTCCAGAATATTTGAGGTTATCTCAACCAGGGGCGCAAAATTAAATGACATAGCAACAAAAACTGGTATTGAACATCACAAGCTGCCAAAGTATCTTGGAACTTTGATAAAATTAAATTACATAGAAAAAATAAGTCCAATAACAACAAAAAAACCCAAGTCAAAACAGACACTGTATCTAATCAAAGACAATTTTTTTAAGTTTTGGTACAAATACGTCTATCCTTATCGATCCGATATTGAAGGTGAAGATAGAAAAAAAGTTTTGGACATTATAAAATCCGAACTAAACCAATACACTTCATTTATATTTGAAGATGTGTGCAAACAGATTTTGAAAAAAATGTGCAAGCGCGGTATGTTGCCATTGGTTTTTTCAAAAATAGGTAAATGGTGGGGTTGCTATAGGGATGCAAACGGAAGAAAGGAAGTGGATATTGATTTAACTTGCCTGGATGAAATTAAAAAAGAGGCATTGTTTATGGAATGCAAGTGGTCCGATGTGAAAGAGAAAGAAGCCGAAAAGATAATTGAATGCTTAAAAGAAAAGGCAGGATTTGTTGAATGGGAAAGAAAAAAAGAATTCTTTGGTTTATTTGGAAAAAAAATTTTTGGAAAGGAAAATCTAAGAAAACAGGGATTTGTCATACTTGATCTGGATGACATCGCAGATACATTGCAGATTTATAAAAATAAAAAATAGATGATTACAAAATGGAAATTGTACAAATATTTGAGCAGGTTTTCAGTACAGATAGAAAACTTGCAACAGAGAATGCTGTACCTGGCGCGCGCGTTTACAAAGAAAAACTTTATAAAATCGGGAATAGGGAATATCGCGAATGGGACCCATATAGGAGCAAACTTGCAGGTGCGATAAAAAAAGGACTAAAAGAATTTCCAATAAAAAAAGGGATGCATGTTTTGTATCTTGGCGCAAGTACAGGAACAACAGCATCGCATGTTTCTGATATAATCGGTAATGAAGGAACTATTTTTTGTGTAGAAATATCGGCGCAGAGTATGAACGCGCTTCTCCAACTTTCAGAAAAAAGAAAAAATTTTGTCCCTATCCTGGAGGATGCGCGAAAACCAGATAATTATGCAGATGTAGGCGCTGTTGATGTCATCTATCAGGATGTTTCCCAGCCTGATCAGGATGATATACTAATTGCAAATTCGCAAAAATTTCTTAAAAAAGATGGGATGGCAATGTTCTGTGTGAAAAGTCAAAGTATTAATGTGCTTGAACAACCACAGGAGGTTTTTAGAAAAGTAAAGAATAAACTCGCTCCTTTTTTTGACATAATCCAAGAATTGAAACTTGAACCTTATGATAAAGATCATTTATTTCTTGTGTTGAAAAAGAAATAAAAATTTCTATCTTATACTCAACCAACTAAGTTTGGTTGAGTATATACGATCCACGTTTTTTTAGTGGATCAGTATAAATGCCTCTCGCGCTCTCCGCATATTCAATGAGTTTTTTTATAGCTTTTACAGCTGTAAGCGGGTCATTATAAGTTGGTACTCCATTGCTTTCAAGCATCGTCCTTTGTCTTTCAGTATAATTTCCACCCATTGCAACAACCGCAATTGGTTTTCGTTTATCATCAGAAGCACGTATAAGCACTTTTAATAATCGCTCATCTACCGGTGGTACTTGGAAAAGCACATCAATAATTATTATATCAATGTTTGCATCCTGCATAAACAATTCGGTTGCAGTTTCAAACTTTTCAACACCCGCATCAGCAATCAAATCCAATGGATTGCCAACATTCCCATATTCAGGAAGTATGTTTTTTATTGCGCGCACCGTTTTCGCTTCCATCTGCGCAATTGTCAGTCCTTCTCTTTCTATCGCATCAGCAGTTAAAACCCCTATTCCTCCTCCATTAGTAATAATTCCTATTCTATTTCCATTTGGAAGCGTCTGTCTGAATATCTTCACAAAATCAAAAAGTTCTTCCAAACTTTCTGCTTCAATTACTTTCGCCTGTCTAAAGGCTGCCTTGTAAGCGAGATAATTTCCCGCAAGATTGCCAGTGTGCGATTTTGCCGCTTCGCCAGCCTTCTCGCCCTTTCCAGCTTTAAGAACTATTATCGGTTTTTTTCTGTTGACTTTTTTTATCGCATTAAAAAAGCGTGTGCCATCTTTCGTACCCTCAAGATAAAGAATAATTATCTTTGTTTTTTTATCCTGTTCCAAATACTCTAAAAAATCGGCTTCAGAAAGCACCGCACCGTTTCCATAAGAAATGAATTTAGAAATTCCTACTCCATAACTCGCGGCCAAATCAACAACCGTACTTCCTACTCCCCCACTTTGTGTAATAAAGGCAATTGAACCTGGACAAGGCCTTTGAAATTTATAAAATGGCATGAATATACTGTCTATGCGCGTATGCGGGTTGAGTATGCCTAAACAGTTCGGACCAATAAGCGCAATCTCATTTTTTTTGCATATATCTGTTATTTCTTCTTCAAGTTTGTTGTTTCCGGCCTCGGCAAAACCGCCCGATAAAAGAACAATTCCGCGTATTTTTTTTTTCGCGCATTGCTCTAAAATTGCAGAAACCGTTTGCGCAGGCGTAGCGATTATTGCGCAGTTTATTTCTTCTTTTACAGCGAGAACATTTGAATAACATTTAAGATTTAACAAGGCTTTGTATTTTGGGTTTATCGGAAATATTCTGCCGCCAAAACCACCATCTATAAAATTCTTTAAGATTACATTGCCTAATTTTTCAGGATTGTCGCTCGCACCGATTATTGCGATACTCTTTGCATTAAAAATATAATCCAAATTTTTGATCAACTTATTCACTTAACCATCCTCGCATCCACAATATCATAACCATTTTCATCAAAAATTACTGGGTTCAAATCCAATTCTTTCAGATCATTTTTTTGTATAAATCTAGATGTTGCTAGCATGAGTTCTTTAAGTTCTTTGATTGATATTCCTTTCTGCCCGCGCGCACCGCGTATTATTGGATGGCTCTTAAGTTCTTCTATCATTTCTTCCACATCATTTTCTGTTATTGGACAAAGGCGGAGTGAAATATCTTTAAAAATTTCCACATATACGCCGCCAAGCCCTAAAATAATCAAGTGTCCGAACTGCGTGTCTTTCTTTCCGCCAATAATAAGTTCAATTCCTTTGCGCGCCATTTTTTGCACAAGTATTCCGTTCACCGAATATCCTTTTACACTTTCCATTATTTCATCATAAGCAAGGGAAAGCGCCTGATCGTTCTTTATTCCTATCTTCACTCCGCCAACATCGGTTTTGTGCGAAATTTCATCCGAGATTATCTTCAGCGCAATCGGATAACCAATTGCCCGCGCGATCATGTGCGCCTCTAATTTCGTTTTTGCCCAACCGTATTGGAGTAATTTAAATTTATTTTTTTTTAAGAGTTCAAAATCCTCCAGCATGCCCATAAATCAATAACCTCGCTTTAATAACTCGCTTTAGCAATCTTACTTCAATAATTTTACTTCATTCAATAATTTTACTTCAATAACCCCATCTAATTCCTATATTATTCTGCAGATATTTTGCATAAAACCATCCGAAGAAAAGACCTCCCAAATGAGCGGCTCCGCCTATTCCGCTTCTCCAATCAACTATGTAAAAAAGATTGAGTATTACCCATAAAATTATTGCGAACTTCATTCTCATTGGAAAAAAATAGACGTATATTATTGATTCTGGATGAAAGAATGCGACTGCGCCAAGTATAGCATAAATCGCTCCGCTTGCTCCGAGCGCTGGTATCGGATGCGACAAACCAAAAAGAATAATGATAACATAGAACAAACTTCCTACAATTCCTCCGATAAAGAATATTTTATAAAATTCCAATCTTCCAATAGTGTGTATAAGCACTGGTGCAAAAAAGAAGAGCGAGAGTAGATTAAAAAAAAGATGTTCAATATTCGCATGAAGAAATATTGCTGTAAATATTCTATAAATTTGTTCCGGATGATTTAGATCTAAAACAAGCGAAGGGTTTAAGATAAAATATTCTGTAAAATCTGGGATACTAAGTTGCAGTATAAAAATCAAACCTATAATAGCAATAAGATAGAGCAATTATTCACCCTTTATTTGAGATATATTTTTCAGCAGAGATTGCGGCCTTTGTTCCGTCTCCTATTGCAGTGCTTACTTGTTTTACTTTGGAATTTGTAACATCGCCAACAGCAAAAACGCCAGCTATGTTGGTTTTTTGTTCATTATCCACAATTATATTTCCAAATTCATCAAGCGCGACACAATCTTTGACAAATTCGCTATTTGGAATGTGCCCGATATTAATGAAAATTCCGTCTGCCTTTATTTTTGAAATCGCGCCTGTTTTTAAGTTTTTTATTTTTACTTCCTCCACGTTATTGCTTCCGATTATCTCCTCCACAACGCAATTCATCAACAGCTTTATTTTTGGGTTTGCGCTGATTTTTTTTTGTAAAATTTTTTCCGCACGGAACTCGTTTTTTCTATGCACTATTATAACTGTTTTCGCAAATCTGGCAACATGGTCCGCTTCTTCCAGTGCAGAATTTCCCCCACCAATTATTAAAACGTTTTTTTTGCGGAAAAAAGGTGCATCACAAACAGCGCAATAGCTCACTCCTCTTCCTCTTAATTCACATTCTCCCTTTACCCCTAATTTTTTTTCGCGAGTTCCTGTCGCGATGATCAGTGTTTTTGCTTCCAATTCTTTGTTCGCGGTTTTGATTCGTTTTATTTTTCCGAGCGCCTCGATTGAAAAGACCTCACTAAATTCCTTTATTTCCGCTCCAAATTTTTTTGCGTGATTTGACATGTGTTCAGCGAGCGCAGAACCAACTATTGATTCAAATCCAGGGTAATTTTCTATTATTGAAATTGTGCAGAGTTGCCCACCTACATTTCCCTTTTCTAAGACAAGCGTTTTAAGTCCTGCGCGCGAAGCATAAAGTGCGGCAGTTAGTCCTGCAGATCCACCTCCTATTATTATTAAGTCGTAAACAATCATTGTAATTTCTATTTGAGTAAGAGTTTATAAATTGCGCGATTTTTGCGGCTTTGTATCTATAATGGAAGCGCTTAAATAATTTTATAAATATAATTGATTATTTATAGATATAATCGATTATATTATATTTGGGGTTTCATAAAATGGATTTTATAAAAGAAGCAGTAAAGCAAAATGAACAGTGGGAAACAAACAAGATTTCAATGCCGCGAGTTGACGAACCAATAGTAGTGCGCGAAGTTTTTGCTGCTTCTGAAAATTCAGTAAAAACTAAATTTATTACTGTACTTCGCGGCTTAAGGCGCACAGGAAAATCCGTTCTTGCGCGCAAACTCATGGAAAAAATCATCCAACATAATAGTCCGTCCTCGGTTGCATGGTTTGAATTTGATCGCGCAATGAAAGCCACTGCGGATGATCTTGATTCGCTTATTTCATTTTTCCAGAGCAAAGGAGCAAAAATCATCGTTCTGGATGAGATTCCACTCGTCAAAGGTTGGCAGGACGTACTCAAACGATTTTATGACCGTACAAATCTAAAGTTCATAGTTACTGGTAGTTCTGCACTTGAGATTGATAAAAACTCTGCTGAAAGTCTTGCCGGCAGATTTAATACAATATTCGTAAAACCGTTTTCTTTCAAAGAATACTTAAAGCGAATCGGTAAGCAACAACCTTCCACGCGGCTTGACTCTGCAAAACGCGAAGGGGAAATGCAGATAGAATGCGATGGATACATACACACAGGAGGGCTTCCTGAAGTTATTCCGATGAAAAACGCTGAAGATCGAAGAAGATATGTGAATAATTCGCTGCTTGACCCATTGTTTTACAAGGATTTGCCAGCACTGTTTCCCGAAGCCAAGCCAGACATGCTACAAAAAATGCTTGAACTGCTTTCTACGACTGTTTGCTCAACTTTTCAGTTTCAAACGCTCGCTCAGATTCTCGGCTGCAGCCATCCTACTGCTGCTTTCCACTTAGAAGTGCTTGAACGTGCCCTTCTTGTACGAATCGCATACAATAAAACAGCATCGCTGGTAAAACAGAAGCGCACTGCAAAAAAGATTGTGTTTTCGGACAATGGGGTGTTGTTTGCACTACGGCCTGAAACAGCAATTGGTACGCTTGCGGAAAACGCAGCTTCATCTAATATTGAAAATATTTCGTTTTGGCGGGATGCTGAAGGCAGAGAAATAGATTTTCTCATTCCCAAACGTCAGCTCGCAGTTGAAGTGAAATACCAAGAGCATATAACTACTGCCGATGAAAAGCATTTGCGATATTTCTTGGAAAGAAATCCAGGATGGAAGGGTGTTCTAATCACAAAAAACAGCGAGGAAAAATCAGATATCTCACATATCCAACTTTGGAAATGGCTTCTATCTTCGGAGTTTTCGGAATATACTCAACCAACTAAGTTTTTCCGATTTTGTTTTTCAGGTTTTATCTCGATTGGTTGAGTATATGCGATCCACGTTTTTTAGTGGATCAGTATAATCGTCATTACGCAGTGTTTTCGCGATCAGCATTTGTTTTAATCAAACCCTTTCCATATCGTTCAACAGATTTGAGATAACGAGCTGCTTTGTTCCAAGTCTTTTTTACAACAAATCTTCCAATTGCTCTCATTATCCAGATTTCCCCGACATACCGAAATAATGCAAAACACGTTTTTTGCCAAATTGGATAAGCGAGTTTCTGTTCAATTGTATAAACATTTTGTTTTACCTTAGAATAAGTTTTAGCATCTATTAAATCTCTGATGAGCACAGATTTCACCAATACAAGCAAATAGGATTTTTTCTTTTCTTCCAGCATTTTCATTTCGATTATTTTCATAAGTTCTGGTTCTATTCGTACTTTTTTAAGCGCACTAAGTCTTTGTTCTATAGACATTTCGATTTCCTCGCCAGGTAAGAGTATTGTATCGCTCGATTCAAGGATTATTCCAGACTTGTGATGAACATAGATTAAACCTTTAGACTGTGAAATAATGTGAAGATAAAGTACGATATGCGCCCAACCGTAATACGCCCTATCGAATTCCGCGAGGCTTTTTTCGACCTCGCTTTTTTTGAATAAAAAACAGGAAATAAAACCAAAGGCAGGAGCAAACGCTGCGCGAACTGACATTAAATAACTTTTATACGCGTCGAGGAATTCGTTTGTTTGATATTCGCTTCGCGGAAAAAATTTTTTTATCTCTTTTGATCCGTCTACAGTTCCACTCGCTATAAGTCCAGCAACATATCCAGAACCAAGTACTTTATTTTCGAGCTCTTGTATGATTTTAGGTATTTCATTTTCCATTACAATATCGTCGTCTCCCATCGTCCAAATATATTTTCCTTTTGCCATCTTGAGAACTTCAAACAAGTTTACGTCAAAACCTAAATTTTTCTCATTTCGTCTAATTCTAAGATAAGTGATCTTTTTCGCATAATTCTCCAACAATTCGAATGTATTGTCTGTTGAACCATTATCTGATACGCATATTTCGACATTCTCTTTGCACTTATTCACCGATCTAAACAGAGCATTTACGTTCTATCAATATAGGCGCGTCGTTGATAGGTTGGTATGCATATTGAAAGTATTGGTATTCGATCTTCATTTTTTTCGTTTTCACGATGACTCGCAGAACTTTGCGAATTTGTTATATCTATCATTATAGACATTTTATCATGCCGATTTTCTTCGTAAAAATTTATAAATTATTTCGAGATAATACAGAAGATGATAGACGATACAAATTAAAAAGTTATGTATAAAATTTATATATGAATTTCACGAACATAGGCGGGTTAGGGGTAATGGCTGGTGGGGCTGTACTTACGTTTTCTTCATTTGTCCCATCACAAATAAATCCTTTGGCGCATATTGGAAATCCAGCAGTTAATTCTTCTTTAGGCATGTTTTTAATTGGAGCTGGAGCATTTATTGCGGCTATGGATTTCGGCGGTGCTGAAAAACCACCTGCTCAAAAAAAGGCTATTGGTACAGCAAAAAAGTGAAATAGAGAATAAATTTTCTTATAATAAATTTTGTTATTATAAAATAATAAATAAATTTATAATAACTACGTTTCTAATGATATCATGAAAAAAAAATTTACGTTGGTTCCGGTTTATGGAGATAAGTTCGTAGGCCGCAAAGATATAATTAGAGAACTTAAAATGGAAATCTCAGATTCACAATCGCACATTGGATTTTGCATCCATGGTAGAAGAAGGGTTGGAAAAACCTCAATATTGAAGGAATTAGAATTTGAACTTTCGAAAGAAAAAAAAATAGTAATTGCATACATTTCTCTCTATGAGATGGCTGATCTTTCTCTCAAAACATTCAAAGAACAACTTTCAATTAAGATTCTCGAAACGTTCAGACAGAAGCGAATTCTTCCATTTGAATATGCAGTTGATGTGTTGATTAAATCTCCGCGTGAAGTGATAGAATCAACTCTCTCAAAAATTAAGGTAAGTGCAGAGCTTTCCGAAGAATTGAAATTTTTCCTGGAATTCAAAAAGGAAAATGAAGAAAACCAAACCGAAAGTGTCAAAAAAGCCTTCAATTTTGGTGAAATGCTGGCAAAATCAGCAGGCGTTAAATTTGTTCTTGTTCTTGATGAATTTCCAGAAATTCTGAAAATTGAGAACGGCTTGCAAGTAGTTAAGATATTTAGAACATTGTATGAAAACCAGCAGAACACTGCAATAATCATTTCTGGTTCTGAACAAAAAACTCTTGAAGCAGTAGCACTTGGTGAAACTTCGCCTTTCTACAAACAACTCATACTGAAAAAGATTCATCCTTTTTCTTTTGAGGAAACGACCGAATTTCTTAGGAAATACTGTGTAAAACTGCCAAATGAAGATATAAAAAAACTATATGAACTAACCGAAGGCATACCATTCTATTTGCAATATGTGGGCAGATCTGTAACCTTATCAAGCAACATAGATAATGCGATAGATGAATTCATCAGAGAGGAAGGCAATGTGTTTTTCACTGAAGAATTCAAAAAATTATCGGAGAAAGAAAGAATAATAGTTGCTGCAATTGCAAATGGGGCGAGGACACCTACCGAAATCTCCGCTAATTCCGGAGAGGCAGTTACGTCAGTAAGCGCTTATCTTATATCACTACGGGAAAAAGAAGTCGTAAAAAAAATAGAAAAGGCTACTTATATTCTTTTGGATAGACTATTTTCGCTTTGGTTGAAGAAACGTTTTAGCTGAGATCAAACTTAAAAAGAAAAAGGGATATGGACCGAACCGCGGAGGGGAGCGCCCCTCCCCAGTTTGAGGGTCTTCCTGACCCTCCCCCAACGAATCGTTTTTTCTTTTTGGGGTTAACCCCTTAGACCTTTTTCTTTTAGAAAAAGAAAAAGGGATATGGGTTAGGGACGCTTGCAATACGGACATAAACCTCCGGCTAATTTATGTCCATATCTTCCGCAGCGCAAACACACAGTGATGTTCGAACTTAATTTTATGTATAATTTATTCATGTATTCCATGTGTCTGCGCAGTGCAGTAACGCTATCAGCGCCACCAGCTTCGCGGATTTTTTCTTCTTCTTTTCTTTTTGCCACAGCGCTTTTTATACGTTTTTGAGCATCTTTATATCCATGATAAAGTATACCAGGAGCGCCAATTAACGCACCTGCAGGACCAAATGCGGTTGCGCCAGCCCCTGCTGTTAAAACCGATGGAACAGCAGATTTTCTGAACCAATTATACATTGCAAGTCCTAATGTTGGAACAGAAAGCGGTGCCCACATTGGATTTTGGTTTGGTCCGTAACCAGTTAGTTCGTCCTGCAAATGCAATCTTTTCATCTCGGCTGCTATTCCTCTTCTCGCTGCAGAAAATGTTGCCTGTCTGCTTACATATTCATCTCCGCGATAGAATTGCTTCCAGGAAGCGCCACCGCTTACATCATCCGTCAAAAAGCGTCCAATTCGCGGCGCAAGTCTTCCTCTTCCGCTATAATCTACATAAGATACTCCTGGGTTCGCGGAATCCGTAAAATAGTGGAAAGCTGCGCCGCCTTTATACAAAGAAAAATCTTCTGGCCTTTGCTTTACGCTTTCAAGTATGTCTTGTCCTGCGCGTTGGCTTAGCTGTAATTGCGAGCGTCCGAGAATCGCGCCAAAACCCGGAACTTTGGCCAAAGCTTTATACCAGCCATAACTTCCTAACGCTCTTCCCAATCCTCTCCCGGATATATTTTCTGGTTCAAGTTGCGGAAAAAAATAACTAAGCACGTTTAATCCAGGTATAATCTGAAGCGCGCGCGCAGCGGTTTTTGCAGGTTTAAATTGACCTATATTAAATATTGATTCATGGGGATTAAGAAGCGCCCTTGCTTTCTGCAAACCAGTATGAGGTACATATTGCCAAGGATTTAACGCATCAAAATTACCTGTTGGTGTTATATTCCTATCCCAAACAGTAGGATAACCATAAGCCGCGGTTTGAAAAGCACGCATTGGTCTTACAAACAAACTGGCAAGCATCCAGTTTAAAGAAGCGGTACGGTGAAATGGTTGCGAAAAAAACCAGCCCAATGGACTAAGATAACTTCTTTCGCTCATTGCATCTGCAGAAGGCGGACACATTGCCAATCCTCTATGGTACATTGGTGCTAAATACCACTGGCGGCCCCATTGCGTAGAACCACCTCTTGGATCTCTTGTAAAACCAGGTACAAATGCATTGAAAAAGCGATGGGTGGAATCTGAATACGCATCATAGGCTTTAACAAGTTTCGCAAGATCAGTACCTTTATAATTGTTAGCGCTTAGTTCACTTTCTAAATATCCCGGTGTTTTTATGCGCATTCGCATTTCGTTTCCGCGCTCGCGATAAAGCTCGGCCGATGAAACAGCGCTACTCATGGCTGCGAATTCTGTTTTTGATGCGCTATAGCCCGCTACTTCTATAGCCTGCGCAACACCGCGCAATACGTTGTATAATCCAGTTCTGTCAAGAAATCTTCCAAACCAGTTGCGTTGATCAGGACCAACATCTCTTTCAGGCACAAGACTAAAGAATTTAATTCGCGGATCTGTCCATATACTTTGATAATCTTGGGTTACTGCGCTGAATTGTTTCAAAAATGCGAGTTTTATTTCTGCTGATTCTTTGCTATTGATAAGCATGTTTGCAATGCTATCAATTTCGGTGCGAGTGAGCGAGCGCGGCGTTTGCATGTGCGGATCAATGCTATCAAGAGCGCGAAGAAGCTTAAACTTCTCTGTATTATCCATTTGGTGTTCGGATACTATTTTGCGTATTACAGCAGCAGCGCGTATACCTTCATCCGCAAGTCTTCCTGATTCTTTTATATTAGATGAGAATGGAGCAGATGAAAATTGCCTTAATATGTTAAGGCCTAAAGCTATTTCGTTTCTGGATACGGATATTTTGGCTTTTTTAAGAAGCTGTTCAAAGTACTCTATATCTGAAAGTAGCGGCTGCTTTTTCAATTTTTGTATATCGTTGAATATCTCGCCATATTTTTGCATCATTTCAGGATTATATTTTACAGCCAATTCATTGCTGTTTATTGTGCGTTTTTGCTTTCCGTTTTCATCCTGAAGTACAAACACTCCATTAACTATCCTGTCAAAGTCGCTAACAGGCATGCCCCTTACATAAGGCACATAGTTAAGTTCGTAGGTATAAATAAATGGTGTTTTTCCATTTTTTAAGTCATTATAAGTAATTATTCTGTTTTTTTCGCTGGAAAGAAAATCTTCCAATTCCTTATTAGAATATGATTTTTTACCTGTTTTATCCAGATAGAATGAACCAAGAGCCTCATTTATTTTAGTGTAAAAATTCCAGGTTTCGTTGAAAGAACGCTGCATGTCAACGCGCGAAAAACGCTCAAAATGCTGGTCTTTTTTTGCATAACCAAAGAAATCCCACTGGCTACCATTGAGTATGTTTGCAAATCGTGTATCCATATAGTTTTCCATAAGCGACCATGCATTTTCAGGCCTTGGTATGTTTGCCCTATATTTTTCTCCGCGTACTAAATACGCAATAACCGTTCGTTTATCTACAGCGCCTATTGAGCTCCATAAAAAGTTCATATTTGGCTTCCAATATTTTTCATCAGGATATGATTCTGATTCCAAATAATACCACGAGCGCCTTTTGAGCGGGTTTAAAGCGGTTTCCTCGGCCCTTTTTTTGTCTCGTATATCATAACCATAAAGAAAGTCTTCAACTGCATCAATTCCTGCTGCTTGCGCTTGCCGACTTTGACTTTTTTTGACAACCTGCTCTGCTTTTTGCTGGCCTTCTTCACTCATGAGCGAATAAAGATACTCTTTCATAGTTCTATTCATATCTTTTAGTTCTTCATCGTTCATACCCAATATATCTTTTACAAAACTTTTCGCTCTTGTCTTTTTAAGGGAAGGATCATACATCATTATATCCTCTCCTTGCTCAAGATACCAGTTTCCATTCCCAAAAACTTGGCTCATCATTTTCGCCCAGGCGAGTTTGAATGAATCCGCTACTGTAAATGATTCAACCGGTTTTTTTACTGAAGCCAAAAATGAGAGTTGCTGTATAAACTCCCGCAATCCTAAAGTAAGAAAACCAAAATTCTTTTTTTCTCCGCTTTGCTCATAATACAAATTGTCTCTTCCTGTCGTAATGAAAAATTTTCCTTTAAGTATATCATCGCTTATGTCAGTTGGTTGGTCTATTGCATACTTTCTGCGCATGAAATTTACGAGCGCATTTGCGCGAGTGAAAGAATCAGCATCTCTATACGCATTACCCCTCCCATTACCATTTATATTGTTAAGTTCATTATAAAGTTCGTTCGCATTTTCAACAAAACCACTCATGCGTTGTTGTCCACCTGGTCCACTTGGTCCACCCCATCTAGCATTTGCATACCTGAGTGCTTGTTCTGCCTGTTGCTGCGGACTTAGCGAAGAATCTCCAAATATATGAAGAAGCTCAACTGGTAGTATTATACCTTGAAGGGCCTCTATAAACCGACGATCAGTGAATATTTTTTTGAAATCCATTATGGAAGCCAGCAATGATTCAACCGATTCGCCAGTTCTCGTGGTTTTATTTTTTAATTGCTGGACTATTTCCTGCCATATAACGTTTATTGTTATTTCATCATAGCACGAATCTCGCGTATCTTCGTAAAACCGTTTTGTATATTCATGAAGTGGAAATAACTTTCCAACTTCCATTTTTTTTGTATCTGTCATTTTGGCGATTCCGTAGATTGTTTTACCAATGGCGCCGAGTTCTGCTTCCTTTTCTCCCATTTCTTCATATTTGGCGCCAAGCGCTTTGCGCAGCGGATAAGATGCAGCTGTTCTTGCCATATCTTTCATGGTACGCAGTGTAAAGCTGAACGATGCGGTTCCAATGCTAAGGAAAGTACCGATAAGAGGAACCATTCTGACATACTTAACAACCTTTTTTACCCATGGGAACGCATTACCACCGACCACCCCCATTTCTCCTACTATTTTTGCTGCTGCGATGTGTTGATTCATAGCCATGAGCAAATTAGGGGAAAGTTTGCCTTCTTTTTCCAATTTGCGCAGCATGACCTTTTCATCGCCTTTTTCCAAAAATCTCCTCCAATCTTCTTTTCGCAATGCCAAAAGTTTTGCGATGTATTTGCGTACTTCGCTTTGCGGCACCCCATTTCGCCTGGATTGATTTATTGCTGCTGCGATATTTTTTTCTAATCCTCTAAAGTCCGCCATAGAATGGTACTTTATAATTTTATCAAGAAATTTCAGGTCGCGCGATGCGGACATTGCTATTCTTATATTTCCAGTACCAGCGATGATAGGCCCGAAACCGAATTGCTTTGGTCTCGGAACGCGCGGAACAGTGAGATCAAGATAACTGAGCGGACTTTTTCCGCTAAAGTACATTGATGCAAAAAGAAGTCCTATCATAATAAGCGCGCCAAGACATATCGGCGAAGTAGGGTCAAAATTATTTCTATTTTGAAGCGAGCGCATGAGCACATTAAGGCCACCGGCACTGACATCATAAACAGTCACTTCTCTTTCCGAAGGTTTTCTGGTCTGATCTCCTTTAAACTCAATATAAATCGCTATAGAAGAATGAGTATAAAGATCTCTTGGAATTGTGCAAGTTGCATAAGGAATATTTAATACTCTTATTTGCGGCGGGCTAACCGAATCATCTGTATAAGTTATTGGTTGCGCAAATTCTGTTTTTAGCGGCGCGCAATTAATGATTTCTTTTTTTCTGCCGGTATTATCGTAATAATAAAAAAACAACTCCGCGTCCTGGATAGGGTCAATTTTAATATCCTTGGAAACAACTCCTGCCATATCTGATGGAGTTGGCTCATTTTGCCATTTACCGCCCAAATAATCCTTTACTTTGTTATCAAAATATTTGAGATCCTGATTAAGTTCTATATTCTTATTTATTTCAAAAAGCACTGCGGTTATTTCGCCATCTTTTTCTGTTATACCGATATGCGTTGCGGAACAAGTTGGACACACTATTGCGGATGAAACAGATGTAAATAAAAATAATGTTAAGAATAATGTAAACAAGAACAAAAACGAAAATAAGTTAATTGCGTTAGTTAACATGTATTTATAGTTGGTTAACATATATCTATTATTGTAACTAACTGCTTAAAAAATCTTCTTTGGACAGGAAGGGATTGTCAGCTTTGCTAACAAATTTTGGTCGTCAGATCAAAGCTTTTGAACCCTTAGCCTCGTCATTGCGAACGACGCGATCTACCATTGATCTACCAGCCCATATACTCATAAACCTTAAAAAACCTTGAAAACAAATTTTCAGATTTTTTAATTTTACTGAGAATTAGATAAGTGGAAACGTTTATAAACGCTTACAATTAAATATATTACATTACACAAAAATAAATTGAAATAAAGTATAATAAAGTAAACTATAGGGTGGTGATGGCCTATGCCAAGAGGGAAAAGAATTATTATAGATAGGAAAATTGATGATAGTTATATAAACACGTTTAAAACCATGGACGTAGAAAAAATAAAGGATAAATACGAAGATAGGCAGAGTTCCATTTCTTCCTCTTTAGCAAATGTCTATAACGAAGCGCAAAAGCTTTATCGTGATAAACAAGTTGAAGACGACGTATTAGAAAAAAAGGGATTATACACAATTCAAAGTGCTTATGAACTTTTGAGGCAAAATGGTTTTGAAATTTCTTTTCGTGCGTTTGGCGGACGCATTGAAAGAGGCACTATAGCTTCAATAAAGGTTAGAAGAAAAAGATATATTTCAATAGATACTCTTAATACCATGATGAATATCAGGGATGAATTTTATTCAGTAAAGGATGCATACGAAATTTATCACAAAGCCAATCCAAAAATCAATTACCGCGCATTTATAGGTAGAATTGAAAAAAAATCAGTACCTTCAATAAAGCTTGGCACAAAGCGGCTTATTCCACACAGCGCTATTGACGTACTTGTACATATTGCGAAATCATATTATAATGTGTATCAATCTTTGCAACAACTTCATAAAGCAGGAATTGGAATAAAAAGAAATGCATTTGAAAGGAGATTAGATAGAAAAAGAATTCCTTTTATAAAGATTGCAGGAAGGAGATATCTTCCTACAGATGTAGTGGATGAACTTATAGAAAAAGAGCATGCGTTAAGAAAGTGATTTTCGCAAAATTTTATATTCTGCTTACTCTTTCGGTTTGAGCCTGGCGAATGTTTGAGAGCGCACTTATCTGTGTTTCTATTTCATCTATTCCTCCCGTATCTGGCATAAGAAATATTATTTTTAGTATTTTTATACCAAAGCCTAATTCTTCGATTTTAGTATCTGAAATCTTGATTATTTTATTTATCTCATCCATGGTTTCGTTTATCCTATCATAATCTTCAAGAAATATCTTCATTGAGACTGCAACTTCATTTGTCATTACGGTCCCTCAAATCCACACGAACATTTGTAAGGATTTTTTATCTCCCTGCAATGTCTACATCTTATAATCTTTTCATCGCATTCTGGACACGAAAACTCAACAAAATTTTTAACCATCTTTCCACATGTTATACATCTTTTCATACAAATCATCCATATTAAACTTTAGAGAGATTAGCAATTAATATATCTATCTAAATTAATTATTTAAATTAATCATTAATAAATCAATTTATTGATTAGACTTTAAATAGTTAGTCTTTTCGCTCCTTGCTCCTATAGTCTAACCTGGACAGAACGTGGCCCTGCGGAGGCTGTGATCCGAGTTCAAATCTCGGTAGGGGCGTTTAATTTCACTGAAAGCAAGTGAAAGTGGGCTGATAGATCAACGGCAGATCGCCTCTTTGGCGTAGAGGAGGCTGGGGGTTCAAAAATTTTATTGATACATGCGAAATAATATACGCAAAAAATTAATAAAACTGATAATCCCCCTTAGTCCAACCGAACCGCGGAGGGGGCTTCGCCCCCTCCCCAGTTTGAGGGTCTTCCTGACCCTCCCCCACTTTTCTTTATTAGTTTTTTCTTTGGGGTGGACCCCCCAAACCTTTCTTTTTTTTAAAAAGAAAGGGATATGGACCGAACCGCGGAGGGGGCTTCGCCCCCTCCCCAGTTTGAGGGTCTTCCTGACCCTCCCCCACTTTTCTTTATTAGTTTTTTCTTTGGGGTGACACTATATGGCTAACTTTTGTTTACGAACTACCAAGAGTTATCAGCAGCTAACAAAAAACGACCAGATTTTGTTAGGTGGCGTTAGGTGCTGTTATTTCTTGTATTTTCGAGGAATAACTCAGCTATTAGTTTGTGAGGTACCGAATAAGTTCCTCTTTCGTCTTGGGATAAAATGTGTTTTTCGACTGCCCTTCTCAAGGGCATTGCAGGAATTTTCTTAAGAGCCTTCTCAACTTGACTATAAGTTGCGGAACCGCCATTTTTAGCTACTACTGCAATGCATTTTGCCTCAAGGTCAGAAGGTGAATCTTTCCAACCATTTTGGAACCACTGCCATAATTCTTCTTTGACTTCCGCGTCTATCTTTTGTACAAGTTCTTTTGTTATTGTTGTGCTGTTTCTTCTGAGATAGCAGGTTGCACCATAAAGTTGAACCACAGTAGGATAGCCATTACTTCTATCAAAAACAAGTTTTGCAGCGTCCTTTGTCCAAGCAACATGAGGAACGGTCAAGGCTTCAAATACTTCTTTTTCATTAAGAGGTTTTAATTCCTGCTCCATCAAAGCGAAGAATCTTGAGAGCGGTGACCATTTCCCGCCTAGTCTTTTGGTTAATCTTTGCTTGCCTGCCGCTATAATTCCAACCGGGAATCTGTAAATAGAACGAATCTCTTGAATGCTATTTCGTATCAAAGCAAGTGCTTCGGTAGTAAGAAGATCAGCTTCATCAATAAGAATATACGCTCCCTTAAATCCACGTTTTCTAAGTTTGAGTAGGCTTTCTAGCAGTGCTCTATATGGATCCATTTCTCCTTTTCGAAGAGAAAGAGACAAATCGAATACATTGAAACTCTCTATTTTTTCTGGGATTTCTTTCACTTTTTCTATGAGAAATTTATGTATCGGTAGGCTTTCCCTATAATCAAGGTCGATCTTCTGTAGAAGTGCGTCAACAAATGCTTTTTGATCACTTTTATCTGACAGTGGGCAATAAACAACAAAACAACCCGAAGGAGGGAGGGTTTTGAGTTTCATCAAAAGAGATGTTTTGCCCATACCGCGCTCCCCATAGATGGCGGCGTTGGCAGCTCGTCCCTTAAGAACAGATTGAAACGCATCTTTGAATGTTTTAATCACTTCATCTCTTCCTACAAAATATTTTGGGTCTACGGGATCTTGAGGAAAATAAGGTGTATCGAGATAACCTTTCATGACCTAACATTACCTAACAAGATTTATAAGCTTTTTGTTAGGTCGTGTTAGGTTTCGTAGGGTCCTGTTTGCTTTTATACAGTTTAAGATGAATTTGAAGGGCCTGAGCCAAAACAGGTGGCGTTCACAAACCCGAAATTGTTGTAAAAGCGCGCGCGTTTTGTAACTTAAGTTTGCCATTTGATAGTGGGCCGTGGGCACGCGATAATAACGCTTAGCTTGCGCTAATTCTATATTCTAAATCAATTTGCCATTTGACTGGACTTTAAAAAATTGACCTAACTTTTTTTTGCAGATTTTTGCGCTCACGACGAGGTTTAGCGCTTTTTTTGCTCCAGATTTGTTCTACATAACTTTATAATCTAATTTAAGAGATAGAT
>JBFLYM010000010.1:0-29424 GCA_040757035.1 Microcaldota archaeon | reverse complement strand
AAGCTTTCTCCTCTTTTTGCCTTTTTTGAGTTAGAGCATACAGAATAAAACAAAAGAGATTAGATATTCTCGACGTTAGCACAGAAAAGTCGCAGAAAAAGTTAGGTCAATTTTTTAAAGTCCAGTCAAACTGTTCAAAACTGTTTGAGCACCCACCTAAAAACCCTCAACCAGTTTTGGAGGGGGCACTCCCCTCCGCGGTTCGGGTTAGATGAGCTTCATTAATCCTCTACCTATCTCTGGAATATTAGCGCCAAAAAGACCTGTTGAAAATTGAATAAATGTCATTGCTATCGCGAGCGCAAGGAACGGAAAAAAACATAAATTTATTAAAAGCGCGTTAATGAGATCCGACGTCTTATTAAATAAATCAAGTATATCATTTTGGAACGCGCGCATCCATAACACAAGCTGAGAACCTAATCCGGCCTTTGAATTTTCACCAATTCCTACTGGTTCTGGAATTTGTGGGGTTGCGCATAAATTCGGATATGGTGAAGAAAACACAACAAAAAGATATGCAAGTGGATATACCAAATATAATCCTATTGAGACCGCTATTATATACGCACCAGCACCGCGTGTTGGCGGAAACGCCCTAAGCACTATTCCAACAGGTATTAAGACGAGTGCAAATGCATCAACAAAGCGCAGAATATATATTTGAAGAAAATTTATAAGTTCCATAAAATAGATAATGTTTAAAAAATTATCCGTAGTTTGCGCCAACCCACCAAACGACCATCCGCTCATCGGGAATGACATGAATACATCTTGCGTTATAGATGAACCCCAATGCAAAATCATACTTATTCTATATAACCATATTCCTATATCTTCAGTGCAATACATAACAGAGCGCATGTAAAGTATCATTATATCTATCAAGCTGTATCTATTCGCATCAAAAAATGAAAGATCAAGTTCTTTGGGTGTTGGTTGATTTGTTACTGGATCTATTTCAGTGTAATGAAGATATTGATTGTTGTAGGTATAAACATACATTTCTTTAGCAATATTCATTCCAACATTTGCCCCAAATTGAACGGTTGCTATAAGCATTATAACGACAAATAATGAACTTGCTGCAAAAACCAATTCTGCCTTTGCAGATTGTTCAAGCATTTTAAAATCAAAAAAACGCGAAAGCATAAGCAATAGGGTAGATAGGAGCGCGGAGATGAAAACAGCCAATATTGATAAAATTTCCCATCCCATTCAAATCATCTTAGAATCATTTTAAATCGTCTTTGAATATCCTAAATCATCCTTGTAAGATTTGTTATATCTATTTCTTCACCAAGTGATTTAGAAAGGTATCTAGTCAACGTAATAATTATAAGAGTATTAAAAAGCGGTATAAATACAGCGCCTATGAAGATTTTTGCAATTGCGGGCATAACCATCAATGAAAAAAACATTATAGTTTCAGGCCCCCATAAAAATCTAATCAAAATTTCAACTACAGTCACAATTGGAGTAAGCGGATTAAAAACGTCTGCGCCCCAGGCAGTCTTAAAATAATCAATGCTATTACGCAAAGAAACATTAACAACGGTATAAGTTGGGATTATAAGTAACGGATAAATAAAAAGAAAGACAAGAACAATTGCAATTATAGTGCCTCCTATCCGCCTTGTGAGTGTGAAACATCTAAGTATTAATGCAAATGGAAGAAAATATTTGAGCAACCCATACGTTCCATAATCAATCACGTATGCCTGTGCATAAGTAGTTATTACACCTATTATTTCAGCAGTAAATGCATTGTTTAGCACAGGTTTGATCGCAGCACCCAATCCAAGAGTAGGTTTGAGTGTTGCTCCAACTCCTGCCGGTGTTGAATAAATTTCTTCACTTGTTACATAATCTATATACACGTACAATATATATTGAATATTCATGATTATAAGCGTATAATCCGAAAAATCTGTAAGAAGATTAGTTGCAGAATAATATATTGTTTTATCATAGAATTTGGACTCAACTTCTGGAAAAATTGCACCTGTTTTTGTACTGCATGCCCCGTTTAAAAGCATATAAATTACTACTAATATAACTATACTTATTATCACTTCATAAAATTCCATTTTTATAAATGCAATCATCTGCTGGTTTTGAAAAAAGGTCGCAAGCAAATAAAAAAACGCAATAAAAAAAACAGATACGACAAGTGCTATAAATGAAGTTGATGCCCAATCTAATGAAGATAAAAATCCAGAAGCAGAACCAGTACTGCATACAATTTGATCCATTAATGGAACATACTCAGGTATAAATATTCCCATCCCATATCACTTCCATTCTATATCACTTTTTCATATCACTTTCGCAAATGCGCTGATGCTTATTTCTGTTCCAAGCATTTTTGCAATCTCTCTTGCGAATGTCAAAGTAAGAAAAACATTGAATATTGGGAGTATGATGCTAAATATCATTACCAAGTGTACCGTTTCCAAAATTACATTATAAAAAAGAGCGGTAATCAAAAGTATTGCAGAAACCATAAACGATGATAAATAGATAAAAGAAAATGCAATAAAAAGAGAAGCCACTGCTCCAACACCAAGTCCAGTGAATAATGTAGTAACAGCTTTTGAAAATTCGGTTACATATCCGCCTAATCCAGAACTATGCGGAAATTGATCTTCAAATATGAGCGAATCAACATAAAACATAAATGGATATATCGTGGAAAGCGCGATTGAGATTGCGATAAGTGCGTTTCCACCACCACGAGTATGTGGAAATGTCCTTAAAAATAGTCCAAATGGAAAAAATAACGGTATGAACCATTTTTGTATAAAGCAAAACATGAATAAAAATATCACCCATTCACCATAAGAAGTAATAAGGAATTGCAGACAAAACGAAACCCCATCTATAAGTGGTCTAAGCGCAGGACCGAGTTGCATACTCATGCTTTTGTGTACCGGACCGAGAGGTATATAAAGACTGTACACAGAATTGAGCATCATATTGGAAGTCATCATAATACTAGAGACATAACTAATTTTGTGAAGTACTCTGTAGCTATAATCTGTTGCTTGTTGAAAAAAATTTATATTAGGACTATTTTGAGAGGATGGCGAATAAAACACAGATGCAAAAATAAATCCAACCAAAAAAACAGCAATAAATATCGTAATAATAATTTCTCCTATTTCCTGTTTTGCCATTGCAATTAGGTTTGGCATTTGAAAAAAATTTCCCACCATATAAAGCAACGCTATTGCCATAACCATTATAACAATCGCAAAAAACGAATTGGCAACAAGACTATTTGCCATATTTTTGGTTGCATTTGAAGCTTCGCATCCGGCTATAAATGGATAATTTCTTAATTCAGTTATTGCTTTCCTTCCTTCATCGGTCATCTTTTGTTCAGTAGTATCAATAATATCTATCGCGTATAAAAACGCAAATATACCTATAAATACAAATAACATTTTCATATTCATGTTTTCACTTATTTTTTACTTATGTTTTTGTGGTATCACTTTTAGTTATGTTTATCGAATTGGATTATATTGGTTATATCGATTATACCGGTTATATCAACATCGGTTATGCCAATCATATCAAATGAGTAAGTCCTGCTATTTCAACATCACCGCCAAACATTGGCGAAAGCGATTTTATTGCAGCAATGGTAGCAAAAATTGAAAGGAACGAAAAAAACATTGAAAAAAACATTGCTTTTGCTAGAACATCTATGCCAACGATTATGGTTTTGAAAAAAGGGGTGCCCTGTCCCCCCCACACTCCCCCTTTACTATAAATGCTGTTAAGCCATGTTCCGAGCACAGAATTTTCACCAAATATGTGCGAACCGAATATATTTAAGTCAAGGTTTTTGAAAAGTTCTGAAAGTGAAAAACCATTTTTTTTCTTTTCTTCTTCCTTTTCAACTACTTCTTTGCATGTCTTTGGTGCGGTTAAAATTCCTAATTGATCAAAAAGCGATTCTCCAATTTCTCTACCCTTGGTATTTACTTCAAAATTTTCAGGACCGCGATCATTCAGCCTTGCTGGCATGGCTGTTAAATCAGGTTTTAGAAGATTCGCGAGTACATATTGTTTTTCGGATGGTGTGCCAGGGGGATATTTTCCTTGCGATAGTTGCTCTAATTTTATTGAATTATATACAGAATCTCCAAAGATATAAAAAATTGGGAAAATGAAATATAAAGAAAGCGCAATCGCCATAAGCAAACCTCCAAGTTTGCGCGTTATCGCGAATACGCGCAATATTAATCCTGCGGTAAGCATTACCGGGAAAATCGCGAGTCCGATAAAATTTATCAGAACTTCTTGAAACCTTGTTATAGTAAGTACTTTTACCCCATTATCAAAAAGAAACGAGAGCGCGTTGCTCTTCGCGTTTAGAAAACCGAGAATAGAATGAGAGAATCCAGAACCAGAAAAAGAAGAAGTTGTACCAGTTTGCATAAAATCTATTGAAAACGAAGAAAAATAAATATACCATGAATTTGTTATCCCAACCTGCTTGACAAATCCTGCGGTTTCATAGAAAATTGATGCCAAAAAATTCTTTGCGACGCGTAAATGACATGGAAGATATCTATATCCAGAATCAACCTCTTCACCACTTGGAATTTTGAATGTATTGAATATCGGATTATCGTTTGCGCACACTGTATTTACAGAAAGCGGGCTTATCTCTTGCGAGAATGATCGCATTACTTCATTTCCACTATGAACAAACCCGATTATTATTACAAAAATAACCATGGAATAAACAAGTTCAACAACTTCGCCCTTTGCCCAAACCTTTATTTTTTCATTCATAAGGAAGTTGCCAACCATATAAACTAATACAGCGAGAAGCGCGCAAGTGAATATTATTATACCAACAAGCGGAAAGTAGTCATTATATAAAGTATCAAATGATTTATATGCAGCAGAAACATTCTGACCCAAAACGATAAGCGCAATTATCAATAAAATCGCGATTTTTTTCATATTTTCCACATCAGAAATTTCGTTATTGCATTTATAAAGGCTATTGTTAGAGTTAGTGAAAACGCGGGTAAGAAAAGAGAAACAAGCGCCAAGCGCGCCATTGCCAATATGTATGGTTTAAACACTAAGAAATTACCATACTCAGCAACCGAAACCAAAACAGGATTGCTGCGCACACTATACATTATGTATTGATCCTCAGGTGATGCATGCATTTGTACGCGCGCCATATCGTTAAGAACAATTTGATTAAGCGCATAAGTAAATGGAAAAATTGTTTGGAATGAAAATGCGAATGCGATAAGAAATGCGCCGGCATCGCGTGTTGGCGGAAATATAAACAATATCAACCCCAATGAAAGTATAATAGGCATCGCAAAACTTATGAGATCCATCCCAATATATTGCATGGTTAAACTTCCATAGATTACCATTAATCCAAAACTCATCGTTCTTACCATTGAGAGTACCGCATCTGTACCAGGTTCAACTTTGTGGGCGAACGCCCATGGTGCTGGTCCTGTTTTTAACATGAATGAACTGGTGAAAGCGGTTCCTGCTTCCATTACAAGAAGATCTTTATACATAGGAAGAACACCACGGTTTATTATATTATTAAGGAACACTTGCGATGCCTCAACCGGTTCAAGGCAATTTGCTGGCTGATTTGAACATAAAAGAGATTTTGAAATTTGTTTTGATGCTTCAAAAAACCCAAAAGCGCAACTGACTATCAATATTGCGATTATTAAATTGTACAATTCAACATTGAAATACGCTTCCCAACCAGGAATGCGAAATATTCTTCCTGCCATATAGGTTATCGTTATTATAAGCAAAGTAAGAAATGCAACGATCGGAACAAGCGATTGAAACAAAAAATCCATGTTTTCACATTATGCCACTATATTTGGCATTATACTTTGACGCTGTATTTGCCACGGTTATTAGTTTCTATTACTGACACAGCATCACCTCCACCTTCATATTAATTTACTTATACCGAATATTTCAGCTTCTCCATCTATCATAAGTGCCACAGAACGATAGGCGGTTAAGGTTATTATTATCTCAAAAACAAAAGTCACGAAAATAAGCACTAAAAATTGCACCTCTATCTGAACCTCCATGATAAGAAAATCAAAAAATGTTGAAAAAAGAACTGGAGAAAGTACCATGCCAGAAATTAATAATGCGTTGAATGAAAGAAATGTTTTCAGCATTTCATTCAATGTATCAAAAATGAATTTTCCAACATTAGTGATGCCCTCCCAAAATGCGTACCATGGGGTATGCTTTATAGAAGCTCCGCTTTTGTAAAGACTATCCCGTTCAGTCTCAAAATTTTTAGTAATATCGGCCATTTTTTTAGGATCATCGCAATATCCAACCGTGGTCGGAACAACTCCAAAATTTGAAGCCTGATATTGATCAAAAACCATGTAATTACTTGTCAATACCGCAACAGGATAAACAAAATAAGCAACTGCGGCAAATGCGAGCAAACTTGAACCTGTTCTACGTGTAAATATGAATGCGCGCATCACAATACCCATTATAAAAAATAGGTGCATATAATTCATGATGAATTCGAGTAGTACTTGACGCGCGATAATCATAATCAATGCAGTACCGACTGCTTCAACTACCACGGTATGGGCATTTGATAATGGAGTAAGCCCTGAAAGCGGTACGAAAGAAAGCGATGGTACAGAAATTTTAAATATGCTTAAAACAGGGTCAAGTGCAGAAAGCGGAATTTGAAAACCGAATGTGGAGAGAAAACCGAATATTATCTCATAAAAATAAAGATTCATGTAAATTACAAACATTTTTGTTCTAAACAAAAGCACGCCTTGATGCGCTGCCTCAAGAATATTGCTTGCGCCTGTAAGTGCGCTCGCGATTAGGGAAAACATTTCAAAAAGCCAGAGAAATGAAAGCAGAATTACTAAGGTAAATATTAGATTTGCAAGACTATCTTTTCCCATTGCCAATATATCTTGGGATTGCAATACATTTCCAATCATATACAGAAGTGCAACTATTGCTGCACTTATTACAATGGCAATAGCAATAATTGGAAAATGCATAACAAAATTATTAGTTATTTCGACAGGTATGGCCAAAATCATACCATAGCTCATAATATTAGATATATTACTAAAAATTAACATATAGTGATTAATATAGAAGAATAAATATATAAAAAGAATGTTATAAAAAAATACAGGGAAAAAATGGAACGCGAGATCAACAGCATTATTAAAGATATAAAATCTCTAAAAATACAGGGCGCTCGCAATGTTGCAAAGGCTGCAATTAAAGCGCTTATTTTACAAATTAGAAAATCTAAAGCAAAGACAAAATCTGCGCTTTACTCGCAATTGCTTAAAGTAGGAGACGCGCTCGCTTTAACAAGACCAACAGAACCAATGATGAGAAATGCGATAAACAACGCTGTAAAGTTTACATTTATGCAAATAAAAACCAATTCTGCATTAGATGTGAACGCACTCAAACGAACGATAGTAAAAGAAGCCGCATCATATCTTAATGAGATGGAAAACAGTCAAAAAAAAATACGCGGATATGGTTCTAAATTAATCCCTGACAATGGGACAGTACTTACACATTGTCATAGTTCTACAGTAACCGGAATTTTCAAAACCGCAAAAGATATTGGAAAAAAATTCAGCGTAATTGCATTGGAAACACGACCGAGGTACCAAGGTCGGATCACTGCAAAAGAACTTGCAGATCATGGGATAGATGTGACGCTCGCGATAGATAGCGCAGTAACAATTTTTTTAAAAAAAGCGGATTTATGTATTGTTGGTGCGGACGCAATAACTTCAATGGGCGATCTTATAAATAAAATCGGGACTTCAACAGTCGCGCACATCGCAAGATCTCAAGATGTTAGTTTTTACAGTGCGGTTGAGCTTTATAAATATGACCCCCTCACTCTTTTCGGAAATAGGGAGTGTATAGAAGAAAGAGAGAGTAAAGAGATATGGGAGGACGCACCAAAAAATGTAAAGATATATAATAAAGCATTTGATGCAACTGCCGCTCGATACATAAATGGCTATATCACTGAAATAGGAGTAATACCTCCGCAATCATTGTGGAATGTTGCAATGCAAAAATTAGGATTAGGGTTGCATGTTACAAAAGATATATAAGATATAGAAACTGTAAAGGAAATAGAAAATATAAAAGATATGGAGGAAATATGAAAAAAATATAAAAAAAGGCGAATTTATGGTAGATGAAAAAAATATAAAAAATGGAAAGAATGGGCATACATTGCATAAACCAGGACAAACAGTATATATTGAAAAAGAGAGAAAAAAGGTTGATGTATGGCGTATACGACCTTATATTGTACAGGCAAAAAAAATTAACATTTATACTGGTAAGAAAATAGTTGTGTTGAACAAGCATGAAGCACAGCAAAATGATATTTATGCAGGATATAGGGAAAATCTCAGGTTTAAAGGTAAAGAAATAGGAGTAGTTATTGATGTGGCTGGTAATGAAGTAGTAAAACCTGGCGAAATAGGATTGTTTAGAGATGTTAGCGATGCGCTTGAAATAGAAGATACCGATATATTAGAAATAGTTCATTTGAACAGACCGGCTTCACTTGAATATATAAAGAAAAAATTAGATAAAAAAGAACTTTCATCTTGCGAAATTGATACTATAATCAAGGAACTCATGGATAATAAATTAAATGAGGCCGAACTTGGTGCATTGGTTTCCGGAATGTACATAAATGGCTTGAGCGACAATGAAGTAGTTTCATTAACAAATAGCATAGTTATGAGCGGAGATATACTAAATATAGGAAAAAGTCCAATTGCAGATAAACATTGCATAGGCGGTGTTGCTGGTAATAGAACTACAATGATCGTGGTTCCTATTATTGCAGCAGCTGGAGTTTACATTCCAAAAACTTCAAGCAGAGCAATCACAAGCCCTGCTGGCACTGCTGATACAATGGAAGTGCTTGCAAAAGTAGATTTCAAGATTGAAGAAATGAACGAAATTGTGCGCAAGAATTATGGTGCGATTGTTTGGGGAGGCGGATTAAATTTAGCCAGCGCTGATGACAAATTAATAAAAATAAGAAATCCACTCAGCCTTGATCCGCGCGGAGTGCTTCTTTCTTCTATTCTCGCAAAAAAGAAAAGCGTTGGCGCGCAATATGTTGTAATAGATATCCCGATAGGGAGAGGAACAAAAATAAATTCAATGACAGAAGCTCATGAACTTGCGCAGGATTTCCTTAAAATAGGAAACATGCTTGGTATGACTGTTGAGGCGCTTATCACTGACGGAAGCGAACCAATAGGAAATGGAATCGGACCAGCGCTTGAAGCGCGTGATGTATTACAAGTATTGGAAGGTACAGGGCCCGAAGATTTGAGGCACAAAAGTCTTATAATTGCAGGAAAAATACTTGAAATTTCTGGAAAAATAGAACGAGGGAAAGGTTACGAAGTTGCTACGCATTTTTTGGACAGCGGTAAAGCGCTCGCGAAAATGAAGGAAATAATTGAATTGCAAGGCGGAAATCAAAATATTAAAAGCGAGGACATACCAATAGGTCAATATAGCTACGAATTTAAAACGGGTTTAAATGGAAAAATAAGCCATATAGATAATAAAACAATTTCAAAGATCGCGCGAATTGCAGGCGCGCCAGGAGATAAAGGCGCTGGTATTTATTTATATCGTTTGAAAGGCGATAAAGTTGAACCTGAAAATGTTTTATTCACTATATATTCCGAAAGCGAGACAAAACTTGATTATGCGATAAAGGCGCTTGAAAACTTAGAACCAGTTGAATTACAAAAAATACTTCTTGACACCGTGAATGAAATTGGGCGGGACGAATGTAAAATACCGTTAAGTTAAATTCAAAATGATTGCATGAAAATTAAGAAAGTTTTTGCGCGCGAAGTTTTAGACTCGCGCGGAAATCCAACAATCGAAGCTGAAATAGAAACCGAAAATTCAGAGATTGCGCGTGCAATCGCTCCTAGTGGAGCAAGCATTGGCAAATATGAAGCGTATGAACTGCGCGATAATGAAAAACGATTTATGGGTAAAGGCGTTTTAAACGCAGTAGACAATATAAACCAGATTATTGCTCCTGCGATTGTAGGACAAAGCGTGTTTGAGCAGAAAAAAATCGACGCGAAAATGATAGTGCTTGATGGCACTCCAAACAAAAGCAATTTGGGTGCAAATGCGATCGTCTCGGTTTCTATGGCATGTATTAGAGCAGCAGCGTGTGCAAAAAAGCAGCAACTATATCAATATCTTGGAGGAAATCTTCTTCCTGTTCCAATGTTTAATGTTCTTAATGGAGGAAAGCATGCTGGAAACTCACTCGCAATCCAAGAATTTTTAATAATACCAAAATGGCCGAATAATTTTTGCGATGCGCTTCAGATGGCTGTAGAAGTATATCATACTCTTGGAAAAAGGCTAGTGAAGAAATATGGAGCGAGTGCGAAAAATGTCGGAGATGAAGGAGGTTTTAGTCCAAACCTTCAAAGTTGCTTTGATGCAATGGAAGAAATAACGCTTGCAATAGAAGAAGCCGGATATTCCAAGGAAATAAGACTTGGGTGCGATGCGGCCGCGAGTTCGTTTTATCACCAGAAAGCTGATTTGAGAGTTGATTTGAAAGCCGATTCGAAAATTGATTTGAAAACCGGTTTTTATCTTATAGATGGAAAAAAATTTTATACAGAAGAACTTTTGGATTATTATTCTGAAATGATAGAAAAATACAAAATAATCAGTATAGAAGATCCGTTTCACGAAGAAGATTTCAATAGTTTTGCGTCCATGATGGATAAATTTGGTTCGCGGATGCAGATAGTTGGCGATGATTTATTGGTTACCAATCCCAAGCGTCTTGAAATTGCAATAAGGAAAAAAGCGGTTAATGCGCTTCTTCTAAAAGTAAATCAAATAGGTACAGTAAGCGAAAGCATTGACGTTGCAGAAATGTGCAAAAAAAATGGAATAAAAATAATCGTAAGCCACCGCTCAGGAGAAAGCGAAGACAATTTTATTGCTGATTTTGCAGTAGGATTAAACGCAGGACAAATAAAAACCGGAGCCCCAGCACGTTCTGAGCGAACATCTAAGTATAATCAACTTCTCAGAATAGAAGAAAATTGCGCTGTTACAATGGCAAGGGTGTTTTAATCTTTTTGAAGGGCATATTCCCAAAATTTTTAACCCAGTTTTGTTTTCACAAAAAGTTTGTTATTTATACTTTTGATTTGTAGACGTGTATCTGTCCTTCTTCCTTTTTTCTGCTTCATCCAGCTTGGGTCAAACTTAGTATCAATAGATGATATTTTGTTCGTTTTTGGTATGTCCTTTAGTTTCTTCTCTAATGCTTGTATAGCGTTTTGCTCCTTGGTTACAATTTTTAATAATTCCTCCAATGATTTGATAATTTTGTTATGATCAGCTTTAGGAATACAATATACGTATTTTTCGAGCATCTCCGTTGCAGCTATTGTCTCATAAATTTGATCTTCTCTTAATGCATTAATCCATATACCAAGAAGTTCGTTCTGTGATTTTTCATCTAATTGCGTCAGGCCAAGTACATATCCAAGTGCTATTAACATGTTTTTTCTTAATACTTTTTTATGTGATATTTCAATTATATGATCTATCGAAGAAAATATCGCTAATATATCTTCTTTTACTTTTTTGTCAGATAATTTTAAGTCATTCACCTTTTGTGTTGCCAATGCTATATATTCCTTTATCTTATTGTTATCTGGGTCATAGAGTGCTTCAGCATCCTTTGGTGATACTTTAATCTTATCTAATTCAGCAAACAAAAATTTAACAACGCATTCATACCTCATACATTCTAGAAGTCCATACATTTCTATTAGTCTACTCGCCAGTGCTTTGTTTGGATTATTTAACGTCGACATCGCGTTTATTATCCATAGTAATTCTAATATACCATTTTTCATGTCTCTTTCTTTAACCGTCGTCTTATCTGTCTCCTTTAAATTATTTTTCAAGCGTTCTAATGGTTTGATAATTTTCTCCTTCAACTCAATTAGTTGGTCAGCAAAAATAAGCTTTTGTGCTGTTTCTATAACTTTTTCTTTTGCGTTTATTTTTGCATTCTCATCTGTGCCCCTTAATATCGCAATAAATTCTTTTTCAATAAATCGTTTAATATCCCCAGTTTCTTCTACCATTTTTCATCATCTTTGTTTAGTATTATGAACATTTATGTATTTAAATCTTTTCTTTTTTGGAACACGCCTATAAGAAGCTCGCACAACTATTTTTTTTCCTTCACTGAGATGGGTAATGCCTTCTTGTTCTATGCTTCAAACTTCTTCTACATTAAGCAAATACGCTTCATAAAAGTTATTTAACGCTTCCTTTAGTGTCTTACCATAGGTCGTAATATGGTATGCATCACTACGAATAAATGTATTCTTATCTTTTTTCCATATCTTAATGAATTCAAGTGCCACTTAATCACCTTATAGTAATTTCACCATTCTTCTCTATTCTCAGTTTATATATATTACCAACCTTGTATTTATCCTTACTTTTTTTCCACCCTTCTTCATTAAGGTAAAGAATAGCCTTACGCTCTTCTTCTTGAAGAGTTGGAGGTTGGTGTAAAAAATGTTTTGTAGCGATTTTTGATGGAAAGAGAGGTTTAATACGTACGCAATTGGTTTTTAAGTAGTTCTTGTGGTTTTCTCCCTTTCTCGCGTGTATCATTGGATGATGTCGTACCCTTTACAAACGTAATAGGTAGAGTAGGGTGTTCAAATCGTGTTAATTGTTTTTGTTTTTCGTATGTCTTCTCTATCTCTTTACATACGTTTTGTATAGTTCTCATTACGCTATCTACTTTCTCCTCCGTTAATGCTTCATTCAATACATTAATAATCTTGTTCATTAATTTTTCATCTAATGGCCCGGTATCAGCAAGAATAAGTTTTTGTGCTATTTTTCCAAGCGCTTCAGCAACAGCTCCACGCATATACATTTTTCTAAGTGTCTCTATTGCTCTCTCCCCCATACACCATTTTTCGTTCTTTAATACTTCAATCAAAGGTTCAATAGCGCTTACATCTCCTAGTTTTCCAAGTGCCTCTGCAGCATACCATCTTACCTGCCACTCTTCGTCCTTTAATGCGTTAATCAAAGGTTCAACAGCGCGTTTTCCTATCTTTACAAATCTATTTTCTGCGCTCTCTCTTACCGACCAACTTTTGTCCTTTAATGCTTCAATCAATTCGTTAATCCACCACTCAAGATACTCTACCATTTTTCATCACTATTGTTTAGTATTATGAACATTTATGTATTTAAATCTTTTCTTTTTTGGAACGCGCCTATAAGAAGCTCGCACAACTATTCCTTTTCCTTCACTGAGATGGGTAATGCCTTCTTGTTCTATGCTTCAAACAACAACCATTCAGCAAGAGGAATGAGCCGTATATCTTCTGTTTTGCTACGCTCATTCCAAGTTATTATCAATTTTCTCTCACACTTCATTTTCTCCGATGCTATCCTAAAAGCACCGAGTTCTCTTTTTTTTACATTCTTATCCTTAAGCGAGTATGCGACTTGGATGAGTGCGTTTATTATTTTTCCTTTTTTTGCAACGAAATCGATCTCCTTCCCAGTCTCATCACGCCAATACGAGATTTCGTATTCCTTCCTTAGCAATTCTGTATGAACGGCATTTTCCATGAAGCGCCCTGTGTTTTCCGAGAAATTGAAACCAACGGCCTCAGCCATTCCAGTATCTACAATATATGCTTTTTTCAGGCTTCCTTTCTTTTTTGCGAGCGAATATGAGAACTTCTCAGCAAAGGAGAAAAGCCCGGCATTCTCAAAATAAGAAAAAAAACGACGCACAGTATCTGGAGAAAGTTCATATGCATTTGCTATGCTATTGAAGGAATGAAGCGCAGCCATGCTTGTTGCAAGGTGTTGTGCGATATCAAGAACCGCTATAGACTTTTTCACTCCATACCTGTTTGCAATATCTCTTGTTATTATATCTCTGAAGTATGTTTCAAGCAGCCTCTTCCCTATCTCTGGAGGCGCGAGCACAACCTCTGGGAATCCACCAGTTTTCAAATAATCTTGCAGATAGAAAAGCATTTCTTCTTCTCTCGCAAGGAACTCTTCTCTTGTAGACGGCGGAACTATTTTGCGGAAGATTAAAAACTCCTTAAAAGAGAGAGGAAAAACCTTAAGGTCAAGGTGTCTTCCTGTAAGAAGCGTGCCGTACTCTTCCGAAAGCAGCGAAGAAGTTGAACCAGAGACAACGAACTTAGCATCTCCTCGCTCGTGGAGTCCTCGAACGAACCTTTCCCAACCAGTTATTTTATGAATCTCGTCAAGGAAGAGAAATCCCTTCTCTTTTGGATTTATACGCGAACGATAAAGCACATATATTCGCTCAAGTAACTCTAAAGATGGACGACCAAGCCGGTGTTCATCAAAGTTCACATACAGGATTTTTTGCTTCCCAATACCATTTTCAATTAATCTCCTGATAATGTTGCGTATAATAAAAGATTTGCCGCTTCTTCTAACTCCGGTAATGGTTAGAATTGCATTGCTTCTCATAAATTTAAGTAGTTGCTCTACATAATAAGTTCTCTCTATGCCATAATCAAGCTCATGGTACCAAGGGTTCCAAGCCAAGAGTATTTTGAAAAGTTCCTCGTCTTCCATAAAGTAATTATATTTTAAATATTTATATATGTATCGTAAAAAATCAACCAAATGTTTACGATGTATCGTAAATAATTAGAATCAACAGTTTTGGAGCTTGTTAAAACTCTCATAGAATTGAAAAATAATGTTCGCCAAAGCGAACATAAAGCTTGATAAATGTTCAATGTAGCGAACATTAATACTAACTCCGCTCACAAATGAGATAGGTAGATGTAGAACGGAATTTTAAGAATATTACCGCTTTTGATTATGTCCACACCATCGTATACTACAAATTTTGGCATTTTGGTTTTCATCACATTGAGTTGTGCACTCCCTTTGGTTCTACCACCAACCTCAAAAATCCTGTCGCTATAAACAAAATCAGGTCCTGTTGGAAGGTAGAAGACGTTATCTAGATGCGATACGAAAATGTCCTCTCTTGTCAACCCAATTATTAGCGAATTATCTGCTCCACCTTTCTTCATGTACATCATTCTTATGGCTGGCACTATGAAAAAATAACGCCACGTTTTCCGACCGACGACTCTGGCCGAACCATAAGGTAGAACAGGCTTTATTATACTGCTGTTTGCGAGCGCGCGAATCATTTCTCCAACAATTCCTTTGGACAAACCAAGGTCTTTGGAGAGGTTCTCATAGCTAATCTTTTCAGACATGGAAAGAACAAGAAGGAGTCTATGAAACTTGTTCAGAACGTCGCGATCGAAACGATAGGCTTTGGCAATATCTTCATAAATTACTTTGTCCATAAGGTCCATGAACATGTCTTCGCCTGCCTCTAGCATGAACGGCTGACTTTTTCCAATGTAGTTTTCCACGAATGTTGATGGATCGCCTTTCATCTTCTCCTTGAAATATATGTCAAATCTGATCGCTTCGGTATAAACGTCTTCAGCGAAAAGATTGAATTTCTTGATTTCTACTCCATACGCGATTTTCATGAACTCCCTAAAAGTCATGGGAGGAAGATTGCAATATTTTGCTCTCCTTGCAAGCGCATCTTTAGATTCTATGAGCTCTATTGTTGAAGAGCCTGAAGCATACACACTGAGTTCAGGATAGCCGTCGTATATAACCTTTAACTTCTCCTTCCAGTCTTTTATTTTTGTAATTTCATCAAGGAAGACCCCTGCGGCCTTTATATCAATCACATATCTCAAGTTGCTGAACAAATCCAAAAGAGATAGACCTAAGATTTCGAGTTCGTCACCTGATACGTATATTCTTTTCCCTTTCGGAAAATCGGAAAACCTTTGAAAGAGCAGAGTGGTCTTTCCACCTCCGCGCATACCGCATATTATTTGCATTCTCGGTTTTTTTAGAAGAGCGTCATAAAGGTCGCGCTTGATAGGTTTCGCATAATATTCTATCTTTCTTTCACCATCAAGTATCGCATTCTTTAGAAAACCAATTGCATCTACCATAGTAATAATACACAAGATGAGTTTTTAAATGTTCGCCAAAGCGAACATAAAGCCTGATAAACGTTCAATGTAGCGAACATTAATACTACTTGATGTTGCATTGGTAATTTGACTTGATTTAATCTAAAGTTCTTCTAAGAGAGGAAGAAAGAAGTAAGTGTTTCCGTTACCAGATGTATGTTGAATTAACATCTTATGGTCAGGATCAAAACCTTCTACGATGTATGCTATATATGGCTGAGTTGATTTATACTGCTCCTTTTTTTGACAATGTCCCAACTCAAGAGTGTGGTCCTTAACATTATAAAATACTGGAGAAATAACAATACCGTCCGATTCTTCTGGGACAAATTCAAATAAATTCAAATTATCTCCTAAAGAAATTATTCGTGCACTACCATCAACAAACACAACAATTTTTTTACTTGAATCATGGTAAGTATCGAAATTTATTCCATAACGAGGATTATTAATTAGTACACCAGATGCCATGTCTATATTGTCCGTATATGATATTGACAAGGCTGTCTCTAAAGCCGGATTATAATAGTTTGTCTCTCGAATTCCAGATATTTTGACGAAAAAACAATTCAACCAAAATGTAAAAGGAGGTTCTAAATCCTTCGGTATATTCGCGTTCTTAAAATTAGTATCTATGGTTTGAATATCATCTATATTAGGGATTCTATACGATAAACCATTGCCATTATTAATTCTGCGAAATGTGTCCGTAAAAAATATATCCGTAAATGATCCTCGCATTTTATTGCTAAAAAATAATATTCGTAGCATTTGTTTATGAGTTTGAATTTGCATGTATATATATCATTCTTCCATCTATTAAAACATTTGCTTTATTTTAGTTTCATCCTTTGGATTGAATCATAATTCATAAATATTCATTAAACCTCTCAACATCTATTTCTTTTTGCTTTATTTTTTCAAGCGCACCGATATAAGCCAATGCAGCATTAATTTCAGTTATACAAGCAATCCCACGATCAAGACTTGCGCGCCTTATCCTAAAACCATCGGTGTTTGGTTTGCCGCCTTTGCGCGGAGTGTTTATTATTAAACCAACTTCATTTTTGTTTATAAGTTCAAGAACATCTGGACTGCCAAGCCCAATTTTATTTACTATTTTAGGATTGCGCATGTATTTTGCTGTGCCTGGAGTTGCATAAATTTCAAAGTTTAGGGTACAAAGCCTTTCTTCAATCTCATTCGCAAATTTTTTATCTTCATCCTTAAGGCTGACAAGAACAGAATTTTTTTTCACGCACAAACCAGTAGCGGTTAATGCCTTGTAATACGCAAGTTCATAAGACAAGGAAATACCCATGCTTTCGCCAGTGCTTTTCATTTCGGGACCAAGCGCACTATCAAGTCCAGGAAGCTTGAGAAATGGAAAAACCACGCTTTTTACAGAGTAATGTTTTGGTTCGCTCGACTCATTTGTGATAATTCCTGATAAAAATTCTCCAAACATTATTTTGGTCGCAATTTTCGCAATGTTTATACCGCGCGCTTTGCTTATAAAAGGAATTGTGCGACTCGCACGCGGATTGATCTCCAAGATATAAACTACTTCTCCTTTTACCGCAAATTGTATATTAAAAAACCCAACAATCTCAAGGGCTTTACACAATAATTTAGAATAATCATATATCGTTTTTTTGTTTTGTTCTGTAAGACGAATGGATGGATAAACTATATTCGCATCTCCACTATGCACACCTGCATATTCGATATGCTCCATTATACCCGCAATAAAAATTTCCCTTCCATCGCTTACGCCATCAACTTCGCACTCTATTGCATTATCCAAATATTTGTCTATAAGCACAGGACGCTTTTCGCTGACTTCAACAGCTTCAATTATATATTTTTTTAGCTCATCAGGACTATGAATTATCTGCATCGCACGACCAGCGATCACATAACTCGGACGCACAACTATTGGGTATGTAATGCGTTTCGCAACTTCCAAAGCCTCGCTTTCACTCGTAGCGGTTTCATTTATCGGTTGCGGGATATTTAATTCGTACGCAAGTGTTCTGAATAATTTTCTATCTTCAGCAATATCTATCCCTTTTATCGCGGTTCCAAGTAAGTTCGCCTTTCCAGCGAGTTTTATAGCAAGATTTATACTCGTTTGACCGCCATACTGAACAAGGACTGGCGTCTCCGTGCCTTCATTTTCTATTATATTCATTACATCTTCAAAAGTAAGTGGTTCAAAATAAAGCCTGTCGCTTATATCAAAATCAGTACTAACTGTTTCAGGATTATTGTTTATTACTATACTTTTAATTCCCATTTCCCTGAGCGCAAAGGATGCGTGCACGGTGCAATAATCAAATTCAATTCCCTGTCCTATTCTTATTGGACCGGAACCAATGATTATAATTTTTTTTTCTGATGCCATATGGTACCTTGTGAGGCACTTTATGGGACACTCTGCACAGCGCTTTGTTTGAAGCTGCATCGCTTCGTTCTCTTGTTCATATGTTGAATAAAAATAAGGAGTTTTTGCTTCAAATTCTCCTGCAACGGTATCAACCATTTTGTATGTAGGAAGTATACTCCATTCTTTTCTTATTTTTCTTATTTCTAATTCGGCAATTCCTTTCAGCGCTCCGATTTGCGCATCGGAAAAACCAAGGCGCTTTGCATTAAGCATAAGTTCTCTTGAAAGCGGCGAACTCTGAATAATTTTTTCAAAATCCACGATGTTTTTCAATTTTTTAAGGAACCAGGAATTTATTTTGGTTTTTTCATTTAATTCTGAGATTGAAACGTGCGTATCTTTTGTATCATCTGTGCGCAAAAGCTGAAGAATTGCATAAAGTCGCAGATCGCTCGGCGAAACAATATGCCAATTAAGGTCAGCTTGGTTTTTTATTTTTGGAATGCGCGTATCCGAACTTCTTATCGCTTTTTGTATCGCTTCTTCAAATGTGCGTCCTATTGCCATTACTTCTCCAGTACTTTTCATTTGCGTGCCTATTTTCCTGTTTATGTGCGAAAACTTATCAAACGGCCAGCGCGGAATTTTTACAACTACATAATCTAAAGAAGGTTCAAATGAAGCCGGAGTAGTTTGTGTAACGCTATTATATATCTCATAGAGTTTATATCCAAGCGCAAGTTTTGCCGCAACGCGCGCAATCGGATAACCAGTTGCCTTGCTTGCCAATGCGCTTGAACGCGAAAGTCTTGGATTCACTTCTATAACATAATATTCTCCAGTTTTTTGATTATACGCATATTGAATATTACAGCTTCCAACTATCTCTAATTCATCAACTATTGCGAAACTCGCATCGCGAAACATTTGATGTTCGTGATCGTTGAGCGTTTGCGAAGGCGCAACAACTATACTCTCACCAGTGTGTATGCCCATTGGATCAAAATTTTCCATATTACAAACAATTATTTTGTTTCCATATAAATCGCGGATTACTTCGTATTCAAATTCTCCCCATCCCATAACGCTTTTTTCTATAAGCGCTTGGTGTGTTGGGCTAATCCGCAAGCCAAAATCAAGAAGATGCTCAAGTTCTGTTCTGTTGTTTGCAAACCCCCCACCAGTTCCTCCCAAAGTGTACGCTGGCCTTACAATGACAGGATAACCAATTTTATTTGCGAATTCCAAACCATCATTTATATTATCTACAGAAAGACTTTGTAAAATCGGTTGATTGATTTTTTTCATCGTATTTGCGAATTTTTCTCTACTTTCTCCTTTTTCTATTGATTTTGGCCCAGTTCCGATTATTTGAATATTATATTTCTCAATTATCCCAAAGCGATATAGATCCATTGTAAGATTTAGGCCGGTTTGACCGCCTGCATTTCCAAAAATTGCATCCGGTTTTTCCTTTGCAATTATTTTTTCTAAAAATTCCAAATTAAGAGGTTCTATGTATACATAATCGGCGATTTCAACATCTGTTTGGATTGTTGCAGGATTGGAATTTACAAGCACGACGCTTATTCCTTCTTCTCTAAATGCGCGACATGCTTGCGTACCAGAATAATCAAACTCTGCTGCTTGTCCAATTATTATAGGACCCGAACCTATAACCAAAATTTTTTTTGGTTTTTGCATAATATAACCTAACGTATTTTAATCGGTTTCAATTGATTTCGATCTAAAAGTTTCAATGCAAAGATTTCTAAAAGCGTGCAAAATTAGAATTATATTTCTTTGAATAAATTTAAAAATGGTTGCTCGATAAATTTAGTTACTTGATAATTTTGTTGTTTGTAAATTTGGTTGCTTGATAAATTTTTTTAGAAGAATGGCTTCAGCGTACTTGTGGTGTTCAACGGATATGGTAGCAATGGTTAAAACAAAAACAAGAACGAAAAAAATAAGAAAAATAAAAAATTTGTTTTTTGATATTGACGATGTGCTCTTTCCTTCAACCGAATTTTCAAAATTAGCAAGAAAAAACTCGCTTAATGCAATGATAGAACTTGGACTTAATAAAAATTTTAAAACATTGGAGCGTATGTTAGAACGCGTAATAAAAGAAAAGGGTTCAAACTATCCTGATCATTTTGGTATTGTTTTAGAAAGGCTCGGTGTAAAAAAACCACAGCAGGCAAAATTCGTTGCTGCAGCGGTTGGTGCATATCACGATACAAAAGCATCTATTCGTCCTTATTCTGACGTTCCTCTTGCACTTATTAATCTAAAGAAAAAATATATCTTATACTCAGCAAGCGAAGGCATAGCAATAAAGCAATGGGATAAGCTCATACGCATGAAATTAGCTTTGTTTTTTGAGGACGTTTTTGTTTCAGATGATCTGCACGTACAAAAAAATTCTAAGTTTTATTTAAAAATCGCAAAAAAAATAAACGCAAAACCTTATCAGTGCGCTATGATTGGCGATAGAGAGGATAAAGACATTGCTCCTGCAAAACAAGCCGGTTGGTATACAATACGTATACGAAGAGAAGGTGCAAAACACTCAAAAGGAAAAACCAAAGCTAATGAAGAAATCTGTTCATTAAATGAACTCTTAACTTGTAAATCAAATTGTAAGAATAAATCATCTTAAATTCACCCAATCCGTCAAAAATGAAAGATATATAAATATTTTGGGAGAAACATGAATAATATGAAAAATATGAAAATGATGCATAAACTAATATATATCGTATTTTCGTTTTTCGCAATAGGGACATTTCTATTTGTTACGGGTTGCATCGGAACGCAAAATTGCACTTCAGACTCTCAATGTAAAGAATGGCAAACATGCGATTTAGACAAAAAAATATGCACTATCAAAAAAGGCTATTGTAATTTAGACAATGACTGCAATGATAGTATGAAACTTTGCAATACTTCTAATCACATATGTACATACAAAATCGGGAAGTGTATAATGAGTGCTGATTGTCCAAATTATCAAGTATGTGTTAACCAAAACTGTATTGCAAAGCCAGGTTTTTGTGACAATGAAAGCGTTTGCAATGCGCGAATAGAATGGTGCCATCCGCAAATGCATGTATGCAGACCAAGATCTGGGTTATGCTATAACAATTATGATTGCGAAGGTTGGCAAAATTGCGATGTGAATACGAATAAATGTATACCTATGGAAGGTAGATGCGATACAAATTATCAATGTAAACTTTGGCAATTTTGCAATACCACGACAAATTATTGCGTTGCAAAAACAGGATTTTGTAAAAATGATCTTGATTGCGAGAATTGGAGCGTTTGTAATGAAAACGTAAACAAATGTGTTGCGCGATCTGGCTTTTGCGCTAATGATAAAGAATGCTCAATATGGGAATTGTGCAATTCAAGTCACATATGCCAACCAAAAAGAGATTTCTGCAATAGTCATCAGGATTGCGGGTTTTGGCAGTATTGTAATACCATGGAACATAAATGCATGCTTAAACTTGGTTATTGCGCGAAATATACCGATTGCCTTGCAGGAGAAGATTGCGACAGCGTTAAGCACGTTTGTAAATAAAATTTGGACAATAGATCCCTGATTTAGAATCAAGGGAGGAATTGGGAGTTTTTAATACCTTCGTTCTAATGAGTAGTTATGAAGCGTAGCCTAAAGATACCTCTAGAAAGAAATGCAGATTTGGAAAGTACTATCTCAGAATATAATAAAGCTTGCAACGAAATTATAAATTATGGTTTTGCACAGCATACTTGGAATAAAAATAAACTCCATTTAGCAACATATTATGAAATTAGAAAGAAATACCCAAACCTCCAATCTTCTTTAGTGTGCTGTGCAAGAGACCACGCTTCTAATATGCTGAAACAATGCAAGGCAAAAACTCTTCCTGTAAAATCAAATGATTCGGCTATAAAATACAATGTAAGAACTATCTCAGTAAATCTTGAAAAACAAACTATTTCTGTCTCAACAATAAACGGAAGAAAGAAGATAACTTTCAAGCTTCCAGATTGTTATGAGAAATATAAAGTATGGAAAAGCCAATATGCGAATATAGGAATAAAAAAAGGAAAAATGTATCTTTTCTTAGTAGTTGAAACCGAAACTCCTGAGAAACATAATGGAAATATTTTAGGCATAGATAGGGGAATAATAAATCCAATTGTTTCTTCTGATAACCAATTCTTCAATTCAAAGGAAATCAGGAGAATCAAAGGCCAGTATCAATACTTGCGTTCACGCCTTCAGGCAAAAGGCACTCCTTCGGCAAAAAGAAAACTAAAAAGGATTTCTGGGAAGGAGCAACGGTTTGTAAGGAATGTGAACCATAAACTAGCAAAGCAGATAGCCAATTCAGATGCAGATGTATTTGCCTTAGAAGAGTTGAAAGTAAAGAAGGATAAAAAGAAAGGCAGGCAATTCAATAAACTTCTAGGAAAATGGTCCCACGCACAATTCCAAAGTTTCTTGGAATATAAGGCTGAGGAATTGGGGAAATCTGTCTTGTTGGTAAATTCTAGATACACAAGCCAGACTTGTTCAATATGTGGGCATAGAGAAAGGGCAAATAGGAAAGGCAGGAATTTCAAATGCCTGAAATGCGGTTTTGGCTTGAATGCAGATTTGAATGCTGCAAGGTATATCGCTAAGCTCGGCAAAGCCTTGCTTATGCAGACTGATGTCAACCAGCCAATCGTAGCGTCCAATGATATGAAGCCTCGAAACTTCAATGAGGACAGTTACAAGCCTCTTATTTCAATAGGGGGTTGTTGACAAATCAATATTCTATAATCAAATTCCAAGATGGTCTTATTTCCAGTTGTAAGTTTAAATTTTTCGTTTTCAACAGAAAGAACTCCATCACCACCATGATAAAATGACAAATCCATACAATCTATACCAAAAAGCTTTTCAAAAATTTTGGTGTCTTTTCCATTGATAGCACAAATTTCCATTTCTATTTTTTTGGCTGACTTAGCATAAATTTTAGGATTTGTCACATAGAGAAACTCGTTCTTCCAATTCCATCCATGAATCGAAACTGAAATAAAAAAAAACTTATTATTTTGCAGGTTTCCCGTAGTTTGGAAGATGAGTGCAATTGTGTTCTCACCAATCTTGCGTGCTTTGGAAACCAGTTTTTCTATTGTTTTCTTACCGCGACTACAATAATATGAACCGAATACATTTGCAAAAAAAATTGCAAATCTACGAGTTGTTTTATCAGCATAGCGAGATGTACTAACCAGCATTTGGCAAACCTAATCGGTTTTTATAGTTTTCGCGCTTTGCAATCCAATCTTAAAAAGGATTTTGTCTCCGCTTGGTGGAAACTGAAATGGTTCATTATCCTTTATTTCCACTATAGTTTCACTGTTCCAAACTTTAAATCGCGCCATGCTTATCATACCCTCTTTATATTTTGTTTCGTATTGTTCAATCTTTGGTTTTTTATCTTTGATTTTTAGTCATTTTTTAGAATATTCTTTGATTATTCTGTTCGCTACTTCACCTATACCAGTAGTAAGTGTATACGCTCCGCCGGACATTTTAGCATTACACGAATTGCACAGCCATATCGCATTACTAATTCTTTTCACATTTGTTTTAGAACATTTTGGACAGATATATTTAGTATTTTTCGCTTTATCAACTGAATTATAAAGTTTTCTCAACTTCGCGCCATATTTTGGAGTTCGCATTTTTTCACCGATTTATTTTTCATCAATCTATAAAGCATATTTTCTTAGTTCCGCACTTTTTTTAAACGCTATATCAACCGCTTCCATTACCTCATCTTTATTAAGCGTACCTTTGCCTTTTTGAATTGCCGCAATATGTCCGTTTTGAGTTGTGTTTATCGTTATACTCGTATCTGCAGCAAGCATTTCTTCTTTTGTTGGATCCACCAAAATGTATTTATCTATTTTCGCAAATGTCGTCGCTATAGGAAAATTCTTAAGTTCAATTTTTCCAGAAAATTCATCGCGAATGAGGGCGCCTTCAGAATATTTTGGTATATTTGTATCAGCAAGCGCACTTACAGCCGCAAGCGAAGATGCATCTGTCATGTTTCCAGAGTGATCCAGCACATAAATATCTAAGTAAAGTGCGAGAACCTTTCCTTCTTCTATAAAAAAATTTGCTATGATGTTATTATCCCCTTCAACTTCTGCGCTGCGTATGCCTCTATCTGTAATTCGTGCAAGTTCAATCGAATCTTCGTCAGGTGGACCTGGTTCAAAAGTTGGGCAGGCGAGCGGAAGAAATTCGCAGTTCACACTGAATATTCCTTCTGTCGGCCTGTCTAGAAACGGAGTCGCAAGCGCTATTTTTGAAGCTACGAGTATCTGTGTTTTACCAATTTTTGCGAGCGCAGAACCTTCTGCACTATCAATAACACCTTTTTTAACGCTTATTGGCCTGTACTCATCAAATGCTCTGTTATCTATTCTCTGTCCTTTTGCGAGCAAATCAAGCATTATTTCTTTTTTAATATTATGCATTACTATATCCTTTGCGCTTTCTGCCATATTAATCCCTCAAAATTTATTGGTTATTACAAATTACAAATCAATACCATCTGTTTCAAGTTTCTCATATCTTCTTATTATTGCGTCTGTTTGAATCGCGTGAATTTTTTCACTTGCATTCAAAGCTTTATCTATTGCGGTAGAAAATTCCTCTTTAGTAAGAAGTCCATCCATTTGAAGAAGAAGTATCTCTTTGTTTCTATGCGAAATTGCCATCGGAACATCGCTTTCCCCAAAATTATCTTCTTCCTTTCCTAAATCAAGAACTATTTTGCCGCCTACTTTTCCGACAGCGATACCGCATACCATATCCTTTATAGGTATACCCGCGTCAGCGAGTGCTGCTGCAGCTGCTGTTATTGCGCTTACGCGTGTTCCTCCATCAGCTTGGAGTACATCTATAAAGATATCAATTTGAGTCATGGGATAAAGCTCAGCAACAACTACGTTTTCAAATACTTCTCGTATCACTTTTGAAATTTCAATGCTCCTTCTGTTTGGTCCGCTTCTTCCGTGTTCGTCTTTGCTTGCGAACGGAGACATCGTATATCTACATTTCACCAACGCTTTGTATGGATTGGCTTCATGTTTTGGTATGCATTCGCGCGGTCCAAAAACTCCGGCTATAATTTTGTTTCCACCCCATTTGACATAAGCCGAACCATCGGCTTCATTAAGCACACCTATTTCTATTTTAAGCGGTCTTAAGTCATCAGCAGTTCTGCCATCTATTCTTTTTCCATCAATCATTAATTGCGGTTTTTCTGTATCAGACATTTTTTCACCTAAACTTTCAATAAAATTATACGCTTTGAGTTACTCTGCTGGTTTGCTGCATTGTTTGTTTTGCATAAGAAAATCCAAAACCTGTTGCGTTAATCCAGATATATGCGATTTTTTATTTACCATATCTATTGTTTTAAGTGCGAGTGGAATGTTGTTTCCAAGAAGATAAACATATCCGTTGTTGCCAATATAAATTTCTGTACCTGTACCCTGTGCAATCGTAGTTATCATACTATTTTTTTTTCCTATTAGTCGAGGTATTTTTGCTGCAGGAAACTCAATTATTTTTCCTGGAGGGAGTTTGCGCGCTTCTATTATATCAACGTTTCCGATTTCATCCACATCCTTTATCCTGCCGTATACTATTTCGCCAATTGAAAATGGTACACGCGTATCTTTCCCCGAAAGAAAACCTTCAAATGGAGTGTTTATATCAATTTTATAGCCGTTTCCTCTCAAGTAAACTACAATCCCTATTATAGTATCGCCTTGTTTTGGTCTGTAAATATTTTTTGTCGGAACAAATCTGTTTTGTTCGTCCATAAATCCAATTACTGAAGCGTATGTTTTCTCATTTTCTACAATACTAAATTCGTTTAAGAATGGTTTTTCAGAAATTTGTTCTCCAGGTACAATTATTTTTCTCACGCTAATCACCTAATATGTATTAACAAGTCGTCGTTCATGACACCTCAAACTGGGGAGGGGTACCCCCCTCCGCGGTTCGGAACCTATCTCTTTCTCTTTAAAAAAAAGAAACTTTATTCAACCGCATTTTTCAATTGCATTTTAGCTATGTTTAGATATAAAACATAGTATATTTAAATTTAATCTAAGCTAAAATAAAATGAATTAATATGAAAAAAGAGGTTATACTGACCATTTTGCTCGTTATTCTAGTTATTATATTAATTTTAGGAATGAAATTTACCATTACTAATCTTGAGGAAGGTGATGCAAAAACATTTGTATTGGAAGATTTAAAAGTTAAATTTCCAAATGCAGATAAAATAGAAATAATAAGTTCAGAGAATAAGACAAACGAAAATGGTATAAGATATTATACAATAATGGCAAGTGTAAGCGAAAATTTACATAGTCGTTGCCCTACAAAAACTTATTATTATTATAATTATCCTACTCAAAATTTTGTTCCAGCACCCCCAGAATATGTAGTGAAGAACTGCGAAGTCTGTAAAAGCACGCCATGTCTAATAGCATTTGTTGAAGAGGCAATAATTGCCAGCTACACCATTAAGGGAACAGAAGATGTGTATAAATATGTAATTGCGACAAACGCGGTTCCAGAAACTATTCAAACTCAAGAGGGGTGGAGAGTACTTTGGATTTCTTCAACAAATAATTCAAATTATTCGTATGAAGTATTTGTAAATAAAAACGGTTATATCTCTCAAATTAAGAAGAATGATCTGAAATAGAGAGTAGAAAGCTGGGACAGATATGAGTACCAAAAAAAATAGAATAGAAGAAAATATAGATGGAATAGATCTTAAAAGTGAGCTTAAAGAAGTCGCAACGCTTCTTAAAAATTCTTCTGCAGAGGACATAAAAAAAATTAAAAATTATATTGGAATTTTTGACAGATAAATTTGGCAAGTGAAAAACATGAGCATTGAACCATCTCAAAAATATGCATTAAAAGAGGAAGAACGGAAAGAACAGGAAGAACGCATAAATTTTAATACTGAACCTGAATTAAGTGGCAGAATGAGTAGTATTGAAGATAGGTTGAAAGAAGTCGCAAAAAATCTCAGGATGGATTCTATTAGCGCTCACATCGCTGAGATCAATTCGTATCTTCTTGGTATGTATAATGCTGGTAAATTTCTCAACAAAATTGAAGAGCTCAATGCTAGTCTAAAGGAAGGGAAAATGACTGAATCGGAATGGGACAAAAGAGTTAATGTGCAGATAGATGCTATTATCGCAAGTTCAAAGGAACCAGCATGCATAAGGGCTCTACGAGATTTTGTAAATTTTGTAAGTTCTATATTCTCTTCAAAAAAATTATTAGAAAATTCAAGGGCGACACATGATAAAAATGCGCAAAACTCTGGAGGAATTAAAAGAATAATAAAGAATGTACCGATATTACCTAAAAAGAAAGCATAATTTATAAATTATCATTTTATATTATTTCTTCAAGAAACTTGCTGCTAATTTTTTGCTTTTTTTATTACATGTTATTGCAACTACTCCTTTGTTCGGTTGTCCATAAACAATTATACAATCCTTTGGCGCGATTTTCATAAATACAAGCGTAGAAAGATCTTCTTCTCCATCTATAAAAAGCGCACCTCCTTTTTTTATAAGTTTTTTTGCTACTTTCTCAAGCTCTTCATTTATCGTACCTGGTTGATTTTGTGCGGAACAAAATTCAAAATAACTATTTTTGATTTTTTTCTTTTCCTTTTTTTCAAGGTCAACGCGCATTGTCCTAAAATCGTAAACAGCAAGAAAAGGTTTTATCCCGCGTTCAAGAAGCGAAATAGTCACTATATCACCGACCGCGATTATTTTCATTTTTCCGTATTTTTCTATAAACTCGCCTAATTGCATAAGCGTTCCTAATGGCTTCTTGAGTTCTTTGCGCATTTCTTTTGGAACAATGAACATAATCAATCTAATATTTTTATCTTTGCATATTAATATAAATTTTTGACCAAATTATAGGGAATTTACTTAGAACTAACTTTTCCTGCGTGTTCTATTGTATTTGCAACTTCAGTGAGGCAAGCTACTTTCTCAAATATGGGGTTTATAAGTTCTTCAATTAGTATATGATCCCAGCCTTCAAATTCTTTTTGAAGATATTCTGCTGCCTGCTTTATTTGAGCAATATATTGCTTAAGTTGCTGTGGATCTGCAACAGTAGCCAGCTTTTCTTTTAGTACCTCGACCAGCGATGCGGCCGCTTCGGAGCCAACATACGCCACTCCGAATACATTGTTGTGCCCGCCGTAGTTCGCATAGACGTAACGCCTCTCGTAGAAGTTGTTGGCGTAGCGGACCATAGGCCTAACACCTGCACCATCAATTCTACATAACCATCTTTGTTCATCTTTTCTAATGTTTTCCGAAGTTTCCACCGGAATCCTAGTTTTTTCATCTACTTTACCTATTTGCATATCATTTTGTATGAGGTTATTCAAAACAACTACGGAATTGGGTGGAGCCAAAATTACTACTCTGTCACTAAACACATCAACATGCACAGGATCAACAATTAGACTGGACTTTAAAAAATTGACCTAACTTTTTCTGCGACTTTTCTGTGCTAACGTCGAGAATATCTAATCTCTTTTGTTTTATTCTGTATGCTCTAACTCAAAAAAGGCAAAAAGAGGAGAAAGCTTTATAAATATGTATGCTCTAATATATTTTATGGTATCGCTTGTTAAACGAATAATCAAAGGGCATAGATATTATTATCTTGTGTGG
>JBFLYM010000009.1:0-31764 GCA_040757035.1 Microcaldota archaeon | reverse complement strand
ATATAGATTCTTTTTCATATTACCAATATTGGTAATATATATTAATAAATCTTTCTATACAGTTTACAGTCGTAAAATAAGAAAAGATACAAAAACCTGTTACCAAGAATTTACAGAGTTACGGTTTAACAATCGAATAATATTCAACAGAAAAATTCTTACGCTTTTCGGTGCGAGTTTTCGAGATAATCTGTGCAATTTATAAACTTTTACTAAAATTTGGACTCAGAGTGATATCCAATTACTTTCATTGGTATTTTTTTCGTTCCAGAAGCACTACTAATCTCAAGTACAAACATACGATCAGATATTTCTTCCACTATTTTGACATTAATACCATTAATGGTGGTTGCTCCGTTTATTAAAGGGATAGTGTACCCTTGAAGCGTAGAAGAAAATGTTTCATATGGCGTAGAAGAAGTTGTTTCATATGGGCCGACGTAGTGAATGCCCTTTGCCTCGAATTTCGGTCCGCTTGGTGAAATAGCAACAAATAATTTTGGAGATTCGCTCTTATTCTGTGGAATCGTTATACCAACAATACTATCTCTGACGATTTCGTACATGTTTTTAACATCTAGGGGCCCGGTCTTACATATTACCATTTTTTTAATAGTATCTGAATCGGTCAAAGGTTGGCCCTTAACTGCAGCTTCTACGTTGTTTGCGAGCCATTCCGCAAGTATTGTGTGCATTTCTTTTGATTCTTCTAGTTGAGACCAAAACGTGCAAAGATTTGACCATATTCCTTTCATTGTTTGCTTAAAATCAGTTTTGAAAGAAAACCCATATTTATATTCTGGTAACTGGTCCATCATCTGTGCGGTTAATTTAGTATAATTACTCACTATTTTTTCCAGTTTACGAACCCACCTTTTTTCAATTTCATCTTTTTTCGCTGAGAATACTTTATTCGTTTCAGATATGGGTTTAACAATTTGTGCTCGTTCATCCATAAGTTTAGCTATTTTTTCAATATTTTGATAAGGATCAGAGCCAAGTTCGAGGCGTTCCATCTTTTTATCGATATCACTTAATTTTTTATTGAGATTTATTAGTTTAGCGTATTCTGGAAGTTTGTGTATTTCATCAACATATTTGTTTCTAGCAGACGACACATCTTGAAAAAAATCGTTCATTACAGAACCGGTTGGATAAATAAAATGTTCTTTCGGAGTTTTTGGTACCATAAATGGACCTATGCTTTTTTCTATTTCTTTAATCGCTTCCTGCGTTACCATATTATCACCACAAAAAAAACACTAATTACAAATATAAATCTTTCGTCCAAACTGGCTTCGGTAGTTCAGAACTTAAATCCAAAAAAACGACAAAAACAAAGGTATCCGAGCGCTCTATTCCGCAGTCAGGATCCATTATGAAACCGTACGGATACATCCATTTATGGATGGAAATGTTGGTCTTTATTTAAAAGCGGTAGAATAATCGGAGCGTTCAAACTATTTACAATTTTGCGCCTTCGCGCACTGCAGCCACAAACTCCTTGATTTTTTGCGCTTTGTTGCTTTCAAAAGCAGTCCCAACTTGAATTATATCTGCTCCGGCTTTAATCACATTTTTCGCCTGTTCCGGAGTGCGTATTCCTCCTGCAACTATGTAAGGGATTTCAAGCACAGAAGAAACAGCACTTACCATTTCAAGCGGAATGTGTCCTGTTGCGGGGTTGCTTCCAGCATCGGTAACTACGAATCTGAATCCCATATACTGCGCAGCCAACGCCATTGCTGCAGCGAGTTTTGGTTTGTCTCTTGGAATAAGATTCGCTTCGCCTATCCAGCCAGCAGTGCCGCCAGGTTCAACAACAATGTAACCGACAGGAAGGGGTTCAATTCCGTATCGTTTCACTGTCGGCGCTGCAAGCATTTGCGCCTTGCTTATCCAATAAGTATTTCTGGAATTAAGCATGGACTTAAAATAAACCGCATCCGCATATTTTGTAAGCATGTTTATGTTGCCCGGAAAAAGAATTATCGGCACGTTTACATTTTCCTTTATCCTTTTGGTCACCGCATCCAAAATTTCGCCATGAATATCAGTGCTTCCGCCAACAAGTATTACGTCAGCACCACCTTCGTTCGCGTTTTTTGCGGTATCTGCTGCAGCATCAAGGTCTTTATAATCTATTGGATCTATAAGAGCAAAGAGTAGTCCTTTCTTTCTTTCAAGCTCGTCAACTATGTATTTTTCTGTTTTACCGATTATCATACGATCATTGTTATTATCTTTTTTTCATGTTTTTTATTATTTCGATTTATAACAACTTTATTAAATACTTTTCAAAATCGACAACAATATATTTTTTGCCTTTTTGAATTATTTTGTACCCCTTTATTGTTTTCCAATTTTTCTTTCCAAGATTTGGATTTCTTAGCCAATTTCTTAGTCATAGTCATATAGATAGTCATATAGATAGGATATATTTATATATTTTGAAAAGAAACTTTATCTATGTCTTTTGATTTTCAGTCTACTGCAGAAATTAATATTCCAACAAATCCACTTGATTGTGTGATAGGACAAGAAGAGGCAGTTAAAATTGCGAGAGTTGCTGCGTTTCAGAAAAGGCATGTCCTCCTTGTGGGCTCTCCAGGAACAGGGAAAAGCATGCTTGCACAAGCAATGGCAAGTCTTCTTCCAAAACCATGTTTTGAAATTTCGGTTCTTCATAATTTAGAGCGTGCAGAACGTCCTATTCTTGAAATAAAAAGCAGAGAACAAATAGAAAAAGAAAATAAAGAAAATAAAGAACGCAATAAAGAATACGGCACAATAATCCACCCATCACAAGCTCCGGTATTTGTTTCTGAAAAATTTGGATTTAGATGTAGGCGCTGTGGTGGTATCGGTCCATCTACAATTCCAATTTGTCAGTTTTGCGGCGCTAATAAATCTATACGCAATGTTAGTTCATTTGATAATGCATTTGAGAATACTTTTGATAATACATTCGAGAATATTATATTTGGACTTGAAAGAGAAAAAACTAAAGAGCAAAAACAATCAAGCGAACAAATACAAACAAGTCACGTAATGCCAGATGGAAAAGAAAAAATTATTATTTATGAAAAAACTCCTTTTGATACAATAAGAGTTTTAAGTCAAGAAGATTGCATGCGCATGCATGATGAAGCAAAGAAAAAACTAAGAAAAATTATTGTGCCTTTGTTGCGCAGTACCTTTGTACAAGTTAGCGGTGCGAATGAAACCGAACTCTTAGGAGACGTTAAACATGATCCATACGGTGGACATCCTGAAATAGGTATTCAGCCTTATATGTGCGTTGTCGCAGGTGCGGTACACGAGGCGCACGAAGGTGTACTCTTCATTGATGAACTTTCTACTATCGGTGATTTGCAGCGCTATCTTCTTACAGCGATGCAGGAAAAAGTATTTTCTATAAGTGGACGTAATCCAACAGGCACTGGAGCGATAGTGAAAGTTGAAAATGTTCCGTGCGATTTTATTTTGGTGGGTGCGGTTAACATAATAGATCTAAATTCTCTTCTTCCAGCGTTGCGCTCAAGAATACGCGGAGATGGATACGAAATTTTAATGAAATTATATATGGAAGATAATGAATACAATCGTAATAAACTTGTACAATTTATTGCGCAGGAAATAGTAAAGGATGGAAAAATTCCGCATGCGGATAAAACAGCAGTAAGCGAAATATTTAAAGAATCAAAAAAATGGGCAAAGGAAATAGATTCAGCTACTGGATTCACATTGCGTTTGCGCGGAATAAGCGGCATAATAAAACTCGCAGGTGACTTTGCGATTATGGACAAATCTGAATTTATATACAATAATCATGTAAAAGAAGCTTTGAAACATTCAAAGAGCGTAGAAGAACAAATTCAAGGCGCATATCCAAACTGGTGGAAAGCTGGAGCGGCTGATTATGCACTAAAACAAAGTAAAGTTGACGACGCGAGGTAAATTATTTGTTTTTCTTTTCCTTTTTGTGGTATCGCTTGTTAAACGAATATACACAACCAACTAAGTTTTTTCCTGATATCTTTGTATGTTACTTTCAACACATTCCAAAAGAGATATAAATAGTTTATGTTTATAATATTAGACAAAGGTGATAAAAAATGGCAGAGAATATTAAAGAATTGATTAAGGCATTAATGGATAAAAAAGTTGTAGCAGTTAGGATTATTGTTATTTTAATCGTCGTGGTCGGTGGAGGAATTTTATTTGGTGGTATTTTGTTACAGCTCGCGAAACCACCAGAAGCAATACCAGAAGCAATAATTGAAAATGGGGATATTGAAATGAAATTTTCTGTAAATTCTAATGCGCAACCTTTGACGCGAGCAACTTGCAATATTCCCCCGTCAAGAACAGGTGCTGGAGATGTTAAAGCTGAATGGTTAAATGACAAAGCATTAAAAATAGAAAGCTGTGTCTCACTTCACTATTTAGATTATATTAAAAAAGGCGATTTTGAAATTCAGGGTGATGATTTAATTTTAAAATTTAGTTACGATTCTGAAAAAACATTTGGACCCGTATGTATTAGTTGTACGCATTATTATAAGATAATTTATGATTTTAATAATTTAGAAAAAAAACAATATAATCTTAAAATTAAAGCAAATGAAAAAATTCTTTATGAGAAAAATTTAGAAACAATAATAATTCAATCTTTAGCTCAAGCCCCAGAAGATTGTAAAAAAATTAGTAATTTGGAGGATAAAATTAATTGTTTATTAGAAATTGCAGGTAAAAATCAGAATGATGAAATATGTTTATTACCTGAAATTAAAGATAGTAACAATACAGAAAAATGTATCAAAGGATTAATTGATACCACAGGACAATATAAAGAATGTGAAAAATTTAAAACAGAACGCACGTTGCAAGATTGTTATTATTTTTGGGCGCAACTTGCGTCAAAAACCGAAGAAAATTCTAAAGTATGTAATTTATTAAAAAACACTGAGAAAAAAGATCATTGTTATCTTTTATATGCTCGTTATTCTGACTGTGAAAATATAATAGATATTGATAGAAAAGATTCCTGTTACGACGAAAAAGCAAGAACAGAATGTATAGAAAATATAAATATGAACAAAAAATGCTCTTTTGATTTTTGTGAAAAAATAGTCGATGTATATAAATCTTATGAATGTTCTAAAATATTAAATCGTTGGATGGATGAAAATGACCAAAATTTTGCAAATTCTTCCATTAGCGCTCAATAGCAGCGACAATCGAACGCGTTTCTTGAAAATTTACTGTGTATAGTATAAAAATAGAAATAAGAAAAGATGAAAAAATGGATGACACAAAATGCGCTGTTGAAAAAGCATTTCAAACCACATTTAAGATAATTTTTGGCGAGTGTAATGTAACATTAGATGAATTAGAGGATTATTTATGGAGATATCTTTATCCAATCAAAAAAAGAAAGTCCGCGTTCTCTGAAAAAGATATTTTCTTATGTCACCACCCCTACTGCGAAGGCGCAAAGATGATTTCTCAAGACGAAGAAAATATGGATATAAACAGAAAATTTGAACCCCTTGACATTAATAAGATAAAGGATATTGATTCAATCATAAATGAAATAAAAGATAGAATTTATTATGCTGGGAATAGGAGATATGGAGTATGTGATTTTGTAGAAAAAAGCGATGCTATTGTAGATAGTTTTTACATATATAACTCTCATTTTCTGAATAAAACAAAATATATAGGCTATTCGTCCTGTTTAAGAGATGGAAGCGAACACGCTTTTGGTTCTGCATTATCCTTAAGAATTAAATATGTAATAAAAACAGCCATGGCAGATAAAATTACTCGTTCGTTTGAAACATATCTGTCTACAAATAGCTCTGATTTATTTTTTTGCTATGATTGTAGAGGCAGTAATCACTTAATGTTCTCGTTTAATATAAGATCAAAAAATTATTGCATTGGGAATCTTGAACTTCCAAAAGATAAATACATGGTAATAAGAAAAAAACTCATAGATGAAAGCAGGGAACATATAGAAAAATACAAGACATTTTATTCTATATTCGAATCTCTTCCTCCGATTAAAGTTAAACCAATGATAACAGTGAAGGACAAACCAGTGCCTCCGAGGGATTTCAAACCAATAGAAGAAGCATGGAAAAGCACTTGTAGAATTGTTCTTGGAAAGGACATCGGTCCGCTCCAAAAATACGAAAGATTGCTTTCAGAAAGAATAAATCCGATTAAAAGATTCAAAACAATTTGTGGAAATGAAACATGTTCTTCAGATTTAATGTTTTATAAGTATATTCCAAAAGAAAGATATGCTTCTTCTGAGGAATCCGAAGAAGTCGCAAAACAGCATATTACTTTTGAAGATGGAGAAGAAATTTCGCTCAAAAGTATTATAGAAAAAATAAGTCCAATTGCATTTTTTAAAGTAGAAATCCACGAAGGTAACACAACAAATTACGTTGATACACAAAATGATTATAATGCAATAAATACGTATAAAACATGTGATGGGGCATTTGTAAAAAATATTGCATATAATTCAATGGTTCTCAATTCTGAATATATTTTTGGTTCCTATCGTATTAGTTATTCTAAATTTTGTATAAAGTCCAATGGGGTTAATATCAGTTGTTGTTTTGATGTGGCTAGTTGCATAAATAGCTCAAATTTAATATATTGCTATGATGTAGAAGGTTTGGATAATTGCATGTTTTGCTTTAATACAAAAGCAAAACGATATGCGATTGGAAATGTTGAAATTGGAAAAGAAAATTATATGAAGATAAAAAAACTTGTATTAGACGAAATTACCGCAAAATTGGAAAAAGATGGAACGCTACCATTTGATATCTTTACAATTGCTTGTTATAACCCTAACTCCGTACCTTAGGGAATAAGTTTGTTCCAAAAAGTTCGTCAAAAACTCTTATTTTCTTCGGGATCTCACTTTAAATACTTATCGGTGAAAATGGTTTTTTAGAAAATAATGAAAAAACAGTTATCGACGGATGTATTCCCTAATCAGGCGGAGTTAGAGTTCTAATCGTCGCCAACCGGAATCTTGCTGTTCAATTTCTTCGAGAAATCCTTAGGAAACCATAGGAAATAGACGCGGAAATCCAAAGCAATAGAAATATTTATAAATATATTCAGTTATTGAATTATTCAATTGGTGAATACATATGCGATTCGTAGATCGGGAAAATGAATTAAACGAATTTTGGAAGTTAGATACGCTGTCAAAAAAAAAGCTATTTGTTGTAGCTTTATATGGGCTTAGGCGCGTAGGTAAGACCAGACTATTACTTGAATTTATGAGAGCTGTTGCTTCGGGCCATGGTTCTTCAGATGGAACGGGCTACGGGTTTGGTGGGAATGGATTATATTTTTTCGTCAACAAAAACAAGACGTCTTCAGATTTACTTAAAGAGTTCCAAGAAATAATTAAAAGTATCCACATACTCGGCGAGTTAGAAGAGTTAAACTCCTGGGATAAGTTTTTTGAGATACTCCTAACCCGCGACACCCCCCCAATTGTTTTCGATGAGTTCCAGAACTTCAAGTTTGTGGAGCCATCCATTTTCGGCATATTACAAAAAAACATAGATCTCAATGAGAATAAACCAGGGATGATAATTATTTCTGGTTCGCTTATCGGACTCATGAAAAAACTCTTCAAAAACTCTAAAGAACCGCTTTTTGGCAGAATCAAAAAAGGAGTAAAACTAGAACCATTGAAATTATCTGCTTGTTTTGAAATAGGGGAGGAGTTAAAACTGAAAAAAGAAGAGTTGGTCAAGTTGTACTTTTTGTTCGGGGGTTATCCTAAATATTACGTTGTTTTGGAAGACTTTAATTTACAGGGAAAAACAGCAGAAGAGATCATTGACGCTCTGCTTCTGGTTAAAGATGCACCGCTAGAAGACGAAGTAAACGGTATTTTGTCGCAAGAATTTGGTGCTAGAAGCGGCGTTTATTATTCTATTCTTGAAGCAATAGCTAATGGAAACAATACACTCTCTAAAATTGCTAGTTACTTGAATACTCCTGCAACCTCAATAACGCGCCAGATAAACGAACTAAAAGACCTCTTTGAACTAATCGAGCTAGAGATGCCATATTTGGGGAAAAGAGGAATTTACAGAATAAGGCATCCACTACTCGAATTCTGGTTTTGTCAGATTTACAGAAATTATTCAGACTACGCTTCTAGGAAGCCAGATTTTATAAATTCAGTTAAGAAAAACCTCAACACTTTTTACGGGAGGTGCTTTGAGGAAGTTGCGCGTGAATTCTTAGTTCGTGAGTTAAAACTTACAGACTCCAGAAGGCAATGGGGGAAGATACATAATGCCGATAAGGGGGAAAACGCATACGAAATCGATTTGATTGGAAAAAATCAAAACAGCACGGTTGTTTTCGAGTTTAAATGGGCTGAAATTAGCTTCAAAGAAGCAAAGGTTTTGATGGAGAATATCAAGTTGAAATCAGAGCATGTTGAGAGACTGCCCAAGGATTGTAAATTTGGTTTGGTCGCCAAGAAAGTTAGGAGCAAACAAGAGTTGCGAGAAGAAGGATATTTGGCCTATGATTTAGATGATTTTTAGAAGACACCGCGTTTCCTTAGGAAATTAATGCGGAAATGACCTGTCTGTGCTCCACTGGTCAAAAAGGGCGTGTATCAGGCTAACGATCGAGAAAAGCTGGGCTTTTCGAGAGTTTTGGCTGCGCACTAACCAAAGGAATTCTACTCAGTCCGCACGTCTTTTATCATCGTTCGCGCATTTAAATATAATATATTTAACTATGCGCAAACTCAAAGATCACATCTATCATCATTGAAGAATTTATGTGTTCCATGTTTTTTAAATTCGCTTCTTTCTTTCGATTCACTTCTTTCAATTCTGTTCTTTAAATTCGTTTCCTCCCAAAACGCTCGCAAATATTTTTCCAATTCATTAGGTTTGATAACAATGAATTTTTCATTGCTTGGAAAAAGCTTTCTATAGTTCTGCCAATTGAAACGCTCGTCAACATATATTATAGCCGCTTTGTCTTCCTCTTTTCTTATTGCTCTTCCTGCAGATTGGAGTGCCCGCACAACCGCAGGATAAAGATACGCATATTCCCAACCCATTCCAAATTTTTTTTGATAATAGTCTATTAAGCACTTAATTTCAAGCCCGAGTTCTTCTAATGCTACTCCCACCAATATTGCAGTTTTTATTTCGCCATTATTGAAATCAACGCCTTCTGAAAGAGAACCGCCTTGCACAGCAATAAGCATACCGCCATTCGAGGAAAAATTTTTTGCGAGTTTGTGCAGATCGCGCGAATGCATTTTTTCATTCTGCACGAATTTTGGATTAGATCTTATGAATGGAAGAACGGAATTAAGTACATTATAGGATGGAAAGAATACCGCGGTGCGTTTCTTTAGCGAGTGTGCGCATTCTATTACTTTTGCTATTTTTGCAAATTCTTCAACATTGCGGCGCGAGAATTTGGTAGTAATTCCATCTGTAATTATATTGATTTTGTTGGATCGCGCGAATGGAGATTGATAAAATTTCATTAGTGTGCGTTTTTCATCCAGACCCAAAACATCGCGATACATTGCCATAGGATAAAGAGTTGCGCTCATGAGAATTACCGAGTGTGCGGTATTCAGCTCCGAGGTTATTATTCCTGGATCCAAAAAGCGCTTTGATAATGAAAAAAAATTACCGCTTCCGCGCAATATTCTTATCGAACTTTGCGTGTCTTCAAACCAACCGCGCAAGAATATCGCAAATTTTAGCAAAGCACTTTTACGATTCGTCTTTTCCGTCTTACTCGCTTTTTTAGCTTTTTCTATATATTCTGATCCAGCGAATTCAAAATATTCTATAATTTCACTTAGTTCCATGTTAAAATAAGCGAGTAGCGAGTTGAATCGTTCGGCAGAAATAAGTGTTTCTGTATTTGTTTCTATATTATTTGTATTATTCTTATTATCTTTCAATTCCTGTTTTGCCCATGAAACAAATTCCTTTTCAAATTTCATATTTCCACCAAGGAATTTTATTTCATTTTCCATTCGCAAAATCATGCGGTTATTAAAAGAAACAGAAAGGCAATCGCGTATGCGCTTTGGAATATTGTGCGCTTCATCTATTATAATTATTGAATTTTCCATTTTCTTTTTTGTTTTTGCGAGAAAGGTAGCGCGTATCTGCGGTACTAAAATATGAAAATAATCCGCTATTATAATTTTGGAACATGAAGCGAGTTTGATCATTATCTCGTATGGACAGATATTGGCCTTTTCTGCAATTGCGATAAGCTCATTATGGGTTTTTGCATTTCCATATTCAGAAAGAATTTTTCCAAACAGAATATTCGCCTTTGCTTCCTCTATTTTTGTTGTTCCTTTGATATTCGTCCAAAAATCGCATTTTTTTTCTTTACGCATATGCTCGCATGTTTGATAGAATGTATCATGGTCAAGATTTTCCAGCGCAGGATGAACGCATGCATATTTTCTTCCTATTATGTCGCTTGCACGCACATCTAATCCATATTTTTCTTTAAGTCCTTTGATTACTTCAACGGCTATTTTATGCTGCGAAATTTTTGGAGTGAGAAAATAAATATCTAGATTATTGCGTATTGCGTATGTTATTGCTGGCGAAAGTGCGGCATCTGTTTTTCCTAATCCGCAAGGTGCGTGTGCAAGAAGATGTTTTTTTTGTTCAAGCGCAGAATAAATATCGTAAATCATTTGTTTCTGATGTTCGCGCATTTTTAAATGGCGAAAATATATATCTGGCATAATAAGTCATTTCAATAGGAGATAGATTTCAATAGGAAATAGTGACTTTATAAAATTTCAATACCAGCCGCACCGATCTTCATTGAAAGAGGTATTGGTATATTTGTAACATTAAGTTCGTACGCTCCTCCTTTATCAGAAATTACAAGTTTTTGATCTGAAATGCTTTCAAGAATTGATATAAATTTCTTGTCGCATGCACCTTCATCCAAAAGCCAAAGACTGGTTGCATTTGCTGTTTTGAGTTTTCCTTGAATTACATGAAGAAATTTTGTTATGACATCCAATTGAGAATATAAACTAAGTGTGGAAAGCGAATGAAATATCACTCTTATGCGTTTGCCTTCGGTTCTTTCGGTTCCCAAAATTCCTTTACTCTCCTCAATTCCTTTAGTTCCATCAGCTTCTTCACTCTGTCTTATTATATCGTTCAATGCAAGAGAAAGATCATTAAATGCTCCTGGTCCGGGAATGGATATATCCTTATTACGATCTGCAGGTTTTACCCTGATTGTGTGAGAATAAGCATCTATAAAGATAAGCTCCTTACCAACATGGGTTTTAAAATCCATGCCAAATGCATCTGCTTTTTTTTCTATTTCATCTGGACTAAGATCAAATGCAATATACGCAACCTTTTCTCCACGATTTATTCCTGCTTGTGTAAAATGAAGCGCGAACGCGAGTTTTTCCTGGATGGTGGAACTAAGAATTATTATCGCTCCTGGGTTTTGATAACCACCCTCAAGAGCAATGTCAAGTTCTTTTATGCCCGTTGAAATACGATCTTTTCTAAAGAAAGATGATAATGTTTTTTCCATATGTACACGCTATTTGTTAGAATTATGAAGCCTTTATAAAGCTTTTTGTATTAGTAATTCCGAATTTTTTACAACACTGGCTCGAATTCGAATAAAAGCTACTTTTTATAACGTTTTCTGACTGGAAATTTAAAAAATTAGCATAACATTTTGTCCGCTTCTTGCGCGCCATTGAGGCTTGACAAACTCTAAAAAACAATAAGTTTAGAATTTTGTGTGTTATAAATTCCTTTTCCACGCTTTCGGATTTTTATGTTATGCACTTTACCAACAAAAATCGTGTGATCGCCAGTTGTAAATTCACTAATTACTTTGCATTCAATACTGGCTAAGCATTCTTTTATTGAAACCGCACGCACGCTTTCTGATTTTTCTTGTGTGAGTCCACTCGCTTTGAATTTGTCGCAATTTTTTCCGCTTATTCTTCCAAATTTTTCTATTTTTTCTTTTAAATCCATTCCAGGAATATTAATTACGTATTCTTTGCTTTCGTTAATCATATCGTGTGTAAATCTTTTTGGTGCAATCGCAACACCAAACAAAGCAGGTTCAAAGGATAACGGGAAGCACCAACTCGCAGGCATGAAATTATCCTTTCCCTTATTGCTTGCGCTTATAAGGGTTACGCGCATCGGAGTAAGAAGATGATATGGTTTTTCCATGAAAGTGCTTTCCATATTCCCTGCATTTCTCATATTTCTTATATTTTCCATAAAAACAAGTTCAACTCAAAAATTTATAAAATTTTGCATGAGATATACTCAACCAACTAAGTTTTTCCGAGGATCGGTATAATTAGGTGAGTATTGAGTGAATATATATGCTAAAAATAAAAAAACTCTGTGTAACCATCAATGAAAAAGAAATTATTCAGAACCTGAATTTTTCAATAAATGACGGCGAAATGCATGTTTTAATGGGTCCGAACGGAAGCGGAAAGACTACGCTTACTCACGCAATTGCTGGACATCCAAAATATAAAACAAGCGGAAAAATAATATTAAATAATGAGAATGTAGCAAACTTAGCGCCTGATGAAAGAGCGAAAAAAGGCATCTTTGTTGCATTTCAAAATCCGGTTTCTGTTGAAGGTTTGGGGCTTATAAATTTCATTAGAAAGGCGAAAAATGCGTGCGACAAAACAAATTGTGATATAATTAAATTCAACGACGAAATAAGAGCAATCGCTAAATCAGTAAAAATGGACGAAACTTTTCTTGCACGCGATTTGAACACCGGACTTTCTGGCGGAGAAAAGAAAAAAAGCGAAATAGTACAGATGCTTGCGCTTAGGCCAAAATTTATTATTCTTGACGAAATTGATTCCGGCGTGGATGTTGATTCGCTTAAAATGATCATCAATGCAATAAAAAGCGCGCGCAACAGAAACACAATGATATTAATAATAACGCACTACGCAAACATCCTAAAGTACATAAAACCAGATTTTGTGCATGTTATGATAGCGGGCAACATAATAAAATCCGGGAAAGCAAAATTCGCAAAGGAAATAGAGAAAAAAGGCTATGAATGGTTGAAGGATTATGTTCGATGTTAAGCGCATAAAAAAAGACTTTCCGATTCTTTCTAAAAAAATCAATGGTAAGCGTTTAGTTTATTTGGATAATGCAGCAACCACACAAAAACCAAGACAGGTAATAGAGGCGATAACACAGTACTATGCAACTCAAAACGCAAATATTCATCGCGGAGTGCACACTCTCGCCGAAGAAGCAACGCTTGCTTACGAAGAAGCGAGAAAAAAAGTCGCACAATTCATAAACGCAAAACCAGAAGAGATAATATTTACTAAAAATGCAACAGAATCTCTTAATCTTGTTATGTACGCGTATGGAATGAACCAAATAAAAAAAAACGACAAGATAGTTACAAGCATTATTGATCATCATAGTAGTTTTGTTTCATGGCAAACACTCGCAAAAAAGAAAAATGCGAATTTTGAAATAATATATCCAGATAGAGGAGGAATTATTCCGGAAAGCGAGTTAAACAAGCTTGAAAACACGATATTTGCAGGGATTGTTCATGCTTCCAATGTGTTGGGTACAATTAATGAAATAAAAAAAATGGCTTCTATTGTGCATGAAGACGGAGGTGTTTTTCTTGCTGATGGAAGCCAAAGCACACCACATATGAAAATAGATGTAAAAAAACTAGAAGTAGATTTCTTTACATTTACTGGGCATAAAATGCTTGGGCCGATGGGAATAGGCGTACTTTATGGAAAATATGAAATTTTAGAGAAGATGGAACCATTTCTATACGGTGGCGAAATGGTTTTTGAAGTCCATGAAAAAGAAACTACCTATGCAGTTCCACCTGCAAAATTTGAAGCAGGTACTTCTAATGTTGAAGGAGCAATTGGTCTTAAACGTGCGATCGAATATTTAGAAAAAATCGGAATGAGCAATATTAGAATGCATGATTTGAAATTGTTGAAATATGCAATGAAAGAGATACAGTGCATACAAGGGCTTAAAATATTCGGTCCAGAAAATATAGAAAAAAGGATAGGACTTATAGCGTTCAACATAGATGGAATTCATCCGCATGATATTGCGCAGGTTTTAGATTCAGAAGGTGTTGCAATAAGATCAGGGCATCACTGCGCCCAACCTTTGCATGAAAAATTTGGATTGGAAAACAGTGCGCGTGCGAGTTTCTATATCTATAATGATAAAAATGATATTAATGCTCTCTATCATGCACTTGAAAAAGCAAAAAAGGTTTTTGCATGAATAAAATGATAAAATGAACTTGATAAGATGGATATATACATAGAACGAGTTTTAGAACTGCACAAAAATCCGAAAAACTTTGGAGAAATAGAAGATGCTGAAATAAAAAAGACAGATTACAATCCGTCTTGCGGAGACATGATAAGCATTTTCGTAAAATTAGATAAAGATAAAATAAAAGATGCAAAATTTAAGGGACATGGGTGTGCAATAAGCACTGCGTCTGCCTCTCTTCTCACCGAATATATAAAGGGAAAAAAAATTATTAATTTACTAAAAATCGGGCAAAAAGAAATATTTTCGCTTATTGGAATTGATTTGAGCAAAAATCCTTCAAGAATAAAGTGCGCTATTCTTCCACTTACAGCTCTAAAAGCTGGAATTAAGGACATAAAGTAAATATACCAATCCACTAAAAAAACGTGGATTGTATATACTTTATAGTTCGCATTTCCAATTTTCATTGCACTGTTTGACGCGGCAATGTATCAGTAGGTGTTCCTTTCTGTGATGTTGTATCTTTGTCCGTCGTTTTTTGTGGTATAACTTCTTTTATTATCTGTTGTCTCTTAGGAGTTTTGGATGGAATAATAGATCGTTGCTGTTTCTCATGTGCGTTCTTTATCTTTTCAAGTACTTCTGTGATAGTTTCTCTTACATATGCTTCCTCCTTCTTTAATGCTTTATTCAATGTAGTAGTGACTTTGTTCTCTAATTCTTTGGTCAATTGCTTGATGTCAGCAAGTTCTTGTACTATTCTTCCAAGTGCCGATGCTGCAGATGCTCTTACCTCTTTAGCCATATTGCTCTCTAATGCTTCAATCAAAGGTTCGACAGCCTGTGAATCTTTTATGTTTCCAAGTGCCCATACTGCATATCTTCTTACCAATTCATTATCGTTCTTTAATGCTTCAATCAAAGGTTCGACAGCCTGTGGATCTTTTATGTTTCCAAGTGCCCATACTGCATATCTTCTTACCAATTCATTATCGTTCTTTAATGCTTCAATCAAAGGTTCGACAGCCTGTGGATCTTTTATGTTTCCAAGTGCCCATACTGCAGATGCTCTTACCTCTTTAGCCATATTGCTCTCTAATGCTTCAATCAAAGGTTCGACAGCCTGTGAATCTTTTATGTTTCCAAGTGCCTCTGCTGCAGATGCTCTTACCAGTTTGGATCCGTTCTTTAATGCTTCAATCAAAGCTTTAACAGCACGTGGATCTTCTATGTTTCCAAGTGCCTCTGCTGCAGATGCTCTTACCGATTCAGGTTCACCGCTCTCTAATACTTTAATCAATCTTGATACTTCAATCCATTCTTCAATATTCCTTGTTAATGCTTCAATCAATTCTTTAATATTCCTTACCATTTTTCATCACCGTTGTACAACATTATAAACATGAACCTATTTATACATTTCTTCTGGAATGTGCTTTAATTTGTTTTAAAAATCGGGCTCGGTGAGATTTTCATACCAGATCCACATCAAGGGGACAGCGCCTCCTTGGGCTGACATTCTATTATATTGATTTTTGGGGGTTTGGGCGGTGTCGGACTAAGGGGGCAGCGCCCCCTTGGGCTGACATTTGAACTCACGACCTTCACCTTTCTCCATTTTGAACAGTTTGAAGTGTCATGAACGACGATTCGTTCATGAACATATAGCAAACCAATACGCAATAATTCTTCGGTACTTTCTGAATTAGGTAGGAGAGTGCTGCGCTATCCAAGCTGCGCTACGAGCCCGTTTACACAATCTATCATCAATGATTAGAAAGATTAAAAACATTATTAGATTAAATAGATTTATGCTTCCTGAAGGAAAATTAATAAAAGACAAGCTCGTCTTGTACGAACTGGGGTTGCCTGACGATATAAAGCTTACGAAAAAATCATTAATAAGATGGATCGCACTTTCATTGGGTTTGATATCTCCAAACGAAAGCCGTACTATTTCAATAAACGTTTTTGAAACTTTGATAAATTTTCATTTGAAAGGAATAGAGCCAACGATGAAAGAAATAATAAAAGATCTTGCTTCAAACGGAGTAAAGGCAGATGAAAAATCGGTCTATTATCATATTCTAAAAATGAAAGAGATTAATCTTATAAGGAAAAAAAATGGAAAATATTTTTTTTGGGATGGGATAGAAAATAAACTTTCACAAACAATAAAAAAATTATATCAAGAAAAGTTTGATAGATCATTTAAAAATATTGATAATGCGCTAAATGCATTAGAAAATTATAAGTATTGAACTATTAAACTATAGAACTCTAGCAGCGCAAAGGTGCAGTATGGTACGGTATATTCAAAAAACAGGTTTTGTAATCAAACTAGGCCTTTTCAAAAATTCAAATTTTTCCGGATTATTCCAAAATTCCTTTAGCAGGTCTGAACAAATTAGACCATATGCTGCATTTATCTCATCATGCTTCTTCTTCTCTGTTGTGCGAATAAAGTAATGGTTATTTGGTTCAAGTCCGTATTCAGTAATATAATATGCAGCCCCGCGATTTTCTTTATATTCTCTATATTTAGATTCAAAATTGTCTGAAATAATATTTGATGTAATCAAAATGCTATCTTTTGTTGCATTTACAGTAACATGGCCCCAATTAGGAGGAATGAGAATAATATTTCCTTTCCTGCAATAAGTAATCATAACATCAACTTTCTCATTAGGGCATTTTTTTTGCAGGATAAAAAACGCATTTCCAGAAAGAATCTGATAAATTTCTGGATAGCTTAATTTGTCTTCAGCGATTGGGTGATAATGTCCGTATGTTTTGGTGTATTCGCCAGCAAGATTTTTAGGCGGAATAATTGTAATATCATAGCGCAGTCCATTCTTTTTTGCGAGTGCACGAAACATGAAATATAATGGAAAATCACGAATTACCGGTTGTTTTTTCATAAGCACATCGTTCATTTCAGAAAAAGTGCGCACCTGAAAATCCATTACTTCATCATTAACAAAAACACTTCTTCCTTTTATCTCTATTTTGACTGGTTCTGAATAATAGAGTGTCATCTCTTTCATCCATATTTACGTGATTTACGTGGAATCTCTCATACAGAGTCTCCAACTTCTTTATGTCGCTGGAATTCTGTTTTTTTCTCAAGCGTTTTATATACCACAAGTTTTTCTCGTTTCATTTTGCCAAGAAGTGCACGCAAAAAAATAAGAAATTCTTTATGTTGTTGTTTATGCAGAGCTATTTTTTCATCCAACTTTTCTATAGTTCTATATAATTTAATTAAAAATTTTGCAGAGAGGAATTTTGTTATTGAAGTTCCGTTTGAAAGATGCGCGTGAATAATTCTTTTTATCATTTGCAGTTCTTTCTGAAGTTTTATTATTTCAGGATCTCCTTGTTCAAGATCCAATTCAAATGAATGTGCTATTTGCGCGATATATTCCCACGTCTCAAAATTTACGCGATCTTTGATATTTGAATGCAAATCCATGTTTAATATTTTGAAGATAAGGTATAAAAATATTTTTAACATTATCTTCAAGCAAGATAGTTCTCAAGAAACTCCTCAACTAAAGAAACAACGCTTTCTATGATCTCAAATTGAATATTTTCAATTGTATCCTTGGAATTATGAAAGATAGATTCACCTTCCTTCAATTTAGTAACTGGTGGTTTTCCCTTTGTCCCTATTGTAATAACTGCTATTCCATTTTTCATAAACGGCCAGCAATCAAGCTGAGGAATTTCATTTTTTGAACTAACATCAATCTTGATTTTTTTCGCCACGCTAGTTTTTGAAACAATTTCCCTAACTTTATTTTCTATAGCTGGAGATGTAAGAAGATTGATGGAATCGCCAAAACCTACAGAATCTATGTTCAACACAAACTTTAATTTTTGTAGTTCTCCTTCGTTTTTTATTTTTTCTACATAAGCATAAGAACCGAATTTATTCCATTCTTCAGCATCAAAAAAGATGAAACGAACATTAGAATTTTTTAGAATTTTTTTGGAGAACCTCTCTGCCAATCCTATCAAGGCTGCGGTTCCACTAGCGTTGTCATGAGCACCTACAGTATTAAACATGGAATCATAATGAGTACACACTATAACGTCGCAATCTTTACTTTTTGGAGAAGCAATAACATTATTTATGTTCAGACCCGGAACATATTTTGATTTAACTGAAGCCAAAACCATAATTTCTTTATTTTCCTTTATCCATTGTTTAATCATTTTGCATGATTCGGTATCAATAATGATGTATGGGGTCTTTTGAAAAGGATTATCCAAAGATTGTATCCAGACCATATCCTCCCTGGTTATTAGATAGGCAAGAATTTCTTTTTTTTCTTTTTTTGAATTTACTTTTGGATTTACAATAGCATATCTTTCCCATTCATAAGCCTCAAAAGTCTTTATTTTACCAACATATTCCAATTTGCCGCTTATTTTATCTTTTGATATGGAACTAGACCAGACTACTGGCATGCATTTTGCTTCTTTCTCCACTGGTTCTACAAATTTCACCCGCGGTTCTTTGATTAACTCCCAGCCTTCAAATACAACAGTTTGCACTTGAACGCAATAGTTCATTTTTGAAAGCATTGATAAAAGATAGCTCTTTATTTCTTTGATTTGCGAAGAACCGGCTGGACGAGGAAATTTGCACAAAATTTGCATTATCTCTGTATAGTTTTCCATTTTATCCTTCTCTAAGAATGATATTTACTATTTATCAATTTTATTATTAATTTTACCATATCATATCAAATAAAATAAATAAAAAGGTTTGTTGTATTTAGATATATTGAATTAAATGGAAAAAATGAAATTACTTTAGTTGTTTAGTTGAATGGATAGATATGGAAAAAAAGTGCTTCACGATAACTGACATAATCAACTGCGGCAATTCTTACAGCAATCCAATAAAAATTTTCACGCTCTATCCTAGTTCTAAAGATGAAAAAAATATCGCATTTAAGCCAGGGCAGTTCGTACAACTCTTTCAACTTCAAGATCAAGAAGGTCAAAATCAGAGAGATCGAGATCAACGAAATCAAAATAAAAAAGATCTGGATGAAGGTTTTGGAAAACTCTCACGTCCATATTCCATAGCTTCCTCTCCGCACGATAAAAAACTACGGTTTGTAATAAAAATGGTTGGGGGCCAATTCACTTTACTCTTGGATAAGATGAGGGTCGGAGAAAAATTAGGTGTTGTTGGCCCGTTCGGACATTTTATTTATCAAGAAGAGCGCGATGTAATTTTTCTTGCTGCCGGAACCGGAATTGCGCCAATACTCGGAATACTTGAATATATTGCACAAGAAAAAAAACAAGGGAATTTTACTTTATTTTACAGTAATAAAAAACAGGAAGAAATAGCGTGCGCGGCGTTGCTGGAAAATTTTAAGAGACAAAATCCGCATATAAAAATTATTTATACGCTTACGCAACAAATTCCTGATGGCTGGACTGACGAACTTGGAAGAATAGATGAAAAAATGATAGAAAAATATGTAGATTATGCGAATATTGCAGCAGTTTTCATTTGTGGACCAATGAAATTTGCGATGTCAATGAAAGAGATAATGGTCAAGCTTGGAACACGTAATGAAAAAATAAAAATTGAAGCATGGGGGTAATGGTTTAATTGTTTTTTTTCGCGAAACGAGTTATACACACTCCTCATTATCCAAAATTTCAAGTGCTTTTCTTACACTCATTCCTTCACGTAATCCTACATCTTCAGCCCAGCTTGTAGTGGCTCTTATTTTTGCTTTGAGCATTTCATCAATGCATGTGACTCCGCTAACAAAACCAGCAACATCTCCAACTTTCTCTGCAGTTTCTTTGTTTATATAACTGCACGCGATATAACCGCGCTTTGCTTTTATCACAAGTAGTTTCAAATTTCCCAAATTGTCCTCAAAAGTATCATATTTTTTACCTTCTAATTCAACAGATTTTTTCATTCAAATCTCCTTCCCCTGCGCTCTGCAATCTGCTGCGCAATTTTTTTCTTTTTCTCAAAAATTTTTCTATGCTTTGCACAACTTATGCAATAATACACTATTATGTTGCTTATTGTAAATACATTATCAGAAGTTTTTAGATCAGTGCTATAAACATTTTTTTTCTCGAATTCCACCGCCTTTCCACGCGGAACAAGTCTATGACAATTCTCACAAGTCATAAGTTTTTCTCGTCCTCTTGATCCGCCCATAAAAAACACCCGTTAAAAAAAGATTATAAAAAGATTATAATTACAAATTTGTATGTAGATTGTATAAACAATATATTATGTAGATATTATGTAGGCTTTAGTTTAAATATCTTAGCATTGAATTAAAATTCTGATTCTATGTACGATTCTATGTACAATAAGAATAATAAGAAGGCATTTCTTATTTTGTCTGATGGGACAGTGGTTTCAGGATGCGGCTTTGGTGCGCTTACGATAAGGATAGGTGAACTTGTTTTCAATACCGCAATGCAAGGTTATCAGGAAAGTCTTACAGATCCAAGTTATGCGGGACAAATTCTCCTTTCTACCTATCCGCTTATAGGAAATTATGGAATCGATGATTATTCCTTTGAAAGCAAAAAAATCTATGCAGAAGGTTATGCGATAAGAGAGCTTTGCAATGAACCAACGCATAAAGATTCAATAAAAAATTTGGACGCCTTTTTAAAAGAAAACAACTGTCCGGGGATCTACGGGATAGATACGCGATATTTGGTGCGCAAAATACGCGTATACGGCGTCATGCCGGCAATAATTGTGGTTAGCGAAGAGTCAATTAACATAAAGCATTTATTTGAAAGCCTGAAATTCAATTACGCGCAAATTGACTTCATAAAAAATATTACGGTAAAAAAACCAGAAATTTGTGGAAACGGAAAAAAAAAGGTTGTGCTTATAGATTATGGCGCAAAACGCAATATAATAAACGAATTAATTAAGCGAGATGTCAAGGTTATAGTGGTTTCAGCATACGAGGAATCCGAAAAAATAAATGAATTTGAACCTAACGGAATAATACTTTCAAGCGGACCTGGCAATCCAGCAATTCTCAGATACGCACACAATACAATAAGTGCGTTGAGCGCTTATCCTATGTTTGGGCTGTGTTTGGGCCACCAATTGATTGCGCATGCGTTTGGAGGAAATACTTTCAAACTTAAGTTTGGGCATAGAGGAGTAAATCATCCGGTTATAAACTTAAAGGATGAACGCGTCCGAATAACTACACAAAATCATGGATTCGCAGTGGGTAAAATCCCGAATAATTTTGAAATTACCGAAAAAAGCGCGAACGATGGAAGCATAGAAGGAATGGAGCATCTGGACGGGCATATTTTTTCTGTACAATATCATCCGGAAGCAACGCCTGGTCCGCATGACACAAAATATTTATTTGATAAGTTCGTAAAGATGTTATGATAATTAAAGATGTTACAATAATTAAAGATCTTATAATAATTAATAATTCTAATAATTTTTTAGGAAAGCAGTGGTCTTATGAAAAACTTTTTGTCTATGAATGACTTAAAGAAAGAAGAAATAGAAAAAATATTTGAAATGGCTGAAAAATTTAAAAACGAGGTCTTTTTCCCAAAACCACAATGCGCAGGTCTTCTCTTTGATGGGCCTAGTACAAGGACACGTGTTTCATTTGAGGTTGCACTTAGACAATTTGGAATGCATCCAATTTATTTGGATTACGTATTCTCGCAGCTTGCCAGGGGAGAAAAAATAGAAGATACTGGAAAGGTTCTTAGTTCTTATGTCAACATAATAATTACGAGACTGCATAAACATGAAATGCTCAAAAGACTTGCGTCTTCTTCTTCCGTACCCGTAATAAATGCTGGTACTGATTTAGAACATCCGTGCCAAATTCTTGGTGATTTATATACATTAAAGCAAATAGGACTCTTGAAAAAAGAAACACAAATGGCATATATCGGGGATCCTGCAAGCAATGTTGCGCATTCATTAATTATTGGTACTAAAAAATTTGGAATAAACATCATTTTTATTGCTCCGAAAGGATATCGCCCAAATCCTGAATATGAAAAAGAATATGGGGAAGATATAGAAATTATAAACGATTTTAATAATTATAATGATTATAATATCAACACTAATAATACCAAGAATAAAATAGATGGCATAGATGTTATATATGTGAACGCGTTTGACACGCACGAAGAAAATTTAAAAAAATTTTTTCCATATCAATTGAACTTGGTGCGAATGAAAAAATTAAGCGCGAAATTTTTTATGCATCCGCTTCCAGCATTTAGAGGAATTGAAATAAACGATGATCTATTGGAATCGAAGTTTTCGCTTGTTTGGAAGCAGGCTGAAAATAAGGTTGCGGTACAAAAAGCACTGATAATATATCTATTATCCTTGCCATCTTTGCCATCTGCCGATACTGTAAGTGTAGCGGTAGGTGGGCTGTAGCGGCGGAGAAAAAGCGAAAAAGATAATCGGAAAGAGGATAGAAGATGATAATAATATGAGAAGAGTCGCAATAATTGGAATTGGAATGACGAAGTTCGGCGAGCATTGGGAGCGTGGTTTTCGTGATTTAGTAGTGGAAGCTGGAATAAAATCCATAGAAGATTCTGGTCTCCAAGGAAGCGAAATTTCAGCTGGCTATGTTGGAAACATGGCATCTGGAAGTTTTATTGGGCAAGAACACGTTGGTGCGCTTATTGCAGATCAAATGGGACTTAATCCCATTCCGGTAACTCGAGTTGAAGCCGCATGCGCTTCGGGTGGAGTTGCATTAAGACAAGGTTATTTGGCGGTCGCAAGCGGCGCACATGATTTTGTCTTTGTCGGCGGAGCAGAAAAAATGAATGATTTAGATATTAATACTGTTTCTGAAATTTTAGGCGGCGCTGGCGATGAAGAATGGGAACTTTTTTTAGGCGCGACATTTCCAGGTCTATACGCATTAATGGCAAGGCGGCACATGTATGAATATGGAACTACAGAGGAAATGCTCGCTTCTGTCGCGGTAAAAAACCATGAACACGGTTCAAGAAATAAGCACGCGCAGTTTCAAAATAAAATTACAATCGACACTGTGATGAACTCAAAAATGGTTGCGGATCCGCTTAAAGTTTTTGATTGTTCGCCTATCACAGACGGCGCTGCAGTAGTAATTCTCGCTCCTTTGGATATTGCGAGAAAATATAACGCGCAACCAATAGAGATCGCTGCAAGCGTTCAAACATCTGATACAATTGCATTGCATTCAAGAGAAAAACTTAGTGAAATCAAAGCAACCAAAATCGCAGCGCAAAAGGCTTATGAAATGGCAAAAATAACACCAAAAGATATTGACGTCGCTGAAGTGCACGACTGTTTCACAATTGCGGAGATTCTTGCAATAGAAGACCTTGGTTTTTTCAAAAAAGGTGAAGGTGGGAATGCAACATTGGAAGGAAAAACAGGTTTGGACGGAGAAATTCCAATAAACACTTCCGGAGGGCTTAAAGCCGCCGGACATCCGGTTGGAGCAACTGGAATAAAACAAGCTGTTGAAATTACCTGGCAGCTACGCGGGCAGGCAGAAAAAAGACAGGTTGCTGATGCTGAAATTGGTTTAGCACATAACGTAGGCGGAAGCGGTGCAACGGTAGTAGTCCACATATTCAGAAATTAATTTGGTCTATTAATTTTTGGTCTATTAGTTTGGTCTTTGACTAAAAATGTGAATCGTATACGGGTATAAGGTTGATAACGTGAAGGAAAGTATTCCACTTAGCTGGAGAAGAATACCGGAAAGATACCGAATGAAAGGCGTGAAATGCATTATTTGTTCAACCAGTTATTTCCCGCCACGAATAATTTGTCCCAAATGCAGAAGGAAAGGAAAACTTGAGCCATTTTATTTCAAAGGAAATGGAAAGATTTATTCTTTTACTATGATACATAGTCCTGCCTCTGGTTTTGAGGAACAAGTGCCTTATGTATTTGCAATAATAGATCTAGATGAAGGTCCGCGCGTTACAGGTCAGATAGTTGATGTATGTAAGCAAGATGTCCAAATAGGAGATAGTGTTGAAGCGGTCTTCAGAAAAATTCAAAGCGATGATCCTGAAGGTCTTATCCATTATGGATTTAAGTTTAGATTGATTGATAAAAAATAAAACCCATATCCCTTTCTTTTTAAAAAAAAGAAAGGTCTGGGGGGTCCACTGACACTGCGTTGACTAATGCCACCTGTTTTAAGAGGTAGATAAACACTACCAACCTTTGTGCCTTTTTTCTGGTAGGCACATCGCCCAATATGCGCAACATAAAGGGCGATGCCCCGTTTTACGGGGTTAGTCACACAGTGTCACCCCAAAGAAAAAACTATTGGTTGATATAGGTTGATGTAAATGGCAAAGATACATATAAAAAATGAGAATAAAACTATTGAAGTTCCGGATGGAAGCAATCTTGTTGAGTTGGAAGGAAAAGCAAATATTATTTTTGCATGTAAAATAGGAACGTGCGGAGCGTGCATCGCGACAATTGTACATGGAATGGAAAACCTTGCTCCTCCGACAGAAACCGAAAAAATGTATTTAGATGCTTTTGGAGGGGGGAACAAAAGATTACTTTGCCAAACAATAATAAAAAAAGGGGAGATTACGATCGAATATTAATAAATTTTGATAAATTGGTATTTTTTAGTTTTTTTAGCTTAGTCAAAATAAAGAGGTGGTCATAATGCCAAGTGTTGAAGAAGCGCTTGAATTTATAAAAACAAATGAGATAAAATGGATTGGGCTTAATTTTGTAACCGTTGATGGAGAACTTAAAAACAGAACAATGTCGGCTAAAGATTTTGGAAGCGATACATTTTCTAATGGGTTAGAAACCAATTTAAGCGAAATATTCGGATTTAGCGAAAAACAACTCACGCTAATCCCTGATCCAGATAGCTATGCGAGAATCCCTTGGGAACCAAACACAATGCGCTTTATTTCGAATATCTATTCAACAGACAAAGAAAGATTTATGTATGATTCGCGATATTCGATAGAAAGAGTGAATATAAATGCAAGAGCCATGGGAATAAGCGATGTACAAATTGGAACAGAAACCGAATATTATCTTTTTGATGCGGTGAGCGGAGACAAAACGATTCCGGAAAGAGGTCCGAATTATACGATTGATACGCGTGAGGCATATTGGAATCCGACGCCATTATGGAATTCAAAAAATGGCGCATTTGCGAACCAACCTCAAGATAGTTTTTATGCAATTCGCGCGCAGATGGCAGAGCTTATGGAAGATCAATTTCGCTATGCAATACATTCTCACAGCCATGGTCGCTCATCAAATGCGCAACAAAAAATGAAGATAAGACCGTACAATGTAAAAATTGCTGCTGACGCATTGATAACATTTAAATACATTGCACGCAACGCTTCATTTATCGCGAATAATATCGCAACATTTATGCCGCTCCCAATATTGGGCGATAAGGGAAGCGCGTTAAGTATAAATCAACAATTGCGCAAAGGAATTGCGAATCTTTTTTACGATGAAAATGGTGAATTCGGAGGCTTAAGCCAAACAGCACTTTATTATATTGGCGGTATATTGGAACATGGAGAAGCGCTAAGCATTTTTACTTCTCCGACTACGAATTCGTATAAAAAATTGAGAAGCGATCCGCACTATATTGCATGGAGCAAAGCAAACCAAAACGCACTTGTAAACATAGAGCAAAAAGGAGAAGAGTGTTCGGTAGTTTACACAAGTGCGGATCCGTCTGTAAATCCTTATCTCGCGTATACAGTGACCGCGGCCGCTGGTTTGGACGGGATAAAAAACAAAATAGATCCTGGCAAACCAATAGACGAAAATATTCTGGAGATGGACCGCAAGAAGATGAAGGAGTCTAAAATAAGAACACTTCCTGGTTCTATCATTGAATCAATTTCAGCTTTGGAAAGCGACAATAAATTCCTCAAAGGATTTATTTCGTCCGAATTGCTTTCTCAATATCTTGAACAAAAAATTGCTGAACATAGGGAAAATGAAAAAAGACCAACTGCATTTGAAATAGAAAGGTATTTTAATTGTTAATTATGATGCCAAGGTAGCTCAGAACTTTAAGATTTATTTTGTGGCAGAACAATAAAACTAAATAGTGAGCAATCGGTTAGAGTGCCAGACTCATATAATCTTTTATATGAATTATGAGCCTAAAAAGGCGATGACAAGAACAGGTGCTTTACGCATTCCAGCACAATTAACTCAAATTAATCTTGATTTGGGAAATCTGGAGGCCGGGAATTCGAATTTCCCCCTTGGCATTTCTATAAGGTTTAAAATACTAAATGACAACAATACTTCATGTTCGAACAAATCAAGAATGAGATTGCAACATTACTTGCAAAAGCTGCTGAAATAAATGAAAGCACAGCATATGCATCTCTTGATATACCTAAAAACAATTTTGGTGATATAAGTTCAAAAATAGCTTTTGATTTGACACGAACATTGCAAGAAAATCCTGCTGAAATTGCAGCCAAAATATCAAAAAGAATTCAAGGACACAGACACACACATACAGAATGCAGATATATTAAGCACAAATATATTGAACGCGTTGTTGCTGTTGGACCCTTTATAAATTTTTTTTTGTCACCGCTATGTTTTGATGAAATTGTTGAAAATGTCGCAAAAAATCCAGATTACGGAAAAGAAAAGGCAGAAAACGGAAAGACAGAATGCGAAAAAATAATTGTTGAATTTCCGTCCGTGAACCCAAATAAACCATGGCATATAGGACATTTGAGAAACGCTTTACTTGGAGATTCTGTTGCGCGCATTCTTTCATTCAATGGGAAAAATGTTGAAAGAATAGATTATATTGATGATTTGGGATTGCAGGTTGCGCAAAGCCTTTATGGCTATCTAAATTCCAATCTAAATTCAACAGAAATTCAAGATAAAAAATTAGATCATTGGATTGGCGAACAATATGTACGCGTTGTAACCGAAGTTGAAAAAAATCCAGAAATAGACAAAAAAGTAAGAGACTTGATTAAACAACTGGAGCAGGGAAGCGGTAATATCGCGGAGCAAGCGCGCCAATTAAGCGAAAATGTGGTTAAAGCACAGTACGAAACGAATTTTGCGCTTGGAATTTATCATGATGCGCTAATTTTTGAGAGCGATATTATTAGAACTATTTTTTGCGAAGGAATAGAAAAACTCAAAACAAACGGCGCGATTCGCTTAGAAAACAAAGGAAAGAATAAAGGCTGCTGGGTTGTTCGACTTGGGGAAAAATACAAAGAAATGAATGATGATCAAAAAGTGATTATGAGAAGCGATGGCACCGCAACTTACACTGGAAAGGATGTGATATTTCAGCTTTGGAAATTTGGTCTACTTCGCAGCGATTTTGTTTATACTAAATTTGTAGTACAACCAAATGGAAAGATTGCGTATAAAACTTTTTTTGAAGGCAAGAAAATGCAGTTTGGAAAAGCAAACCGTGTTGTAAATATTATCGGGGTAGAACAAAATTATGTACAGGAGGTGATTAAGCAGGTTTTTTTAGCGCTCGGTTATGTTAAAGAAGCGCAAAACCTTATTCATCTTATGTATGAACACGCTGTACTTCCTGATGGGAAATTTTCCGGAAGAAAAGGAACTTGGATTGGATATAGTGCTGATGAATTTATAGTTGAAGCGAAAACACGCGCGCTAGAAAAAATTACAAAAGAAATGAGCGAGTCTGATAAAAAAGAAACTGCAGAAAAAATCGGAATCGCAGCAATAAAATTCTCTCTCTTAAAAACTAGTCCTGAAAAGAAGATAGTTTTTGATTGGGATAACGCGCTTTCTTTTGAAGGCGATTCTGGTCCTTATTTGCAATATGCGTGTGTCCGAGCAGCCGGAATATTAAATAATTGGGGCGGAAAAATAGATTCGCTTTCATTAAAGAATACAGCTGAAGGAAATAAGGGAAATGAAGAAGATGAGAGAGATAATTTTAAGTACAATAATGAAGAAAAGACGGTTTTAAGACAAATTTTAATTTTCAGCGAAATTGTGAAAAAAGCGGCAACAAACTTAAGGCCACATTATATCGCTGATTATGCTCTTGAACTCGCAACTTTGTTCAACAAATTTTATACAAAACATCAAGTAATCAATGCTGAAGAAAAAGAAAAAACAAAGCGGTTGTTAATAGTTGCTGCAACTTTGAATACACTTAAAAATGCGCTTTATTTGTTGGGAATAGCTATACCGAAAAAAATGTAATAATCTATCGCTCTCAAAAGCGATTGGTTGTAAAAATTAGTTTACGCTGTAATTGCGGAATTTGAGTATAAAGTCAAACTACCAAAGCTTTATAAATAAATGGTAACTATAATTTACCTATGGAAACTATAGACTTGATTTTACGTCAGCAACAGGTTACAATTGAAAAAGCAGAAGAAGCTGATAAACTTGGTAAAAGGGAATATTTTCGCTACCTTGCAACTGAGAGCGACTCTTTTCTAGAAGATAAAAATCCCAGAAAAAGGCTGGTGCTGATTCCAGGTCTGAGAGGCATTGGGAAAACCACGCTACTGTTGCAGCTTTACCAACACCTGCGGAGCAAAGTGAGTAATAAGCAGCTTTTCTTTTTCACTCTTGATGAGATGAGTGGTTTTGATGTGAATATGAGGGAAATGATAGCGACGATGGAGCGTGAGCTTACCAATAAGCCCTTGGCCATGGTAAAAGAGAAGCTAGTTTTCATACTTGACGAAATCCATTATGCGGTAGATTGGAACATATGCCTGAAGCTTTTATACGATCAGGGCCATGATGTTTTGATAATAGCCAGCGGGTCTTCTTCCTTGAAGATAAAAGAATCTGCAGATCTGGCGCGTAGAAGGATAATGAAGCCAATGTATCCATTCCAATTGAGAGAGTATCTTGAGTTGAACAAGTTTCCTTTTGTAGAGCCATTTGATCTTAAAGGAGTGCTCGAAAGCAAAAAAGGCATTGCAGACTTAGAAAAAAATTTGGATAAAAATTGGGACTCTATTTCATTCATTCGTACACATGGAGTCCTTGTGGATTATCTGATTCATGGTGGCTTCCCTTTCAGAAGACAAGATTCGATAAGGAGCATGCAAGATCTGATATCCAAAATCATCCACAAGGATATTGAAGAGGTCATGGAAGACGTTGACTCATTTATGGTTGAGAAACTTGTGAATTATTTGGCGGTCTCCCGTACCGGCGAAACAAGCATCGACAAGCTATCGCAGAAGCTTGGGATATCAAAACCGACCGTGCTAAAATATCTCGATTTGCTTGAAAAAACCGAGCTGATTTTTTCTGTGAGGCCGTATTCAAGTTCATCTAAAGCAGTTAGGGCTTCGATCAAATATTATCTTGCGTCCTCTTCCCTTAAGGCCGCGATATTGGACAAATTGGTGCCGGATATACATCGGTCAGAGGTTATTGGGGAGCTCCTGGAAACCGCAGTCTTTTCATCAATAAGAAACAATCTTACTGTTTCTGGTGTTGGGCACAGGATTTATTACGATACAAACGGATGCGATTTTGTTGTATGCCTAGAAAATGGTATATCGGTACCTATAGAAGTGAAAAAAGGAGAAGAAAGCGCTTCCCAACTGGCAAGAAGCATAAAAAATACCAATGCAACCGTAGGTATAATGATTTCATCGTTGAATGAACTACGCTCCAAAGGAAAAATTTTATACCTGCCAAAAGAGCTGTTTCTTTTGATGTAGGTAGCTTATCAAGCGTCGTTACGTCTTTATTATACCGATCCGCTAAAAAACGTGGATCGCATCATGTATACATAAACCTTTACAGCCTAAAGGGAGATTTAAGGATATTAGAAAAAGAAGATTACTTTTTTGGAGTTTGATATAACTCCATACTTTTACCAATATCGGATAAAACATCTAATAGTTTGTCCTCACCAATTATAAAAACAACTGCCTGATTTATTATTCCTTCATGCGCCACTATTTCTAACACTGTCAACTGTCCAGCTTTAGTTTTCAATAATTCTTGTACAACTATACGACCATTGTTTGTATTCCATAAATCTCTAGAAATCAATTCAGCTCCCTCTTTGGTGGCTGCTAATTTTTTCATTATTTCTCTCCCATCTTCACTTTGCATTAGTTCGACTGTTCTTTTTCTTCTTTCATCTGTTTTGAAGATATCTCTAAAAACTGCTCTTGCTTCTGGTGTTTTGAGAAATTTAAGTATTTCTTCTTTTCCATCTTCTTTCTTTAACTTTTCCTTTAGTTCAGTTTTACCTCCTTCAGAACTGAAATAGAAGCTAAATTTCTTTCCAAATTCGGTTGATTTATATTCTGGAACTGATTTTTCTTCTTTAATCTTTTGGAATGTTGAATATGCGATAATCGTAAATATTGTTTTCCTACCCTCTTTGCTCAATATCAATGAAGCTACTACTTTCTTTCCGTTAAATGTTCCAAAGAGATTACCAATTGTCTTTCCACCTTCGATTGTAATTGATAAATCAGCAAGAACCCTTCGACCGTCCTCAGATTTCATAAAGTTTGCAATCGTTTCTCTGTGTTGGCTTGTTTTAAATATTTCATTGAACATCGTTGTTGCTTCTTCACTCTCACGAAGCAAATTTGTTACTGCTTTTCTTCCATTTATTGTCTTTAATAGCTTTGTTAAAGTCCGCTGTCCGTCTTTTGTTAAAATATAGTTTTTAAAATGAGGAAATCTATCCAATCCCTTTAAGTTGTCTATTTCCTCTCTAATGGAAGTTGTAGAAACAACTTTAGATATTATAATTTTTCTGCTATCTCTTTCTTCCTGTCCATCTTCTTTAGTATTCTTATTAGTAATAGTTTGTAATGCCATTTCTCACCAAAAATCATTTTTTTATTATATCAGCAACTATAGTAAATCCGTAAAAGTTTATAAATTGCACGGTAGATTTTTAAGCGCTTACGGTTATCTCGAAAATTCGCATCGAAAAGCATAAGAATTTTTCTGTTGAATATTATATAGAAAAATTAAGCGACGTCGTGAATCGCGAACTCGTCGAGATGGGAAAATTTTAAACTATTACAAGTTCCTAAATTCCCGCTAGTTTTACCTACCATGTTGTAAAATCATGAAGAGAATTTTAGATAGATTTATAAATTTATGGTATCTAATTAGATACCATGTCATTTGTAGTGTACAAGGTATTCGGTCAACAAACATATGCATATGAAGTGACCAGCCAGTGGGATAAAAAATCAAAGAAAGTTAAGAAAACATCTAAGTATCTAGGCGTAGTAATTGACAAAAAGAGAAAAGTTTATGAAAAAAGAGCAA
>JBFLYM010000008.1:0-35328 GCA_040757035.1 Microcaldota archaeon | reverse complement strand
TGTAAAACAATAGGAGAAACTATAAAGCGGCTCAAGAGGCTGCTGCAAAAACAAGATGCAAATTTCGAGAGGAACTTAGTGCGAGCGATCGAAAATTACGTCGAGCGAAAATTCGCAAAACTATAGATTATATACTATTCAGAGTCGTAAGGATAAAGAAGAATTCACGTGCTTCTTGTATCCATCTAGTGGTGGAGGAGCGGGGTATTATGTAGAAGCTAAAGTAAATGAGAACAATGGTACTTATTTAGTTGCTGATGTGTTTATAGAACCAAATTCAGTATTTATTTCGGATGGTGTAATAATTAGAGGCGGTGCATACATTAAGAGTAAGCATCGATATCCAACTTTTATTGGAGGGAATGTAGTAATTGGAAAAAATGTAATAGTTTATGGAGATAATATAATATCGCCAAATATAAAAATTGGAGAAAATTCAATAATTTTTGAGGATGGTATAGTTCTAGGTAGTAATATAAAAGAAAATAAGTTTGTTGTTTATGATAATAGGCAATCAATTCTAAAAACATTAGATATCAGCAACGACCCCGCCAAAGCGAGATGCGTTATTCTTAGTGAACTTAGTAGACAACTCCCTGACGAGATAAGTAAAAAGACATTTGAGATTGTTCGAACTATTCAAAAAAGTATAATGATTAAAACGAAGGACCGAATGAAAAAACCAAACCGAGTTTGATTCTGAGACACCCACAAACCAACCAAAAACCTACTAATACTGGAAGTCTATCCCCTTTATCAAAGCATCATAAGGATCACGATAACGCATATTGTGTACGAAAGCTCTTGTCTCAAACAGAGGAAGAACACATGATATAAAGCACGTCAGTTGTGCGCGATTTTTTGTCGTATCTTACTAAAATTTCCTCTCGATAATTTTTAACGCATTTCGCAATAACACACAAATATCTACCAACATTTATATACTTGACTAGATAATCCCCCGCGCAATTTATAAACTTTTACCCTACCAACATTTATATATTTAACTAATAATATCATTTTGGTGATAAGATGAAGAGAGAGATATGGTTTATATTGTTTGGAGTTTTTTTGCTCGCATTGACTTTTATTGTTAATGCTGCAACTCCTTCTAATTTGGAAGCGGCAAAAGAAAAATATAGGAGTATGAAAGCCGAATATATACAAGTTAAAAATGTATACGCAGATGCAAAGCAAGATTGGATTATTGCAAAAGATAGATATATACAGTATAAGAATGCTGAGAATTTGGCAAACGCGCTTGATAAAGCAAAAAACTTTATGTCAAAGGCATGTAATACAATGGAAAAATATCTTAGAATGGCAAGGGTACGAGTAGAAACAATAACCGGCATAGATGAAACAGAAAGAACAAATACTCTTGCTGAAATAGACGCCGATATAGCAGGCATACAGCAGATAAAAACGGATGTTGAAAGCGCTACAACAAAAGAGGACTTAAAAAATGCAGCAAATAAAGTTAAGAATAAATGGAATGATGTGAAAGTCCATGTAAAAAGGTTTGTTGGCAAAATATTAAGCGCTAAGATTGATTATATCCTTGATAAAGCGGATGATGTTTCTAAAAGAATACAAACAAAAATAGATGAACTAAAGATCCGGGGGGCCGATACCGTAGAATTGGAGGCTTTATTGGTCGATTTTAATTCAAAGGTTGCATTGGCAGAAGGACAGTATGAATTAGCAAAAGCAAAGTTTGGGCAAATTCAAAATGTTCAGGACGCAGATAGATTATTTAGAGAAGGACATGAATTCATAAAAAAAGCTGCAAATTATCTCAAAGAAGCGCATAATACAACACTAAAAAATAATATTGAAAAGTTAAAAACAAAGATGCAAGAATTTAACGGAACAGGAAACCTTTATGCAAAAGGAAATGGAACAGCGGTATTAACAGGTTCTGGAACGGTTAAAGTAAACGGCGCAGAAGGTACGCTTACTATTGTAGATTACGCTAGTGATGTGCAGGTTACAATAATCGGACAAGGAACAAAAACAGTAAATGGAAGTACAACAATATATACTGGATTTGATGGGGCTGCAACAATTACAGGAAGCAATATGCATATAACAATTGAAGGCACGAACATAGATTTAGAAGCAAGTGGGACTGGAACCGTAATATTAACAGGCCATGGCACATATCGCAAAAGTAAAACAGGCACCGAAACAAATTGGAAATCATCAGGCACCGTGGTAAGTTATACCTCGAATAGGTGAAAAAATGGAAAATAAGAACATTTTAATCGTTGTTCTATTGGTGTTTGTTTTATTGTTTGGATGCTTGGGCACTGAACAACAACCACCAAAAGAGGTTTTGTCGGATCTTGAGGATTTCTCAATTGAAAATGTTGTGAACACAGAAACAGATGATGAACAAGGAGCATTAGATACATTAGATACATTAGATATAAGAGGTAACATAGAATCTTTAGATGATGATGTATTAATTGGCAAAGGTGAGATGAGTGTTTATGAAGAAGCTGAAATAATGGAAACAGAACTAAGCGAGACCGATTCATTTAATGGAGACCTCGAATTGAATATGACATTCGAAATTGATATTGACAAGATCTAAGTAAGAGAGAAGACGGAATAGGAAAAATTGTCTTAAGATCTAATTTTTTCTATATTTATCATAAGTGTTAGCCCCTTCGCTTCACTGGACGACTACGAAAATTATACATTTTAAGATTTCTATGAAAATAGAACCACGCGCATATCAAAAAGCGATTTATTCCTCTATAACACAACAAGGAAACACATTAGTTGTTCTTCCAACAGGTCTTGGTAAGACATTAATTGGTTTTATGTTAATAGAAACCAAACTAAAAACAGGAAAATGCCTTTTTCTCGCCCCAACGCGCCCACTAGTAAAGCAGCATTACGCATCATTTCTTGAAATTTCAGAAACAGAGCCAAATATTGTAACCACCATCACAGGAGAAATTCCAAAAAACAAACGTAAAATATTTTATGAAAAGCAAATTATTTTTTCCACTCCACAGACGATAAAAAATGACCTTCTTTCAGGTATATTAAAAAATCCAGAGGCGTTTTCTTTATGTATATTTGATGAAGCACATAGAGCAATAGGCGATTATGCATATACATTAATTGCCGAAAGAGTAAAAGATAACGCATGTATTGTCGGCCTCACAGCATCACCAGGTGGCAATCGCGCGCGCATAAACGAAATTCTTGCAAACCTATTTATTCAAAATGTGCAGATACGCGCAAAAACCGACGAAGATGTTCAAAATTATGTAAAAAATATTAATATAAAATGGATTGAAACGCAGCTTACTCCAGATCTAAAATTAATAAAATCCATTTTGGGTGACTTAATTTCAAATTATGTACAAAAACTTAGAGTAATGGGATTTCAACCTCAAATAAAATCAAAAAAACTTTTCATTGCACTTAGGCAAAAAATTCTAAATATAAGAAGCAACGCAAAGTATACGATCCTCGTTACGTACTCAATCCTTCTCAATCTTCTTCATATGCAAGAATTAACCGAAACTCAAGGAATATCATCGTTAAGAAATTATTTGGAAAAAACTGCGATTAAAAAAACAAAAAGCGCAGCGATTCTTCTAAAAAACCCAGAAATAATCAGAATAAATCAAATCCTTCTAAAAACAAAAGAGGAGCATCCAAAACTTTTTCTTCTTATAGATCTTATAAAACAAATGGAAGGTAAAAAAATTATTGTGTTTGCGCAATATCGCCATCAGGTTGCACTTATAGAACAAGCTCTTAGAAACGCAAATATTCAAGCGAACATATTTCTTGGGAAAAAAGGCAAATATACAAAAAAGCAGCAGGAAGAAACCATAGCACAATTTAGAGAAGACAAGTTTCGTGTTTTGGTTGCAAGCTCCATAGGTGAAGAAGGACTCGATATCCCAGCCGTTGATGCTGTAATTTTTTATGAGCCGATACCAAGCGAAATACGAAGCATTCAACGCAGGGGCCGCGCCGGTAGATTCAAAGAAGGGCAAGTTTATATTTTAATTACAAGAGGCACACGGGACGAATATTTTCATTGGGCGTCTATAAACCGCGAAAAAAGAATGAAGCATATAATCAAAAATATACAACGTAGTAATACACAACATAGTAAATCAAACAACGTGCAGTTAAAAATGAAAATAGATAAAAATGGGCAATCAAAACTAAACAGTTTTTTTTAGTCCGCCTTTTTTAATCAGCTTTTTTTAGTTTTTTGAATGCTTTTTGTTTTTTCGTGCCTCCAAGTTTCAGAAATTTTAAGATTTGACTATGCATGTCAGATAAACTACCTCCTCTTCCTTTAAAATAGTAAAGCATAATAACTCCACAAACAAAAATACCACTTAACCATAACACAACATCATAATTTGTATTGGTTTCATATGAAGAAATTATTTTTAGTATCTCGTCCTGGGTTTTCATTGTTTTTATCCATTCTGTTTTAGATAGATAGTCATCCATTGTTATTATAAGCGAAGAAATTTTTTTATAATCCTTTTCCGGTAATTTTTTTGAGGATAAAGAAACAATGTTTCGTACTTGAACAGAATCATTACTGGCGCGTGTTTCCAAATAACTTAGTGTAGTAGTGATGTTATTGTCAATAGCGAGGAGTTTTTGATATAATTTTGAAATCGTATTGATATTCGTTATATCTCTTTTTTTAAGCGCACTATCCGCCTGCTTTAAAATATTCTGCGCATCGTCATTCTTAATTTTAAAAAAGCTTTCAAAGCGAGTTCCCTTTGCATTTGAGTATTCATTTCCATATTTTTTTAGCGATTCACCAATTCCATTGCGCAAAGCATCAATATCTGAAATGACCCAACTGTGTTTAGCAGCTATCCGTTTTTCTAAATCTTCCATGTGCACAGCTGTTTTTTCAATAGCCGTAGCGAGTGCATATCCATCTTCTAATAGATTACCTATATCAAACTTACGATATAAATTCTTAAGCAAGACAAACTCTGTGGCAAGTTCGTCATCAATATAACTGTTATCATAATTCTTATAATTATTTTCAATTTCCAAATATTTTGCATACATGATATTTATTTTCGCCGACGCGTTTTTCTTGAACGTTTGAAGATAATTAGATATCCACTTTGAATTATATGTTTCAAGAATGGTCAGTTGTTCAACAAGAGTTTTACCGTCTAATTCATTCAAAATATCTTTAAGGAAATTATATCTCATGAAGAGTGTATCTGTGAATTCATTTTTTTCTTTGGCATCCGAATCCCTTTCTTCTTTAACACCCAAAACATTTTCTATTTTATTTAATTCTTGTGAGATAAGTGCGTGGTATTCATCACATCTTTTTTGCATTTTTGCAACATCAATTTTTTCGCGTTCGATGTTTTCATAAACATTCTGTATTTTCTCAACCACGGTCTGCCCATCATTTTGCAACAGCGCGCCTTTAGCTTCATTTATAATCGCTTTACTGACATTGCTTAAATTTAATTTTTCTAATTTATCTATTTCTTCTTTTGCATATTCGCTGCTATTATCAACATAATAATTTATTTCCAAAGATGCAGGCTTATTCTGAAGTAATCCGAAAATCTTAATTACAAAACCCGTTGTACTTTCAACAGTATTAATTTTTTCACCAGTTACAGTAATCACTTTCTTTTCTTTTATGTAATTGTTTGAAGCCATTGGCGCGAAGATTTGTACATATTCCATATCGATTTTAGGTGCCAATTCAATCATGTACTTGTAATAAATCCGTTCGCCTGCTTTAGTACTTGTATTTCCAGTAATTTGTTTGGAATAAGCATCAACTACACTATATCTTGCTTCAAATTTATGTTCTCCTTTAGAGATATATTTTCTCACAAAACCATTATCCAAAGCAACAGGTCCGCCATCTATCAGTAACATACCCCATTTTTCATCAATATAGAAATTTGTTATATCATTAGTACAAACAACGTCCCTATTCTCAATAATTCTTGCTGAATAATCTTCTTCACCAAAAGCCTTTTTTGTAATTTTGTTAGTTTTGAGCAATACATTATCTTTTTCAAAAATAAACATTTTTCTTTCAGAAGCATTTATTGATTTTATATATATTGACAATTTTCCGTTTAAATACACGACACCTCTTAAATCATTCGCACCATAAACCGCATCCTCCAAACTAAATTCAATAGGAGTTTCAATATCAACCCTAAGATTTTCTCCGGGGTATTCAACCGTGTTCGCAACGGTTATTTCCAATCGTACATTCGTCGCTCTATCAAGCACAGCATGGTCAGCAAAAAAAGTTTTTCTTACAAAAAGATGGTTACCAACTAATGACTTAATATTTTTTACAACATCATTTTTGATATCAATAAGACTATCCTGCAACTCTTTTAATGAACCAATACAATCAGGATAAACAAGTGCTCCATTTATTGCTATTCCATGTTGTTTGGCTTTCAATTCTGATTTTAAATCCTCACAATCCGAACCGCATAAAGCAATGAATCTGGATATTTCATTCATCAATCCATCTAATTCAGAATATTTGTACTTTGCCGAATCTATTATTCTTTCTTTAATATTATCGCAACCAGAAATGAGTTCGCTGACATTATTGTTTTTGGTTAGAATAGAATATAATGCGCGTTCTCTAATCGTATCAATTTCGTCCTTATTCGCTCTTGTCATCAAATTTTCTGCTTCGGAACACGAAACAATTGATGTCCAATTTGTGTCTTTTTCATTTTCTGGCAAGATCAAATATGCACTCTTTGCATTTTTTATTGCAGAAGCATAACGCTCAAATTTATCACCTATCCTATCAGCATTTTTTCCATCTATAAAATTATTTTTTGCTAGGTCATAAAACGCGCTCGCTCGCTCTGGCATTATAGTATTCATGAATCTGTTCTCAACTTTTGATAACCACTCTTCCGCGCTAATTTCATAAGAAGAAACAATTTCCTTTGCGTTATCCTTTGCAATATCAAATTCATTTTTTGCGATGCGCGCCGAAACTCTTGCGTCATTCATATTGACGATAGACGCCCTTAAGTAATCCTTTTCTCGGTACATTTGTGCGAATTCAGCACTGCTTTTATTCGCGCGCGCCAAAGATAAAAGCGTCCTTCCTTTTTCACATCTTTCATTTACGCTTGCAACATCATTACCTACAATATCTTTGAAGAAGGGACTCGCATATATTTTTTCCAAACGCTCTGCGCTAACAGATTTTCCCAAAACTTCTGCTTCGTTTATTACCACTTTGACTTCATCAGAAAGCGCATTATATCTGCGTTTCATCGCATTACTGTATTCGTTCAATTTGGAATCGAGCAATTTTATTTTTCCGATTGCGGTATTTGCGTTTTTTTCGCCACCAATTAAATTTATAAGCCATCCGAATTCAATATGCGGCACATCATCATAAACACTAAAATAATTGCTCACAAGCGCGCTTCTTATTTTTCCAAAATCTTCATAATTTTTGATGTTGCTGCCATTCAAAGCCGCGAAAAATAGGGAAACATTCTCGCATATTTCATAACCCACACTACCTAGTTCGCATATACCGCTAAAAGCAACTTCATCATAATTGCTTTCAAGAGCGTAAATCGCTTTATTAAGATCAGAGCTGCTATTTTCAAGTGCGTTGAGCGAGAGGTTCATAGTCCATTTCCATAATGCAGCGTAATCATTGCTGAAAATTCGTTTTGCGAGCATGTAGCGGAATTCTTTACTCATCCCCGCGCATTCCATTGGGTTCAAACCAAGCGCGCACATGCATTGTTGCGCATCAAGTTCTAAAAGATTAGTACAAAATTTATCTGGCGCAACAATGAAAGGAAGCGTTCCATAATCCACAAATTCTGTGATTTGAGCAACAATATTTTTTGTTTCATAATAGTTTTTCTTTGCATTTGTTATGCGCGTTGTTTGCGAGTAAGGATCTTCAATCGCAGTAATTGCAAGTGTATCAAGACTGGTTTGCGCAGCATAAACATTCCAGGCTGGTGAAAGAATAGGCACAAGACTATAATCCACTACACTTGCGTTGTTAGGCCATTTATATTCATAATTCCAGGGTTTTTCAAAATTTTCTAAAAATGCATCTATACCAAACGAAAGCGAAATAAAAATAAGTAGAACAAATCCAAAACCTATTTTTCCGAGCATGATTTACCTATAAGCAAAATAGATATAAATATTGATATTATACTAATCTAATATTATACATTAATATTACTGATATTAGTATGTGTATGATACTTAAAAAGAAGATTTTCAATTAGCGCAAGCGGCAAATTCTGCATTCACAAGTTCCACCTTCTCGCTATTCTCAATTTCTAATCGTTGTATTTTCATAACTCCGCAAATATCTTCTTTAAGTTCAGCGATATCAGGAGCGCGCATTTTCACATATGAGAGCGCAGAATTCATCGCCTTTTTATTTGTTGCTTTATATTGTCTTAAGATTTTTACAATTTCGTTCGCAGTGCGCGCGAGTGCTATTGCGTTTTCATCTATTAGACCTACCTTTGGCCATTGCGCACGATGAATACTCTCTTTTTCTTTAAAAACCTCATACCAAATCTCCTCGCTTATATGTGGAGTAATCGGCGCAATAAGTTTTATAGTGTTGTACAGTACGCTTCGCATAGTAATTTGCGCGGCCATTTTACTTTGCTCACCACAATTGTGCGGAGCATAGATGCGGTGTTTTACATATTCCAAATAATTATCGCAAAAATCATGCCAATAAAATTGATAAAGTTTGCTCATCGCATGGTGATATTCAAACACTTCCATATGCGCAGTAAAATCACGTATTGTTTCGTTCATTCTTCCGATTATCCATCTGTCCACAACACGCATCGCGGATGATGGCGGCAATGATGATAATGATGCTGGTAGCGATGATAACGGCAATGGCTGCGGCTCTTTTTTCACATTATCTTCATGTTCATCCTCATTTATTTCAATGAGTTTTGCAGAATTCCAAAGTTTGATAAGAAAACCTTTCGCATATCTTAAATCTTCATATGAAAACGGTCTGTCCTTTGCCATCGCACCTGAAAGCGCGGCCCATTGTCTTATGGCATCCGCAGAATACTCACTTTGCAGTTGCTGCGGGCTTATTACATTATCTAGGCTTTTGCTCATCTTTTTGCCATCAGGCGCAAGTACATTTCCATTGAGAAGTATAGTTTCCCATGGTTTTTTGCCTGTTAACATACCGCTTCTATATATTGTATAAAACGCCCATGTGCGCACTATTTCTACGCCTTGCGATCTGAGCGATGAAGGGTAAATCCTTTCCATTGCTTTTTTGTTGTTCGGCCAACCAGCAATTATAAGAGGAGTTATACTAGAATCAACCCAGCAATCGCACGTACTGGTTTCTGCTTTCATTTCTTCACCACATAAACACATTTTGCGTTTTGCTTTTTCTGCGTAAAATGGAAGTTCTTCTGCGGCAGCAGTTCTATTGCATTTTTCGCAATAATAAAACGGAAGAGGAGTTCCAAAAAAACGTTGCCTTGAAATCACCCAATCCCAATCAACATTATCAATCCAGTCTGTAAGATAGGAAATTCCAAAAGAAGGAACCCATGTTATCTGTTTTGCAAATTCTTTAATTCTACTAGCACTTGCCTTTATATTTCCAAACCATTGCATACTAGTTATAAATTCAACCAAAGTTTTGCATCTATCATGAACTTTTACGACTTGGAGTTTTTTTTCCTGCTTTAGTAATTTACCTTCGCTATTTAATTTCTCCAGAATTTTTTTTCGAGCCTCCTGAATCTTCAATCCGTTCAGTTCGCCGCTATTTTGCATTCTTCCGTGCTGATCTATCACGTTTTTGAATTGAAGTTTGTGCCTATGTGTCCAAACCACATCCATTTTATCTCCAAATGTGCACACCATCATTAATCCAGTCCCAAATTCCTTTTCAACATCTTTATCAGCAATTATTGGCACGCAATCTCCCAATGGAGTAATCGCTGTTTTTCCGCTTCCTTTAAGATGGTTATATCTTTCATCACTCGGATTGAACATCACTGCAACACATGCTGGAATAAGCTCTGGCCGTGTAGTTGCAATTATAAGCTGTTCTTCGTGTTCTTTATATTCGTCATGTTCGTTATGTTTTTTGTGTTCTTTATCTTCCGCATATTTTCCATGTTCCCTCCATTTCCCACATTCCCCATATTCTCCATCTGCGCCTCTAAAAATAACGTAATTCAAAAACGTTTCTCGTTCCAAATCTTCCAATTCTGCCTTTGCGATCGCACTAACACAGTTCGGACACCAATGTACTGGATATTCCGCGCGATAAATCTCCCCTTTGTTATACATTTGAATCAAAGAAAGCTGAACTTTACTATGATATTCAGGATCCATTGTTCTATATTCGTATCTCCAATCTGGCGAGAATCCCATTTCAATCATCTGCGCCTTCATCTTCGCTATGAATTCATATGTCCATTCAATACATTTCTTTCTAAATTCGTCCGGCGGTAATTTCCCATGTTTTTTCTCTACTCGTACTTCGGTCGGAAAACCCTGGGCATCCCAACCCTGAGGGTAAAACACATTAAATCCGTTCATTCTTTTGTACCTTGCTATAAAATCAAAAAACGAATAAGAAAGCACATGTCCTAAATGAAGTTCGCCAGAAGTAAATGGAGGAGGAGTGTCTATAGAATAAATGGGTTTTGAAGGTTTTGATGATTGTGAAGATTGTGAAGGTTTTAATTGTTTTGATAGATTTGAGTAAATAGATTTTGCAATGAACTTTGGATCAAGATACCAATTTGGATCAGGACACCAATCTCCAAAAGCATCTGCTTCATCAAATGCATATGTTTTATTTTCTTCCCATTTCTTCTGCCATTTTTTTTCTATTTCTTTGGAATAATTTTTTGCAAGCATGAAAAATCTTGGTTCATAAATCCCAGAAAAAATTTAAAAAGCTTGTTTTTAAAGTCCAGTCAGATAAACATAAGGAAAATTGGTAATGGAATCGCAATATGATTTCCATCAGCTTCAAAAGTTCGCTTGGTTGCAATTATTCCGTATTTGAATTTTTTTATCTGATTATAATCCTGGGTAGCTATTTGATTTTGGTACTTTACTTCAACAGGTAAGAATTCTTGTCCAATCCTGGCAATAAAATCTATCGTTTCTCCTCTATTATTTCTAACATAAAATACAGAATTGGCTTGGTCAAATAAATCGCTTGGTGCAAAATTGTATGAAAGCCTAGTAAGATGATCCCCGCAAACCGATTCAGCGAGTAGTGCCTTACCTTCACTGGTTTGAATAAATTGCTGCGCATAATTGAAATAATTACCAGCAGGACTTTCTACAAGCCCTCTAAAAGCATGGAAGAAAAATGGATTTGGGATTTGGAGTTTTTTGTCTGATCGATGCCTTGGCGTACGCGTGTTTTGGTCAAAAGCACTGTAAATATTTAAAACAAACAAATTACGCAAAACATCTGCATATTGCATTACCGTGATGGGACTTCCTATACCCATTTCTCTGGCTATTTTGATCCAACCTACCGACGTGCCTTGGTGTTTTATAATTGCCGCAAGAATCTTTCTGGCAGTGGTTTCTTCACGCATTAATCGAGCCAGATCACCAAATAAATAATTAAGATATAATTCATATATAGTATTAGCAATATCTTGTTTTGTTTGTAGCTGGTTTACGGCAGTCATTATGCCTCCTGTTAGTAAATATTCTTCAAAAATGATATCTAATTTGTTTTGCAAAGGCAGAAGCGATTCAATCAATTTTCTTGCATTATTCTGCACTAAATTCATAAAAATAGTTTTCCTAGTATTATGATCCCCAATCCCTAGCAAGGTTATTTTTGAATAAATTTCATGATCGCGTAACTCAACATATTCAGCAAATTTCATAGGCAGCAATATCTTATGATTTTGCTCTCCACTCAATTCTCCTTTTCGTCCAGGCAATCTTTCTACTCCATGTTTTAAGTCCAACGATGACGAACCAGTTAGAATGAAAGTCTTGCTTTTCAGAGAATACAGATCAATTATATATTTCAGGGCGAATTCCCATCCCCTTACCCTATTAATCTCGTCAAATATAATAAGCTTCCTTGCAATACTCTGTTTTTCAGACCAAGAATTTTTTGATCGTTTTCAATAGCATTACTATTGGCCCACCAAGGGTTTTGTTTAGATAGTTCTGAAATTTCCATTAAGAATACTTCAATATACTAAAATGTATCTTTTTAGTATAATGTAATATACTTATATGCTTTATATTTATAAAACTTGCGAATTGTGAATATTGATGCAAAGTCGAACATTGGACTCAAACCGAATTTACTATTTACTATGGATTTATAAGATACAAATGAAAATAAGGTATAAATGAGATAAGATACCATGCAATTTTCAGGATTTTATAAGTCTTCTATTGAAGAAAGGCTTGCATACGTAAAGGAATATGCACAACTTAGCGAAGTAGAAATTATGATTTTGAAGAATACAGGTGCGCTCGGATTAGATATCGCGAATAGAATGATCGAAAACGTAATTGGAGTAACGCACCTTCCGCTTGGATTGGGAGTAAATTTTAAAATTAATGGAAAGGAATACGCGATTCCAATGGCAGTTGAAGAGCCGAGCGTAGTTGCCGCGGTGTGTAATTGCGCAAAACTTACCCTTCCCGATGGATTTTATGCGCGTGTAGATGAACCAATAATGATCGGACAAATACAAATTGTCGGAGTAGAAAACGCGGAAGAAACCAAAAAGAAATTAGAAGCAAAGCGAACGGAGATAGAAAAAATAGCTCGCGAGCTTCTGAAGAGCATGGAAACGCGCGGCGGCGGATTCAAAGATTTTTATATGCGTGCGATTAAAACCGAACGCGGAGAAATGCTTATTGTCTATTTTGATATAGATGTACGCGACGCGATGGGTGCGAATACAATAAACACAATGCTTGAAGGAATTGCACCATCGCTAAAAAATTACGTCGGAAAAGGCAAAATAAGATTGCGCATACTTTCAAATTTTGCCGACAAGCGAAAAGCAAGCGCAAAGGCGGTTTGGAAAAAAGAGGTTGTCGGTGAGGAAGCGATTGAAGGAATTTTAGATGGATACGAATTCGCAAAGGCGGATATTTACCGCGCGACAACGCACAACAAAGGAATAATGAACGGAATAGATGCGCTTGCAATCGCAACAGGTAATGATTGGCGCGCAATAGAAGCAGGAGCGCACGCATATGCTTCGCGTAATGGAAAATATCAACCACTCACACATTATGAAAAAGATAGTGTTGGAAATTTAATCGGAACAATCGAACTTCCAATGGCGCTTGGTATTGTGGGCGGAAGCATAAATTCAAATCCAGTTGCGAGTATTGCGTTGAAAATTTTAAATGTGAAAAACGCAAAGGAACTAGCAATGGTTGCCGCATGTGTTGGACTTGCGAACAATTTCGCAGCGCTCAAGGCGCTTGCGACCGAAGGAATACAAAAAGGGCATATGAAACTCCACGCCCGAAACCTCGCTGTAATCGCGGGCGCAAATACAAACGAAGAAATAGAAAAAGTAGTTTGCGAGTTAGAAAAAAGCGAGAGATATACTATTAATTACGCTAAAGAAATATTAAATAAGATTAGGTCAAAATAAAGCGGGTATAATGGACACAATAGAAACAAAACAAAAAGAGTCAACAAAACAAAAGGAATCCATAATTGAACCAAATACATTACCGCGCAGATTAACACGCAGATTAATACTCTATGCATTAGTTCTTGTGTTATTCTCAATCTCAGTGTTTTTCGTATTCGGCACAGAAACGATTAAAGATGAAGATTATGCCATATTACTTGAAAGAGGAATGGTAATAGGACTGATTTTAGAATCGCTTAAAATTATCAATATCGCACTTTTTATTTTGATCCCTTTATTTATCTATTTTGTTTCAATTTATATTTTTAAGGCAAATGAATTTCATGCATTTATCGCATCGCTTCTCTCAACAACCGCAGTATTAAATCTTGAAGCAATATTCTCTATTTCACCACTACTCGCACTCGTGCTTGGAAAAAACTATGAACTCTTGTTTGCATTTAGAACAATCGGACCAGTTCTTCCATTAGGGATAATAGCAATTTTAGAATATGTTTTAGAATACAAAAAAAGGATAGACTCTACGATAGGTTCTACTGTTCTCGCAGTTTCTGGAATTGTTTTAATTCCATTTGCGCCAGGAATTTCAATTGTTCTTTTAGGATTGGCAGCTGCGAAAGGTATAAACATCCTAGAAACTGCATCTTACAATAATAAAGCGCTTGTGCTTGTAGTTTTTATTTTTGTGTTTCAATGTACGCTTAGTGAAGATGCTATAAGCGCGTTTGCAACGGCACTTTTTATAAGCATAATAATTGGTCTTCTTACATCCATCCATAAGATAACTGCGAGAGATATAACCGTATTTTTCGTTTTTCTTGTTTGTTTTGCTGTAATTATCATGCTTCATTCTGTGATTTATGGACAAGCAGGTATGACAGGTATGCTTTTGGCAGATGAAATAATTGCATTTGAAAAAGCAAAAGATTATACTGGTTATGTTGATGCGGGTTCGTTTGGTGTTTTTGACTATCAAAATGCATTTAAATATTATTCTAGTAGAAATGCAACACTTTTGAATGCAACCGCGCTCTTAAAAAAAGATGCATATGTTCCAGATTACATCATTTATTCAGCAAGAAGCCTGAACTATGCGTATAAAGACAAACCAATAATATTCTCATATTTCACAACATTTAAAGGAAGCGGAGGACAGGAAGTTGCGATATTTATAAATGACTTTTATGTGATTGAGGTGGATATAGCTAACAATGAGTTCGCAGTAAATGATGCGCGACTATATGATAAAAAAACTTGGAGAAGAAGTATAATTCCCTTTACCAAGATAGCGATGCTTTTTAACACTTCATTCAACGATACACAAAATGTGCTTGTAAATATACAAGAGATTGAAGACAGCGCGATTTTATCCATATTCTTTAAAAGCAAGATAATATTTGCGCAAAATGGAACTGCGATTGTGAAATCGTACCGACCAACTCCCAACTAAAACCAAACTTTTTATATTTTTTCGTGGAAGATTAGATAAAATTAGATAAAAAAGCGGTTGAATATATGCTTCATTATTTTACTATAATTTTAATTTGTACTATTTTCTTCTCGTTTTTAATTACAAAAATTCTTATCCCACAATTAATCAGAGTAGGTATAACCGGACAGGATTTAAGTAAACAAAACAAACCGGAAATTGCTGAAATGGGAGGGATAGGCATAATAGCCGGATTTTCTATTGGTGTAATCATTGCCATATTTTTCAATACTTTTTTAGGTTTTAATTTTGATCTCAATTTTATACTCGCTGCGTTGATTGCAATATTTATATTGACGTTCATAGGATTCATTGATGATTTATTGGATATTCCACAGATGATTAAAGCGTTTCTTCCTCTTTTTGCAGCAGTTCCACTTATTGCAGTAAAAGCTGCCGGAAGCACATCGATGCACATCCCATTTTTCGGGATAGTGGATTTCGGTATATTTTATTTTTTTGTTCTTATACCCGCTGGAATAGCTGTTTCTGCAAACCTCACAAATATGCTTGCTGGGTTCAACGGACTAGAAGCTGGAATGGGAATAATCCTTGCGCTTGCTTCAACGATCGTAGCCTTTCATGTTAAAAGTACCGAAGCGCTTATATTATACATTTCATTATTTGGTGCATTATTTGGTTTTATAATTCATAATAAATACCCTTCAAAAATATTCCCCGGCGATGTCGGCACTTTAATAATAGGAGCAACAATAGCTGCAGGTGCAATAATAGGAAATTTTGAAAGTATTGCCGCGTTATTCATGAGTCTTTATATTGTTGATTTCTTCATAAAATTGAGAAACGGATTTCCAAAAACACCCGGCGTTATAAAAAACGAAAAACTTTATGCTCCTGAAAATAAAATAAGGGGATTGGTGCAGTTACCTATGGTTCTTCTCAAAGGAATAAAAGAGCAGGATCTTGTACTTTTGTTTATAAGTGCACAGATAACAGTGTCAATTATTGTTTTGGTTGTTTTTAATATGGGGATGTAAAGAAGAGGAGATGATTGAAAGATGAAACTTGGTTTAGAAATTCATCAACGATTGAATACGCATAAATTATTTTGTGAATGTCCAAGCGAATGCCCAAGTAAAAAATATAACGAGACAGAAAACGAAACAGAAAACTTTAAACCGAAAACGATATCGCGTATGCTTCATCCGGTTTATAGTGAAATTGGCGAAATAGATCAAACCGCAGTTGAAGCAGCTGAACGCGAACAAACTTTTGAATACTTGTTTTATCCTAATTGCAATTGTTTGGTTGAATTAGACGAAGAACCTCCGCATCAATTGAACAACGAAGCGCTCGCTATTGGTTTAGAAATTGCCCAACAATTCAATTCAGAACCACTAAGCGAAATCCATGTTATGCGCAAAATAGTTATAGATGGAAGCAACACAGCTGGTTTCCAGCGCACCGCAATAATTTCGCTTGGCGGAAGAATAGAAAGTGCCCAAGGGGATGTGCGCATAGCGACGATTGCGTTAGAAGAGGAAAGCGCAGGAATTGTAGAAAAAAAAGAAGGTAAAACCGTTTATTCTTTGGAGCGCCTGGGAATTCCGCTTATCGAAATAAGTACAGAGCCAGATATAAAAAATCCGCAACATCTAAAAGAAATAGCCGAAAAGATAGGACTAACACTTCGCGCAACTGGCAAAGTCATGCGCGGTATCGGAACAATAAGACAAGACGTAAACATAAGCATAGAGCAAGGCGCACGCGTAGAAATAAAGGGCGCGCAAGATTTGAAAACGCTTCCTTTCCTTGTAGAAAATGAAGTAAAAAGGCAGCAAAATCTTCTTGAGATAATTTCAAAAATAAAGTTTCAATTTGAAAGCAAACCAATGGATATAAGTTCGGTTTTTGCCACCAGCACAGTAAAAAACACAGTAAAGAACACAGCAAAAATAATAAACAATGGCTTACAAAGCGGGCAAAAAGTTTTTGGAATAAAATTGGAAAAGCATGCAAAGATAATTGGACAAGAGATAAACCCAAACAGGAGATATGGAACCGAACTTAGCGATTATGCAAAAACCGCTGGTGTAAAGGGCATTATACACAGCGATGAGGATCTTGGCAAATACGGTATAAGCGAAAAAGAGATCGAAGAAGTATATAAAATATTGAATATGGACGCAAGCGATGCGTTCGTTATTGTAGTTGGTGATGAAAATATTGCGCGCAAGGCATTGGACAAAATAATAGAACGCGCAAAAATGACGTATATCCCAAAAGAGACAAGAAAAGCAAATGAAGATGGCACAAGTTCATACATGCGTCCGCTTCCAGGAAAAGCGCGTCTTTATCCAGAAACCGATATTCCGCCAATAAAAGTTACAGAAGAATTACTAAGCTATACTAAGACAGTATATGAAAGCATTGAAGAAAAAAAAGAGAGATTAGCTAAACTACTTAACAAGGATATGGTAGAAAAAATTTTGTTTTCAAAATACCTCAAACTTTTTGAAAGGCTAGTTGCTGATGGAGTTGAACCAATAATTGCTGCAACAACACTTGAAGACACTCTGACTATGCTTAGAAGAGAGAAAAGAGAGAATATAGAGAATATAGAGATAAAAGAAAACATGATTTTAGAGTTATTTTCAGTATATAAGAAAAACGAATTTGTTAAATCAGCGATTCCAGATATTTTAAGAGAGTTGAGTAAAGGAAAAACAGTTGCGCAAGCGCTTGATGAAAAACAACTGAGAAAAATTACTGGTGCAGAACTTGAGAAAATAGTCAAAGAAAACAACAAAAATTTTACAGTAATAATGTCAAAATATCGGCTACGTGTTGATGCAAAGGAAGTCGTTGATTATATAGATCGTGTAGCGTAGTTTTTTGGCGGATTAATTTATAAAACTCGAGTTATAAATTTTTATGTAAAAAGAATATTATTAAAACAATAGAACGAAAACCAATTGGGTGAAAAAATGAAAATCTATCTTTATGTATTTTTGTATTTATTAGTGTGCATAGTCTCTGCTGACATACAAGTTAGTCATACACTTTTACCTGATAATTTTAAGCCTGGAACAAAAGGTTCTGTACAGATTGTTCTATTAAATACTGGTGTTTCAGAAATTACGAATATCATTCTTGTTCCTAGAGGGCATGGAATTACAGTTGAGCAATATAATGCTATTATTGGCGATTTGAAAGGTAATAGTTCAACAATCATTACAGTCCCGTTTAAGGTTAATGAAAATGTAAATTCAGGTATTTATACATTAGAAATTATATTCTATTGGACCGAAGAAACTAAGTATTCGAGGATACTTTCAATTCCTATTCTTGTAACAAATTTTCCAGAATTCACACTTCTAAATATAAGTGAAATAACAGCATCACGAGGTAAAGATTTTTATTTTAATGTAACCATTGCAAATAATGGCGGAAAGGCATTTGATGTATTGCTGACTCCAGATTCACCAAACTTTTTTTCAAAGAACACAACAAAAATATCACTAGGTGACATCAGACAAAATCAAAATGTTTCGTTAATCCTTACATTTACCTCATCAACTTCATTGCTTTCAAATTTGTATTCGCTACCGTTGGTACTGACATACTACGACGAAATTGGCAATAATCTCAAATCAACGCTTCTTATTCCTGTGCGTATTATTTCAATCGAACCAAAACTAATCACAAGTACAAAAGCAGATATAACCGAGCCAGGAGAAGAATTTGAAGTACTAATAAAAATTAGAAATAGCGGATTGAGTGAAGCTAACAATATCAATATTTTTCTAAATCCGACATATCCATTTACACTTCTTACATCGAAGACTATACATATACAGAAACTTGGAATAGGCGAAGAAATAAATATGAGTGCAAAGTTTATTTCAACTGAAAATGTAGCTCTCTCACCATATACAATACCAATATTAGTAACATATAAAGATAAGAACGAAGTTGAATACGCAACAAATGAATCTATTGGGGTTAGAGTTCAAGGAAATGCAAAGTTAGATATCGCCAAAAAAACAACTATCCCCCAAACAATTAGTGAAGATGAGCGTTTTACACTTAATGTTAAGCTTGAAAATACAGGTACCGATGATGCGAAAGCAGTAAGAGTAATTCTCGAAGGGCTTGAAGGTGATACGGTTGCATATGTCGGCAAAATAAAAAGAGATGATTATGAAACCGCAATTTTTTCATTGGAGTCTGGATCAGCAGGAAAAAAAACACTTAAACTTCTTATCGAATATGAAGATAATGGAAAAGAAGGCGATGGAAAAAGAAAAAAGAGCATTGAAAAAGAAATCTCGCTTATAGTGTATAAAAAACCTTTTTTAGATGTCACCTTACTTATCATTCTTGGAGTTGCTATATTATCTGTTTTTGCATTAACGAGATTTTGGGGCCGCCGTGCATGAACCCAATACTATTTTTAGCGTTTAATGATCTTTCACAACGAAAAAAAGAAGTAATATTCATTATAATTGGCATAGCGATTGGCGTTTCAAGTACATTATTCGTATATGGTATAAATAAAGGAATGCAAGATGCACTTGTTAATACCGTTATTAATGTCCAAACAGGTCATTTGAAAATTCTTCCAGAATTAGGAGAAGAAATAATAGAGAATTCTGAGAGCGTTGTAAGAAAAATCGAAAGCCTACCTGGTGTTGTTGGTGTTGCACCAAGAATATTGGGTAGTGGAGATGTACGCTCAAGAACTGGATCAATGGGCGGCATAATATTAGGTGTATCTCCACCAAAAGAGGAATACACAACTCCACTTCTAGAGAAAATCAAAGATGGCGGTTTTATAGATGAGAATGATGAAGAGGAATTACTTTTGGGTGCTGTTGTTGCAGATGAACTAAATGTAAATGTTGGTGATGTTGTTGTGTTAACAACAACAAGCAATGGCTCTGTTTTTAATCGCACCTTTAGTATTAAAGGTATAGTAAGTGCTGGCTCATTTGAATACGATGGATATGGAATATTTGTTGGATATGAAATGGCAAAGAAAATACTCAGCAAAACAGATGCAACAGAAATCCTAATAAAGTTAGAGAACCTAAAAAAAGCAGACGAATATGCTTTACTTGTTAAAAAAGAATCAACGTCAAAAAACATAAAAACGTGGGAAGATCTTGCAAGTGGAATGGCTAATATGACCGAAATGATGGGAGCGATATCCATATTAGCAGCAATAATATCTATTTTGACATCTGCGATTGCTATTGGTCTACTTCTTTATACAACAGTAAAAAACAAAATAAGAGACATTGGCATATTAAAAGCAATAGGTACTTCGAATATGGATATATTGTATATTTTTTTATTAGAAGCAATTATTATAGCTATAGCTGGTATAATATTAGGGACATTTGTGGGTTTAAGCGTTGTTAATTATTTTAATTCGAATCCTATTATAATGACGCCGCGTTCTGTTGTACTTGAAATTAAACCGTGGGTAGAAGCAGAAAGTGTTATTCTCGCAAATATTTTTATGTTTAGTATATGTGTTAGTGCTGGACTTTATCCTGCAATTATTGCATCACGTATAAATACTATTAAAGCGATCTGGGGTGGATAGGTGGAGTTTATAAGAACAGAAAACCTAAAAAAAACATATCTACTTGGAAAACTTGAAGTACCTGCATTGAGAGGGGTAGATATATCCATTGAGAAAGGAGAATTTGTTGCTATTATGGGTCCATCTGGAAGTGGAAAGAGTACACTTCTTCATCTTTGTGGTATGCTTGACACTCCAACGTATGGTGATGTAATTATCGATGGGATGAAAAATTCTGAGCTACGCGAAAGTGAAAGAGCTAGTTTTAGACTAAAAACAATTGGTTTTGTCTTCCAGTTTTTTAATCTTCTTTCTGGCTTAACTGCATTTGAAAACGTGGCGTTGCCAATTATGCTATCAAAAAAAGATGATTATAATGAGAGAACAAAAGAACTTTTAGAAATTGTCGGTCTAACTGAAAGAAAAAATCACAAACCAACAGAGCTTTCTGGTGGGCAACAGCAAAGGATTGCAATTGCAAGAGCGCTTGCAAATGATCCAAAAATATTGCTTGCGGATGAGCCGACAGGAAATTTAGATACAAAAGCAGGAGGAGAAATACTTAATTTATTCAAAAAACTAAATAAAGAAAAAAACCAAACCATAGCCATGGTTACACATGAATTAGCATATGGAAAATTAGCAGACAGAATTATTTTTTTGAAAGATGGTATTGTTGAAAAAAGGACGTAAGAGTAAATATATCAAAATTTACTCTATTATTCTTCTCGAGTTCGTTGTTTACATAATCAAGCAATATTTTTTTCACACGAAGAAATTCATCTCGTCCAACTTCGATATTACCTATCGCATATCTAAGCCCTTTTGCATTGAAACAAAAAATCCCACCCATGATGTTTTCGCAGTTGTGTGAAAAACAAAGTTCGCTTGAGCTGCTACACCCTTCTATTTCCAGACAATTTTTGCAATTTGATATATCATAGCAGCTTACGCAAAATTCAGAAGAAAGAATACGTATATAGCCGCCTCCAAATATATATTTTGAATTTCCAACCGGAGAAGAGGTGTATCCTGCATACATAGAATCTGTTATATCCCAACATAGATACGCATTCGTTCCGTTGAATATATTCGGTACATCAACAACATTAAGGGAATTTCCATCTGTAAATTCGAATGTGAAATATGCCTTTTCCGCAACTTTTTTCACTACTTCATCAAGAGAAAGAGGTTCCCCATTTTTTATCTCTATTCCATCTTTAGAAGATTGAAAAGCCTCTTCCTTAGCAAGAAGTCGTTCTGGTGCTAAATTTTTAACTATCGGAAGATCCACCCAATAGGTATGCTTTCCATGTACGGCCCTTACTCTTTTTACCTTAAGAACCTTTTTCAATAACCAAGGTGCCAATTGTCTTGAATCTTTATACTCTTTTCCAAGAACTATTCGCATTGTACTTGAGAATGCCTTTTCTACGGTTTGAGGCACAGGACTCGGCGCAACTTCTACTTCTTCTATTGTTGTTTTTGTTTTTACAATATCTGCAATTGAAAACAATCGTTTGTCTTTTTTCAATTTTTCTGCCATTTCGGAAACTAATTTGGTTTTGAGTTCTAGATATTTTTCTTTTGTGAGCTGGAGATTACCAATAAGGTAACTCTTTGCTTTTTGATTAAATGTAAACATACAATTGCTGCAGCCAGAAACATTCAAGCAATAAAACGTATCCATTGTGCTAGTTGCATAATGCGTTTCAAAGCAACGAACAATACCAATAACCTCTACACATCTTATAACGTGGTTCGATCTTACAACAGCACTTCCTCCATAAACACGTTCGTCGTCTCGTACTGATGAACAATATGCACCGTATTTAACCCTATGAATATTGTGAGCATAATAAACATCTGAACAATCAATACAATTATCCACTTTTTCCACATCAAAATTTTTTCCGAACGTTCTGTTTCCACAATAAATAATTTTATCTTTCACTGCTCGAAAAAGCGAATCGATATCTTTTATTTCGTTGATATTTAATGGTTCTAATTTCACTTTTCCGATTTCGTCCTGCGAAATGAATTTTGCATCATTTGGCCAATATGGACCAGCAATCATCACTTCTTTTCCAGAGATAATAGATTTAACTTCCTTATACGGAACCATTGCTTCTTTGAGCCAGGGTTCAAAATCCTTGAGGTCCCCTATTTCGCTTCCGAAGAGTAATTTACATACTTTTTTAAAATCAGTGTTTAGTTTTTCGTTCATTTTTAAGCACTTTTTCTTGTCCTTATTGAAATTGTAGAATTAAATTTCTTTTTAAGAAGTTGTTTTGCGATTTTTATTCTCATCCCATTTTTTCCTATCGCAAATCCACGCGAATTTTCATCAACCATGAGAAAAACCGCGGTTTCCCCCATCGCTTCTCTTATCTCAATATTTAAAATATTAATATTGTTGAAAAGGTTGCGCACAAATGTATCTAAATTATCGTCGTTAGCATAGACAAATACATTTTGTTTGAAAGCATCCTTTAATTTTTGCACGGTTGAACCTTGTTTTCCTATTGCGCGTCCGAGGTCTTGTTTTTGCACCAAAAAAACTAAACCATAGTCTGTTTTTTCAAAACCAACCGCTTCTGTACCACTAATCTTTGAGAATCTGGAAAAAAAATGAAGCTCATCACCAGTAATCTCCAATTTATCACTTCATTAAACCCTCGCTATCTTAAGACCATGCGAGCTTACAAGATCCATTATATTAGAACTTCCTTCATCGTAAATAGAAAGAACGCTTATTGGATAAGGTTTTCCACAAATGGAACCAAGCTCCATACTTGTTCCTTCAAAAATAATTATCGGAATTGAAGAAAGTTTGGAGTAATAAGAAATATCCTCCTGCAATTCTTTGGGTGCGTTTCCTGCGATTATTATAAGTTTTACTTTTCCTAGGAGGCTATTTTTTATTCCAGTTTTTGCTCCGAATCCTACCTTTCCGGTTTCGGTTACAAGCCTAATTGCGTGCACAATAGGATCTTCTTTTTCTTTTTTGGATTTTCTTTTTTTCACAGCCTTTTTCTTCTTTCTTTCGGTTTTTTTACGACCTTTCTTCTTTTCCTCAACTTCCTCCGTTGCTTCCTGTTCAATAGCTTCTTTTACTTCTTCTATTTCAATATTTTTATTTATAATATCAGTTTCGCTCTTCTCAGCAGTTTCCGTTTTTTCGACGTCCTTTTCTATCCGATCTAATGACTCTCCAATATTTTTTTGTTCCTCATTCATGGATGATCACTAATCTTTGCTATTGTTCATTATTAACTTAATTCTTCCAGTTCCTACTTGAACGGTCTGCCCAACTATGATATTTTCTGTAACACCTATTAATTTATCTTCTGTTCCTTTAACACTTGCATTTACAAGGTGCTTTATGGTTTCTTCAAACGCTGCGCGTCCGAACACACCAACCTTTTGACCAGAAAGTCCATGCCTTCCGATGCTTTTTATTGTTCCTTCCACACAAAGGGCGTCCGCAACAAGCATAATATGTCTTATATCAACATAGAGTTTTTGCATATCAAGAACTTGTTTTATCTCTTTAAGAATCGCATTTCTCGCAGCTTCTATTCCAAATACTTCATAGATTTGTTTTATATTGTTAGTATAAATTTTTTTCTGATCTACAGCAGGGTGTAGCATCACCCCAATTATATTCGAACCACTTGCTCGTATAAAATTTTCACCATTCTCTTTAACAACAACAGCTCTTTTTATACCAGGTACTCCTTTTATAAATAATGATTGCACGGAATTTGTAAATCGTCGTAGGGAACGCAAGGTAATCTCTTCACCCGCCTTCTTTTTTTTGGGAATAATAACTATTTTATTATCATCGTTTTTTGCATTAACATTAGATATTTTTTCAACCGTATCACAAACCATTTTAAAACTTATTCCGATTTCTTTTGCATTTTTTTCGCAGAATTTTATAATTATTACTTTCTTTTTATGGTCATCACTAACAGACGCAACGTCACCTATTGTAACGCTTTCCAGACCATAAGCAACATTATTCGCTTTTTCCTCGCCTTTATATTCATTTTTAAGATAAATATCAGAGATAGTTTTTTTTGGTTCTTTTTTTGCATCCACTATTTCTATAAGTCTCGGAAGTCCTGTTGGTACATGCTCTGCAACACCAGCGTAATGAAACGTGCGCATAGTCATTTGCGTACCTGGTTCACCTATACTTTGCGCCGCAACAATACCAACAGCTTCATACGGAGCAATTTGCGTATCCCTTTTTTTATTAATAACATTAATAACCATATCCATTTTCACCCAACTAAAATTATAAAATTACGCAGTATCAACATCATCCTGTTTTACAATATCTATAGCCTCGGTTTTACTTGCAAGCATCGGATCTTTACCGTCACCACCATAAACAAACTGAACTATCGTACTGTTCGCATCTCTCACAGTTTTGTCAGATTGCACTACCAAGTCCTGAAATGCGTTAATGAGCCTCCTTTGCATATATCCGCTTCTCGCAGTTCTAATCGCCGTATTAACAAGAGATTCCCTACCTCCCATAGAATGTAAAAAAAATTCGTCAGCTTTAAGTCCTTTTCTGAATGAGCTAAAAACAAATCCGCGCTCTCTTGCCGAAAGCGTTCCTGGATGATGAAATAAAAGATTTCTTTTTTTATAGCCGCGATTGGGTCTTTTGCCTCGTACGGCCTGCTGTCCGATCACCGCACTCATCTGAATTGCATTAAGCAGACTGCCGCGCGCACCGATTTTCGCCATAATAATCGATGCATTTCCAATTCCTAAATCATTTTCAACATGTTGTCCTATTTCATCTCTTATTTTAGAAGAGAGTTGCATTACTATATTCTCAAAAGTTTCCTTCATTCCCATACCAGGGGCACATTGAAGAGTTTTGTTTTTACATTTTAAAATCAAGTTTTCTATTTCTCTATTCATCCTGTTGATTATTTCGTTTATTTTTTCTTCAGCTGTTAATGAAAGGGTATAATCTTTGAAAGAAACGCTCAAACCCCTTAATGTTATTACTTCTACGGCTATTTTGGTGACATTATCTATAAATTGTTTTGTCGCCACTGGACCATACTGTATAAAAATTTGTTCGAGCAAATCATTTTCAATTGCCCTGCTTTCTATTGTTCCTTTAATGAGTTTTCCATTCTTGATTACAATTTCTTCGCCTAATTTGGACCGAATTTTTATATTGAAATCGTTAGGGAGAAGATGCGAAAAAATCAGTTTTCCGGAATAGCAATCGCCTCTATCCGGCTTCGGAATTTCAGTTAATTCTAAGAGATAGAACAATTTCATCGTTTCGTTTTTTGTAAATTCTGAATCGTCAAGTGTAAGGAAATATATTCCGGAAACATAATCCTCTTGTGGTTTGATTATTGCGTGTCCGTGTCTTGGAGAAAGAATCTGATCCTCTACTTTCATCAGAATTTTGCTTTCTGCTTGCGCTTCTATAGTTTGTGGAATATGCAGATTCATTTCGTCTCCATCAAAATCAGCATTATACGGTGCGGTAACGGCCGAATTTAACCTAAACGTTTTTCCAAGACAGACGCGTACTTCGTGCGCCATCATACTTATTCTATGCAAACTTGGTTGTCTATTGAACAACGCAATATCACCGTCTATCAACTGCCTTTCAATAACCGAACCGACCGCAAGCGATTCCGAAATATCATTTTTTATAGCGTCAATGATCTTTATCCTTTTTTGATCAGGTCGAATTACATAAATCGCTTTTGGATAATTTTCAGAGAGAATATATTTTTTACATTGTTGGATATTCCATTCTGTAACTGTAATTGGAACTGTTAGTTCTTCTACAATTTCTTGAGGAACACCAACTTCGCTGATTGATATAAACGGATCCGGAGAAATAACAGTACGCGCAGAAAAATTTACGCGCTTTCCGCTTAAATTATATCTGAATCTACCCTCTTTTCCTTTCAATCTTTGCGCAAGAGTTTTAAGCGGCCTTCCACTTCTATGTCTCGCTGGCGGAATATTCGCGGTTTCGTTGTTTAAAAAAGTTGTGCAATGGTATTGTAAAAGTTCCCAAAGATCTTCTATAATTAATTGTGGCGCACCCGCATTTATATTCGCTTCCAATTTTTGATTTATTCTAAGAATATCCACTAACTTATGCGTAAGATCGTCTTCGCTCCGCTCACCGGTTTCAAGAATAATACTTGGTCTTACATTTACTGGAGGAACCGGAAGCGCAGTTAGTACCGTCCATTCTGGTCTTGAATATATCGGATCAAATCCAAGTTTTTTTATAGTTTCATCACTCAATCCAGAGAGTAAATTCTTTATTTCGTTTGGAAGAAGCTCTTCTTTATCGCGATAAAAGGTAGTCGGTTTGAGATATTTCCACTCCGGAAGCACGAAATCACAATGCTGGCACTTTTTTTTCTCGTTTCCTTCTTTTTCCTCATCTTCTTTTCCAATAGTAATAGTAATTTGCTTATCATTCACAAGTTTTTTGCAAGACGGACAGATAGCTTTCAAAATAGCATAAATATGTCTTCCAAATTCCACATGAATTACTGGCCTTACAAGTTCAATATGTCCAAAATGGCCTGGACATTCCTTTGCCTTTCCTCCGCATGTTTTGCATTTTAATCCCGGTTCAACTACACCCAGCTTAGTATCTATCAAACCACCATCAATGGGATAGCCATCATCATCATATGTATCTGCAACTATGATTTTTGCTGCACTCATTTTTCTAATGGTTTCTGGCGAAAATATTGTGAATTTTATTCCTTCTATCATTTGTTTTATATTGGTTGGTTTCATGCATATTACCTCATATACTACCTCACTACACTTCACTACATTACACAGGTACTATACCGATCCACTTATCTATATCAATTATTTTTTTATTATGCTTCATGCTTTATCTCTTAAAATTATTCTCGGGAACAAACAAAGTGATTTTATTTCATCAAGCAAAAGTTTGAACGCATAGCTCATCTCTATTGGTTCTGTTACTTCATTTCCGCATACAGGACAGATGTCTTTATGTTTTAGGTAATCATGATTTGCAATTGCTCCGCATTCGCTACAAACAAGCTGTATAGTTTTATCGCTTTCATCCAAAAGTCTTTCTTTGATAAGCATGCTTGCCCCATATCCTATAAGGCAATCCCTTTCCATTTCACCAAATCTCAAACCACCCTCTCTTGCCTTACCTTCTGTTGGTTGATGAGTTAATAATTGGATTGGTCCTCTGCTCCGCATATGTATTTTATTCGAAACAAGATGATGAAGTCTTTGATAATAAACAACACCGATAAAAAGTTTAGTTTTAATTTGCTTTCCGCTTGTTCCATCATAAAGAATTTCTTCTCCATGCTCTTCAAATCCATTTTCTTTAAGTATTTTTGCATACTCTTCTTCCCTATTTCCACTAAATGCTGTTCCATCCATAAGCAAACCGCTTAATGCAGATGCCTTTCCTCCAAGTGTTTCAAGCAAATGCCCGGCAGTCATCCTTGAAGGGATTGCATGTGGATTGATTATTACATCAGGGACAATTCCATCTTTAGTAAAGGGCATATCTTCTTGCGAAACCATCAATCCAATTACTCCTTTTTGTCCGTGTCTTGAAGCAATTTTATCTCCAATTTCCGGAACTTTTATTGATCTTATACGCACCTTCACAAGACGATTTCCACTAGAACTCTCTGTTACAAGAACGCTGTCTACCGTTCCCTGTTCTCGTGCTTTAAGCGCAAGCGAACCCTCTCTTTTCCTTTCTTCTATCGCACCAAAAACCGAAATCTCTTCCAAAAATCTTGGTGGTGATGTTTTTCCAACAAGTACTTCATATTCATTAACTTCTGTTCCTGGAGAAACAATCCCATCTTTATCAAGTTTTGAATATGCATTTTCGCCTCTATAACCGATTACATTTTGATTTGGAAGTTCTATAGTATCTTTTTGGCCTCCAGGATACTGCCTTTCTTCTATTTCATACGTTCTGAACATAACTACTCTTCCAAGACCGCGATCTACCGAAGAGCGATTGACTATTATTCCATCTGCCATGTTATAACCTTTAAAAGAAGTCAATGCGATTACAACATTTTGTCCTGCAGCGGTATTTTTCATATTGAGTACTCTATATGAATCTGTTTGCACAAGAGGTTGTTGCGGATAATACATAATATATGCGCGCGTATCATACCTGTTAAGATAATTTGAGCCGTATATTCCTAAACTCTGTTTTGCCATTGCGCACGCCATAGTAATCCTTGGCGCGGAATTATATTCAACATAAGGAAGCATGTTTGTGGTTATTCCAAAAATAGTTGATGCGTCTGGTTCAAGATGAGTATGCCGTTCGTTTATTTCGTCAGCATTGAGCGCCACATATGCGTTTTCCTCTTCTTCACTATCCAGATACTCTATTACACCCATTTTTATAAGATGCTGCCAAGTTAATAATTTATTTTTTGCCTTGTCCAAAATTTCTTGACTAAGCCGCGATTTTCCGTTCTCGATTACGATATATGGTCTTCTTACTCTCCCACGTTCTGAATTTATAAAAATTTCATGGGTGTGCTTATTGTAATAAATATTTATCTGATAATTAAGTTCGTTTGTTCTTCTTTTTTCCCTAAGTCTTTTTACCAAATCTTCAGGTTTATTATATTTTCCTATGAATTTTCCATTTACATATACAGATGCGTTTTTGACGTTTTTGCTGGTTTTGTTTTCGCATTCACCTTTACATTTACCTTTAGATTCGTCAAATGTACATGCGTGCGTCAGTGCGGTTGCGGCGGTAGTACATACTCCAAAATTGTTGAGTATTGTCAATATTTCTGTTTCATCGGCCCCTATTGAAACTTCTGCCATAATTGAAAGATTTTTAACAAGAGAGCAACTTGGTCCTTCCGGTGTTTCGCTTGGACATATTTTTCCCCAATGCGTTCCATGCAAATCTCTTGCTTTGAAATGCGGGTGTTTTTTGCTCAATGGAGAAATAACTCTGCGTAAATGCGAAAGCGTGGAAAGAAAACTCGTTCTATCAAGCAATTGGCTTACTCCTGTTTGTCCAGCAATCCAATTTCCTGTTGCCATTGCGTATCTTATTCTGTCTGCCATTGCGTCTTGTCTTACAAGAGTGTGCACCTGCAATCTTCTTCCACGTGCGTTTGCTCTACTTGCTTGATAAACCATATCCTTTACAAGGAACTGAAGCGCGTAGTTAAAAAGTTCGTACATAAGATCACCAGCCAATTTCACACGTTTATTTGCGTAATGATCTTTATCATCAGGCGCGGTTTTTTTATACGCCACCATGATTGCTTTTTTTGCCATATGCACAATATATTCTGCCTTCTTTTTTCTGTCCTTTTTTTCGGTTCCTAAATGCGGGAGAAGATAAGAATCAATAAGCGTTTCAAGTCTAGAGAGGCGATATTCCTGCTGTTGGCCGGGCGAAAGACGTTTGCTCAAAATTTCCATTGCTTCGCTTTGATTAGTGCTTTCTTCTGTTTCTATATTGAGTAGTATGTCATTTTTTATCATATTATTTTCTGAGAATACATTAATAATATCCAGGTCTTTGTCAAAACCAAGCACACGCAAAACCTGTATCATTGGTAAATCAGAAGGAGTGGTCGGAAATTCAATTTTGAATATTCCATCATTATTGCGTTTTACTACGCATCTTGCCCTAAACCCTTGTCTTGTGGAAAAAATTTTCGCAATTATTTCGCCAGTGGATTCTTTTGTAACTAAAAGTCTATTCGGAACCAAGTCTTCAATTGAAACAAGCACCCTTTCAGAACCATTAATAATAAAATATCCTCCTGGATCATTTGGGTCCTCCCCGTTTGTAATAAGTTCATCTTTTGACATTGAAGAAAGATAACAGAGTTTTGATTTTACCATAATAGGTATTTCGCCTATGAAAACATCGGAATAAACAGGGCGCTCAACTCCGTTACAAATAGGAATTATCTCAAGGAAAACTGGTGCAGTGTACGACAGATTTCTTAATCTTGCTTCTACCGGGAGTATTTGCCGATATCCCCCCTTTACTTCATAAAATCTTGGTGGTTCTATGCGCACTCTGCCAAATTTGAATTCAAAACCTGCTACACTTGTTTTTATATCATTGTTGCGGTCCGCAACTTCCTGAAGTCCAACGTCTATAAATCTATTAAACGAATCAAGTTGTTGTTTTACAAGAGTATTATCTCTAAAATAAATTTCTAAAAGATTTTTTACCATTTTTCCATCGTTACGTTATAATCGTTTTAAGAAGGCAACAATTTTTAGCCAAGGAGGATTATATTATTAATCTATAATAATTATATTTTGCTGTTGGGTCTTCTCTTTCAATTTTCACAACGTCGCCTATTTGTGCATTTAATTTTTTTGCAGCCGGATCGCTAACCTTCATTTTCGGTAAATTAACTTCGACAATATTATATTTTTTAAGAAGGTTCTCTTTTTCAGCTTTAGAAATTATTTCCATTCTTGGAACCAAAAAATGTTTAAAAATATCAATATTTATTTCTAGTTTTTCTTTTTTCTTTGTCAAAAAACCACCAATAATTAGATCAAAATCTCTAACAATACCACTAATCAATCACTTTTCGTAAAGTAATATATATAAAAAGAAAAATTTATAAACACCTATCCCCATACGTAACCAGTAATTCCGAACATTTTTTACAACACTGGTTTTTTTACAACACTGACTCGAATTTGAATAAAAGCTAAGTTCTCTGAAATGCGAAGTTTTTTATTTAGTTACGGATTTACTGTGTTATGGATATTATTATGGATTCACAGCGCAATATTGATCCAATTAATTCTATTGATTCAAATAGAGGAATTTTCAAAGATAGAAATGTACTTTCTCCACATTATGTTCCGGATGAGATTTTATTTAGAGACAATGAGATATCAGAAATTTTATATACGCTCGCTCCAGCAGCGAACGGACAAAAACCACGTAATTTGTTCATATATGGAAAAACAGGAACAGGAAAAACATGCAGCGCGCGTAAGGTTGCGGAAAAAATTGAGCGTATGGGCAACAACAAAGTGTCAATAACCTATGTCAATTGCAGGATCTATAATTCGCGCTATAGATTAATGCAAAAAATACTTAAACAATTCAGCCCTGAACTTGAAAAAAGCGGATTTGGACTTCCGTTCATTTATGAAAAACTTATTGAAGTGATGAATCGCGGTATTCAACTAATAGTTATATTAGACGAAATAGATATGATAAGAGATCTTGATGAATTAATATACACGCTCACGCGCTCAAATGATGAAAAAAAAACCGGCGGAATCTCTATAATAGGAATTTCTAATAAGCTTTCGTTTAAAAATGATTTGGACGCAAGAAGCAAAAGCAGTTTATACGAAAGCGAGATGGTTTTTGCTCCATACACCGCGCCCCAACTTCAACAAATTCTAAAACAACGCGCACAAATTGGAATGAAAGAAGGAACGGTAGATGAATCCGCAATAAACCTAGCTTCAGCAGTTGCAGCCCAGGAAACCGGAGACGCAAGATACGCGCTTAAACTGTTCGAAAGCGCAGCAGAAATTACCGAACGCAATGGAAAAAACTTAGTTACAAATATAGAAGTTGAAGCAGCGCGCAAAAAAGTGGACATTGACCTTGCAGCCGAAACAATAAACACGCTTCCTGAAAATCATCAACTTGTTCTTTATGCGATCGCGCGTCTTAGTTTGCGAGGTAGTCGTTATTCTAAATTAGAAATCGGGAATGAAATCGGTTTTCTAATTTCTGGAGAAGTTTATGAAGAATACGAAGCTATTGCGAAGCTGGCTGGGAAAAGAGCGAGAAGTTCGCGTTGGTACAAGGAATATTTATCCGATTTGGAAACACTTGGACTTATCACACTTACAATAAGCGGAAAAGGCATGCGCGGGCACACCACTCTTATAAAACTCGGCTACGATGCGAAAGGAGTAATTGATTTGCTTAAGCATTTGGTTCCTAATACAATTCCTAATGCGATTTCTGGTGCGGTTCATAGATGATTTACATGAAAACGAAGAGGCGGAATTCGAAAAGGCGGAATTCGCGCAAATGGTTCTTTGAGGCAGTAAAATGGTAAAATTTCTTTCTACATTTGCGTTTTTTCTTTCATTTGTATTTCTTACATTCTTTTTTTTTGCAGGCTGTATTATACCCAAAAGCGAAAGCGAATGTGATGAACTAAAAAGAGAAACGTTACTAAATAATCTTGCGTGGGGCGATGTTGCAATGTGCTATCATGAAGTTGCAATGGGTTATGCGCTTAAAGGAAACAGCCAATCAGCAGTACAAATGTGCGATGAAATTAGTACTGGAGGGAAATTAAGTTGGATAGAAGCGAGCGAGCGAAACATGTGTTATTTTGATATAGCCGAACAGCTTCGTGATGAAAATATTTGCGATAAAATAAGTGCGAGTTGGTTTGAACATCCAACCTGGTTTGAAGACCCGACAAAACATTATAAAAACCAATGCAAAGAAAAAGTAGAAAAAGCGAAAAATAGAGGTAATGTTTTATTATGCCCTACGATTTTTATATTTGTTCCAATGATTTTGTTTTTTTTAGGCCGTGAAGGTTTACCAACTAAGTTTGGTTGAGTATATACGATCCACGTTTTTTTAGTGGATCAGTACAAAGTCATTTTAATTGCGTGGGCTCTTAAGAATGCCTAAATATGCGTTATCTAATTCCTCTAATTTTTTATGTATATCATACACAATATTCCATATCTTCTTAAAATAATTATCTATCTTTTCCACATTTTCTTTAAATATCTCATCTATTTTTGAATTTAACAATCCTAAAAAGACTATTTTATACACTAATGAGAAACCTTCCATCTTGTCTATATTGTTCATATATTCTGACTTCATTTCTTTTATTGTAGTAAAGAGATTTGACCACCACTTAACAACCGAAGATTTATAAAAACAATAATCCTTATATTCGTCAATAAGAAGTTCGAATATTTTGACATGCTCCATTATGTCGGTTTTCGGCGTTTTTGACATATCTTCAGAACAAGGATCGCACTTTGCAAAAAAGTACTCTGTAAAACGTAAATCTTTATAGCTCTCAATAGCACGAAGGTGAGCCATCAAATTTTCATCTTTTTTATTAGGATAAATGGTAACGCCATTAAGGAGCTCAACTCCTCTTTCATGAGCATCATGAAAAATATCGAAATAATTAATAAATCTCTTAACTATTTTCCCATTTACCTCATCGCATGTTTTATCTTTGCTTACAATATAAAAAATCGAAAAAGGATCAAGTAAATAACCTTTGGGTGCTAAAAATCTACTAGGTATTATTATTTCATAAAGTTTGGTTTTATAATTTAAAGAAGACGGTCGAGGTATACGCAATATTTCATCTCTAAAAAGTTTTAGTGTTACAAGATCTACTTTAAGTTTTTCTTGTAAATTTTCAAGTTTAAGTTGCTGCGGAATTAAAGGCATGTTCTCCAGTTTTTGTTTTATTTTTCTTGGAATCGTCAGAAGTTGATTTTCTACCATTATAACCACCCCCTATGTTCTATTATTATAACAATATCTTTATAAATCATGTGATTGTTTTTCTCACTTCATGGCAGACCCGAGCTATCTCGTGATATGTCAAACCTTCAATTGCTGAGATATCTGTTTGAGGAACTTCTACTATTAATCCTATAGGGAAAAAAGGCGAGGTATCGGCAGTGAGCTCAAAGATACATTTTGTTGTTATAGTATTATTCAAAACAGTGAGATCATCGTGATTATTAACCTGATATGTAAGAGGACCAATATAGCAACCAAAAGGCCATAAATTATTATAAAAAATTGTTGTATCTATCTTTACACATTTTGTTTTATCTAAAAGATTGATAATATTCCAAGTTTCGGCATTTCCATCAAAACTGAAATTATTCTCAGTTAAATTATCTATTAAAAGCATCTTACCTCGTTTATTATGATGCGATGGTATCATTATTTTATCGAAACCAAAATTAGCTTTGATATGTGCTATCATATCACCTATTACGTAGTTTTTATATGCGACAAACGTATTAATTGGGAACCATTGAGTAAATCTGAACATCGCTAAAGTTTCAGCTTCTTCGCTAGATTCATCGAATATTTGTTTGTTGAAGTGTGGCAGTATTTCTTCTAAAGAAGCTATGCTTAACATTTGAATTCTTGTATTTAATTTCTTGTTTAGCTCAGCTATCAAAAAATATGCTTCTATAGTAGATATACCATCGTAAGCTGGTAAAAGCATGGCAAACATCTTATCTGGAACTGGCGTGCATATCTTTATTCTATTTGATTTTGATTCCAAACGAATATCACTTCCTGAAAATGCCATTTTTATTAAACCTATTTAATTAAACTTATTTATACCCTAAGCTCCTACTTTTTTAGGCACATATATCAATTCTAGTTTTCTTTTTCGAGATAAAACTAGCGAAAGCTTTATTAATCTTTATGTGCCTAAATAGGCATATGAAAACCTTTGAAAGAGTAAAAA
>JBFLYM010000007.1:0-35753 GCA_040757035.1 Microcaldota archaeon | reverse complement strand
AACTCGAGAAGATAAAGAAGGTAGAGCTTCAGAATGGAGATTTGATAACTACTGAAATAGGGAAAAGGCAACGGGAGATTTTGAGTGCAATGAAACTATGTGCCTAACTCATTGGGAGGTAAGGTTGGATCTGAGATACTCTCGAAACAAAGGATGATAAAGTGTATATCTGCCCCTTTCTAACTGTATTAATAATTCTTTTTCCGTAAGCAGCCTTAAATATTTTCTAACGTTCGGGGTCTTTATTTTGGAAGGTTCAAATATCTCAACTGGATTTTTTGCTATCTTTAATAAAATTTCTCTCTCTTTATCAGTAGCCTTACTCATGAAATCATAATCAAATTTTTCCCTTGCCAGATGTTTCGCTATTTTTTCATAAGAATCTTTAAAGAAGCCTATATCGATTCTTCCACTTTGCCTATACTCGACTAGGTAATGCATTATAAAATGAATAAAATAAGGATGACCTTTGGTAAGTTCATGGATTTTTTTGATAATATCCTCATCAACTTTAATATTAATGCTTGAAATTTCAATGGGTTTCACTATCGCCTTTTTTGTCTCAGTAAAATCAAAGGTGCTTAAATTATGTCTGTTGAAAAATCTTGCAAATGGTTCTGCAAAATCCTTAATCTGAAAAAGTGTCTCGGGTCCGCTTATCACAAGCATTATATTGCAACCGTCCATGGCCAATTTTTGAAAAATGCCCCGCAAGTCATAAAGGCCATCAGGATAAGCAGTAGCCAAATATTGCAAGTCATCGACCATCAGCAGCATAAGCTTGATCTTGTTTTGCTTTAGTATTTTCCATAATTCAATGAGCGAGTCTTCAAAGGTTGTTACATGGGATTTGCCACGTTCTGTTCTTTCCAACTCTCCCAACCCCAGATCGATTGTTTTAATACGCCAGTTCGGGATTATGTCACTTTTTAATTTCGTTAATAATGATTTGCTTGAAACCTTGAAACTTCTTTCTATCTCATCTCTGACCCTTATGGAGAAATCATGGAAATCATTGCAAAAAGTCGGTATAACCTCTACATAAGCCGTAAAAACCCTCTGATCCTGTAGTGCGATGCTTTCAAATTTCTTAAGTAGAGATGTTTTCCCATAGCCCCAGCGCCCGGTTATTGCCACATTTTCTGGTTTTGGGGGGCTAGCATTTATAGAGAATTCCAAGTCTCCTTTAAAAGCCTCTAAAATTTCTGTTCTATTAACAAAGTATTCCGGATTTATAGGATGTTTTGCTGAAAATGGGTTTATCAACATAGTACTCATGGTTATAATAGTGAAGAAAGTTATTTAAACTTTTCACTTTCGGAACTTTCTTCACTTTTTTACTTTCTCGGAAATAACAAAATTACGCTATATCCCAGTAGAATAAAGTCCAATCAAATCTCCTTCATATCCTTCAGCATTTTTTCCAACTCATTTATAGTCAACGGAGTTAGCGAACCTGCCATTATCTCTAATTTTACAAGTCCGCTAGTTTCAGAAGCAGCGTTTATAGTATCTTCAAAATCTTTCTTTGCATCGGAGTTTTCAAAGAGTAAAACTACAATACCTTTATGCATTATTTTTAATGCGGATGAAAGCCTTTCTTCCCTTTTTTCGAATGAATCCATTATATATATAAAAATATCCTGTCCAAGCACTTTCAGATTTATATCATAATCCTGACTTTCTCCTAATTTACTAAATGGTATTGCCTCGTTTATACATATATCTCTTATTTTTCTATGAATGGCTAATTGAATGATATTTCTCTTCGTATCGGCTTCCCATTTACTAAGTCCATAATATTCAAGCATGTTTTTAACATAGCCTTTGTTTTGCAGTTCCTCAAGGATATACTCCAAATTATAATCGCTTATAAAAATTGGTTTATTTTGATAAATTATTTTTCTGAATCCTTTCTTAATTTCACTAAGTGTTAACGGAGTGTTTTCCCATTTATAATCTTCATTTATTTTTTCAAATATATTGAACACGGCGTCTTTTTTTATTGGGATTTTTATGCTTGCAAGTGGGGGAAAATCAGGAATATCCAGAGAATATTCTGTTTTTTGTATTAACGCAGCAAGATATGGTGTTCCGATAAAAAGAACGAGCGCAATTAATGACATAATCCAATAGACTGGATTTTCATAGAATGAAGGTGTTGGCACAGTTTTTGTGAGAACAATTTGCTTTTTAGTATTACTAAATCTAAATTCAAACGTGTGATTGCCAGAAGGAAGTGGATTAACATATTTACTTAAATTTACTTCAAACGTTGATTTGTCAACATAATCAAATTTATATTTTTCATCAACTATTATCTGAAGTTTTGCTATATTTACTGGCTGGTCCTGTTTGGCATATGCTGAAAAATTGAATTTTCCCTGTTCGTAATCAGCTGAGACTGTCTTAAAATTAACAGCAATAACATCAAGTATGGCCTGTGCATAACTATTGCCGCTACCATCCATTATTGAAGCAAGATATATCCCTTCATCCAAGTTTAAAGGCCCTGAAAATTGATTAGTTCCTTGTAGTTCTATACCTTCTTCCGTACCGTAGGAAATAGAATAATTTGGCTGCGCTTCTTTTCCATAAACATTGGTTACTACGAAAAATAGCTTCTGTTTGCCTTTATTTGTTTCATTGAACCTAATTATAAATTGGATATCTTTGTTAGTAACATTAGTTGAAATTACTTTAAACAAATTGGTATTATAAGTAGTACTATAAAAAAGGTCCCCATTTGTATTTTTACGCGGATAAATAATGTCTAATTTTTCGGTTGTTTCGTTTTTTTCATTCGATGCTATTACACGCACAACAATATTCTTCTTTGATTTGATAAATGACTGAGATAAAAAAAATGCATAGTTGCTGGTATTTTTCACAACTGGAATATATACGTGTGTTTCGGATTCCGGAGTTATCCATCTCATTTCGGTGATTATTTTTTCTATATCATGTGCTGCAGAATCAGGACTTTTCCAGCCGTTATCTAAAGTTTGCGGTACAAAAAGTATTGTACTGTTTAGAATTATCTGCTTGCTTATTGCACCATAAAGAAATTCACTGTCCATTTTTGATTGAGATATGCGGTAAAGAGGAGAATTAATGTTAAGAGCGTTTGAACTTATGCTCATGTCCACAAAGGAAAAAAGATTTCTAATCTCAGAATTTGGTGGAATTGGTTCGCGATTTCCTGTTTCGCTTATACTGCCTTCGTCAAACCGCTGTCCGATATATATTATGGTTACACCACGCTGAAGCAGGCTTATTAAATTTGCATTACCAGGTTGAACCATTTTTTCTGGTATTCGGCCGCTTGGTATTATGAGTAGCGCGCCATTTGGAAGTGCGTCTATTTGTTCAAGCGAAATTTCATTTATTACCAAATTTTTCTCAGCAAGCCGCTTTTTGAGCAGATCTCTGAATTGCGAGTAAGTAGATGCTCTTTCCATTTTACTTGTTAAAAGAAATATTTGGTTCGGTACGCGATTGGCATACGTTGTTGTAGAAATCGTCACCGCATTCGCATTTGATACGGAATAATTTAGTTTGTAATACGCAACCTGCTTGTTATCAGCAAAAACACCAATTGACGCAATGCCGCTTTCGGTCAGCGTGATATTTAATTTAGGTTGCACAAGAACTTCTGAAGTTGCATTCAGGGTCGATAGAGCTGGCGAAAATAAATTTGTAGCAACCAGCATGAAAATAACCAAACATATTACAATCATGGCCGCAGGAACAAAGAGATTTTTCATTGCTGGTTTATCCATACCAGGGCTTTTTAGAAAAACATTTTTGTGCAACTCATCCATTATACGCTGTAAAGGTGTTTTTTCAGTTATTTTAAATCTTTTTTTGTTAAAGTATCTTTTGCGTGGTTCAAACATGTAAGATTGTTTTTTTATTATTACTTTCTTTATTTCCTCCTTTTTCTTCTGCATTGATTCAGCCTTTATTACTTTATTTTGCTTCGCGACGTTGCTTAATTCAGCGTATCTTTCAATAGTTATAAATAATCTTGGTTTGCTTTATCCCTGATATCGTTTATTGTATAGGTTGCACATATCCTTCTTTTACAAGCACGTTTAACATTTCTTCCACTCTGGTTTCAGGAATTTTATAAAATTTTGAAAAATCAGAAATGTTTATTTCATTCTCATGTTCATAGATCCATTCTTGAAGTTTTTCTTTGAGTGTATCGTTACTCATAGTTTCAAGTTGCTTGATACGCAAAGAAAGTTCATCATTTTTTGTTTTTAAGTTGTAATTCTCATTATTAAGAATATCCACTTTTTGTTGAAGACGCTTGAAGCGTCTGGAAACATCTTCGTAATCCTTCTTTAAATTGTCATAATTGATATACAGCTTATTGAAGTCTAAGCCGACGAAATCATTCATTTCTTTAAGTGCAGCATCTAGGAGTTGATAAATTGCTGTTTGTTCTATAGTATAAGCCGAACCGAGCACAGTGAGAACATTAAGAAAATATCTAACAACATCTAATTTTCTTTTTTTTGGAGCAATATTTGGAGGAATTGAATACATGATATCCATGGCATCATTTCTGAACTTGAAAAGCGCGAAAAGATAAGGGGTTTTTTCTATATTTCGACTTTCTATGTATGCTGCATTTACACAATCTTTTTCTGATACTACTTCCATGAAAGAAATTGTGCGAAGCTTTGAATCAACATCCTTTAAATTTGTTTTAAGCTTTGCAAAAATCTTAAACCCATCCACATGCGGTTGTTCTTCTAATTTTTTTTTCTCTTCGGCCATGATATATACCTTTTATATATCTTTTGTACTTTTTTTACCTCTTATATTTTTTACTTGATTTTTTGTTTTTTTGAAGCTGTAGATATTTTTGTTGTCTTTGTAGACAGCGTAGACAGAGATGTTAAACTATTTTCAATTGGCGGAGCCGCATAATTTAAAACGGCAAGTGCGGAAATTATTACTGCCAAAAATATGGATATAAAAAATAAAATTACGCTAAATTTTCCATTAATAAGCTGAAATCCATTTATCATTATAAATATTATGACGGCAATTGCAACACATAGTGTAAAATTTTTCTCAAATTTCTTCCGCTTTTCTTTATAAGTAGATATGCAACTTTCGCACACAAAGAGTTCATTGTTTTTTGCAATATTCAATTTTTGCTTTACCGTACGTATTATTTTTATTATGACATCATCGCACACCTTGTAAGCATTTTCTATTGGTTCTTTCTCACAGACTATGCATATCTTTGCCATTTGATCATTCCTCGTTCATTCCTCTTCTCTTTCATTTCCCCCTCTTTTATTCCTCCACCCTCTCCTCCTCCAAAATCACCTGGGTAATATCCCTGCTTCCCAAATCCTCTTTTTTATAATCCGCTTTGGTGAAAATATTAATTATAGTGCTGTCATCTATGTCTATATCTTTGAGGAATGTACCTATATTACTTCTGCTTATACCAAAACGCTCAAGCAGAATTACAAAAGAAACTACATCTAAGTGTCTATTCTTTTTTTCGAATAGCTTTGAAATTTCTTCTATACGTTCTTCATTAAGCCCGTATTCTCGCATCTTTTTCCTTAAATTTTCCCTTTGGAATGAAACACTTTTCGCCATATTTATATCCCTCTTTTGCTGAATTGTCAATATTTTTTCTAAATCAAGAAAATATTCTTTGAGTGGTTCTTCACCTTCTATTTTGTCTAAAAGAAACGTGCTTGGGTATTGCGCTGCAGAATGAAACGCCATATTTACAGCCGCCTCTCCGACTCCAAATTTAGAAATCTCACTTCTCATGAATTGACTGAAATTAAGCGTATTTTGTACATAATCCAAAAACTTTTCAAATTTTATTTTTAAGATAAATGTTGTTCCAACGTTAGAAAATATCGCCTCGCTTATATCGGTTGGATTTTGGCTGGCGACAATAAGGCCGAAATTGTACTTTCTTCCTTCGCGCACTATCATAACCGCATCGCTATTATCTTCTTTTGCTATTTTCCACGCTTCATCCAACACAATAAGAAGTCTGAGCCCCTTTTCCTTCGCCCATCCACTGACGCGCATTTTTTCCTTTAGAAATTGTAAAATAGAAAGAGCGCCAAGCGCCCTAAATGTTTCATCAGGAAGCCCTGAAAGATCAATATCAACAAGACCAGAAGTAGTAATCTCATCCAAACTTATTGTGCTTTGTTGCGCAAAAAAATCCTCTCCTGATTTTGTAAATTGCCTAAGCCTATAATTTGCATTTTCCAGTTCCGCAGGAAATTCGTATGTGCCCAACGCGCTTTGTTCTTCTAATATATTAATAACGTCTTTGAGCGTTGGCGCAACAAGGCGCTTTCCTATCTCATCGCGTTGTTCCACTGCGTCCATCTTGAATTTATTTTTTACATACGCTTTTTCAATCGCCATTTCTGTAAGTCTTTTTTGTTCCGGATATTGCCCTATATCTGTAAGCAATTCAAGACTTCGCATTATTTGTTTTATTCTATCATACGGTTTCATTCCACCCAAATCAAGAAGATTAAGATAAGAACCTTTTCCAAGCGAAACCACCATGCCGCCAGTCTGCTTGACCCATTCCTTATATTCGCCAGCCCAATCTATTATAAGCGCGTTTGAATTCCAGACAAAACTTGCGCGTGTGAGAAACGTCTTGATAAAATATGATTTTCCGCTTCCGGTTATTCCAACTATTGCGATATGTGGATTGGTAACCCGTTTGTATGACCAATAAAAAGGAACGTGAAATATGCGCGTTCTTCCTACGTATATGCCATCGTCAGGGTTTTCAAATATTACATCCAGGGGCGGTTCCGGAGGATGGATAAGTATATTTCTTCTTGATATTTCGCAATTTGAAACTTTAGATATGTAAACTTTACCCATTTTTATATCACCATATTACGCTATATTGTGGCTAGATTGCGGCCAAAATATATCCACACTACAAATTACATTACCATATCTTCGAGTTCCTGCGGTGTTGACGGAATTGTTTTTTCCCATTCAAACGTTTTGAGCATTTCATCAGCTGTAAGTACGTCTATTTCAACATTAAGCGCGTTTGTTAGTACCGCTTTAAGTTCTTGCGCTTGACTTCTTGCCGCTGCGAGTGCTGATTCTTTTGTTATTCCTGTTGCTGTAGTCATTGCGTATACGAGCGCGCCCATTGGTTTTATTCCTTTGATAAGTTTATTTAGTTCACCGTCCCATTTCGCGACTTCGCGTTCATATCTGTCAAGTTTAAGCGGATCTGATTCGGGTTTGTCCCGCTCTCTCGCCAAGCGAAGCTGGGCTTCGGCTCTTCGTGTTTCTATTATTTTTCTTTTTTCGGAAATATTCTCAACATAAAGAAGATAGGATATTTTGGTAACGTATTTCATGTTTGAGATTGCGCGTTCAAAATATTCGTTATACGCGATATTTTCTTCCACGTTTTTTTCTGTTGCGCTTTCAAAGATTCGTATCCCCAAAAACATAGACGCGTAATAAATACCGCTCGCCCCTTTTTTTAATATTGCATCCTGATTTGGAGGAATTTCGTACGCGCTTTCAAAATTTGTTGAAATTTTTGTCTGCCCAGTAATAATTGGAACAAAAATATAACCGTATTTATAAAAAAGTATTGTAAATATACCGCCCAAACCAGCAAGAATAGCACCGATAAAACCGATTATACTTCCGCTTCCACCAATAAATGAACCCATTGCTCCGACAAAACCAAGCGCGCACGCACCATAACTAAGTAATGTGGATTGATTTAATGCCATGTTTTTCACCTGTATAGGCCTTTGTCTATATAGGCTTTCGCCCGACACCTAATGTCTAATAGATATCTAATGCCTAATAAGTATAAATTGCGAATTACTTTTAAATATGCCGATTGGAAAAACTCTGTTGGTCGGATGTATTGAGAGGTGTATTAATGGGTGTATTGATTATTGATTATTCGCCTAATTTACCTAATTTGTTTACCCAATTCAAATTCATCGTGAATCGCGCGTACGCATTCTTCGCCTTTATTCTGCAACACCATCAACGTAATATTTATACTTGCGCACGCTTGTGAAATGAGTTCAATGTTTATCTGCTTTCTGCCTATTGCGCCAAATACTCGTCCAGCCGTGTTTGGTACATCCATTTCGGCTCCAACCACTCCTATTGTTGCGAGACCTTTTATAATTTCAAAGTTGTTTCCAATCAAGTGAGCCATTTCAGCCAAAGCGTTTTTCGTATTTTCAAAATCTTTTTCTTCTATTGTAAATGTTATGCTAACCTGTGAAGTGGTAATAGTATCTATAGAAACGCCTTTTTTCGCGACAGCGCTGAAAATTTGCGCGGCGATGCCAGGCACACCAACCATTTTACCGCTCATGATATTAACCATACACATTCCTTTTTTGATCGCAATTGAAGTGATTATTTTGCCCAACTTTTTTGTCCGGTTCAAGACTATTCTGGTTCCGGTGTGGGTTGGCGCAAACACACTCTTTATCTCAACAAAAATTTTCGTTCCCTCAAGCGGATCCATAGTGCGAGGATGGAGTATTTTCGCTCCCAGATAACCAAGTTCTTTTGCCTCATCAAATGTTATTTCATCCAATTTTTTTGCGTTTGTTACAATACGCGGATTGGCAGTCATAAAGCCTTCAACATCTTTCCATATCTCAAGTATTTGCGCTCCTGAAGCTCGGGCAACAAGCGCTGCGGAATAATCCGATCCTCCTCTTCCAAACGTATTTACATTCCCTTTTTCATCAACGCCATAAAAACCAGTAATTACAATTGTTCGTCCTTTTATTTTTGGAACAACATTTTTTGTAAAATTTTTTACTGTTTTTTCAATCAAACAGTTTGCATGTTCAAATCGTCCATCCGCGATTATACCGCATTCTTCTGCGTTCATGTCAAGTGCGTTTATTCCATACACATTTAGATATTCCGCAATTGTAATCGCGCTCAATCTTTCACCAAAACTTACGATTCTCTCTTTTAGCCGTATGCCCCTTCTTTTAAGAGAAAGAAGCTTTGAAAGTTCTGCTAAACTTCCTTCAAGTTTTTTGTTTTTATGAACGAAAAAAGCGCGATATGTCTTCTTCAGTTCTTTGATAACGATTTTGACAGTACTTGTTTTGACAGCACTTTGCTTTTTTTCATATTCACATGCATATTTATATTCATATTTAGTATTTTCATATTTTTCATACGCATCAATGAGCATATCAGTAACGCCGTTAAAGGCCGAGACAACTAAGATGTTCTCTCTATCGGAATTCAATTTTAATATTTTTACCAGTGTATCGAGGTCGTTTTTGTCGCGCAAAATTCCTCCTCCTATTTTAAGCACTGCACGCATTCATTTCCCTTGTTATCCTTTATTTTTTTATTCTGATTTTCTTATTTTTCTTTGTTTTTTTGTATAGTTATTTTTATTATTTTTATTATAGTATTTACGCTACTTTATTGCTAATTTCTATAAGATCAACCAAGACTGCGCTTGCGGTTTCTTTTCCACCAGCACCCTTACCTATAAATGTAAGCCGACCAGCCAACTTAGTTTCAAAACTAATTGCATTAAGGGTTCCATTCACTGAAGCAAGTTGATCTGAAATAGGTATAAGTTTTGGCGCAACTTCCATTATTCCATTGATAGAAGCACAACATATAAGCTTTATGGCATAATTTTGCGAAGCCGCGAGTTCAATAATGTCAGGAGTTATTCTCGAAATCCCTATTCTTTTTACTTCTGAAAGCGTTGCGTTTCTTCCAAAAATTGCGTTTGTTAATATCACAAGTTTTGCAGCAGCATCTACCCCTTCTACATCATAGAATGGATTGCGTTCTGCAATTCCAAATTGTTGTGCTTCCTTTAGTGCAGTTTCATATTGCATTTTTTCGTCTGACATACGCTGAAGTATATAGTTTGTTGTTCCATTAAGAATACCCATGAACGAAATTATTTTGTTTTCTGTAAAATAATTATTTACAGTTGTGAATATTGGTATTGCTCCACCTACAGTTGCTTCAAATTTGAGTAACGCATTGTTTTTTTTCGCAAGCGAATTCAATTCGTGAAATTTAAGTGCAAGCGGACCTTTGTTAGAAGTTACCACGTGTTTTCTGCGCGATAATGCCGTTTTTATATGTGTAAATGCAGGTTCTCCATCCTTCAGATTTGTAGTGGTTAATTCGACAAGCACATCGTAATCTCCATTTTGTACAATATCAATTGCAGTTTTTCCAACAAAATCAATGAATTCTGAGATTTTTTTCCCATTTGCGATTTTCTTTAATTTATTTTTTTCAATTCCTTTCTTAGAATACAAATAGCCAGTAGAATTGGCTATTCCACAAACTGAAAACTTATTTGTTTGCGAAAGAATATTAAGCAAATTCTTACCTACTGCCCCTGTTCCGAGTATCAAAAGTTTAAGTGCCATTATTCTATCGCCTTTATAAGGAGCAATTTGTTTTGCCTGCACATATCCTCTATTTTTGATATAGCTTTAGAAAGAACATCGTCATTTTTGGCGCTAATTGTCAAAAGGGCACTACTCTCCCCATTTTTTTTGTATGGCGTAGTCATGGAAATTTTTAATACATTTGCACCAGCGGTATTCGTACAGTTTGTAATTTTTTCTATACTTTTTGTGTGTATTATATGCCCTACCAATCCGAATGTTAGTTGTTTAAATTCATATGTTTTTTCAAGCGAAATTATTCGCCACCCATCCTCTTTTTTGAGAAGCATGCTTAATTTTTTAAGCGCGTTTTTGTTTGGTATACTAAAAGTTATTTCAAGAGGTACGTATAAACCAATCTTTTTTGCATGGATGTGTACAATACTAATTATGTTCGCGTTTACTTGTTCAAAGACGCTAAGAAGTCGTCTAAGTCTGCCCGGAATATCTTCAACTTCAACACTAAGAGATAAATTCATGAAATCAACCAAGAGACAACCAAAAGAAAAACGATCAAAAGAAAAAGGAGAAACAATATTTTCTCAGAGTTCAGATGCCTAATACATCATTCATTCCATATATTTTTCCGCCTTTGTCTTGTGTGTTTTGTGCGCTAATCCATTTTATTGCTTGTAAACAACCTCGTGCGAATGCATCGCGCGAATGCGCGCAATGTCTGAATTCAATTTCTTCATTATTTCCAACAAACAATATTGAATGCGTACCGACAATATCTCCAGCTCTAATCGCATGCACCCCAATCTCGTTTTTTTTCCTTGGCGCAATTCCACTTCTTCCGTAAATAATTTCATCATGCTGCGCACGCGCATTTTTGATTATATCCACAATTTTTGCAGCCGTTCCGCTTGGCGCATCCTTCTTCTGATTATGGTGCCATTCAATAACTTCAACATCATAATCCCTTAATTTTGTAGCCATTTCGCCCGCGAATTTAAAGAATAAATTCACTCCAACAGAAAAATTAGGCGCAAGAAGTACAATTGCGTTATATTTTTTTACAGCGGCATTTATTTTATTCAATTGTTCTTCATTAAATCCAGTAGTCCCAACAACAACTTTTTTACCAGCTGCAATTGCTTTTAGAATATTTTCTGTTGCCGCATCTGCATTAGTAAAATCTACCATTATTTCCGCGTCTTTTATTGCATCAATAAACTTTTCTGAAGTAAAAATAGGATATTGCATACTCTCGCTTCCTTTAAGCTCAACGCAAGCAACTATTTTTATTTCTGGATCTTCATTTGCGATTCTTGCGGCAGCTGCACCCATTTTTCCTAAGCCGACAAATACAACTTTGATCGCTTCTGTCATAAACGCACCTAGAATTATCTCCTAACTAAATTTTTCCTAAATTTTTTAATTCGGTTTTTAATTTTTCTCTGCCGCTTTGCGTCATCGGGACAAGCGGAAGTCTCAGTGGATCAGGATTGATCACGCCCATAATCTCCAGAGCGGCCTTAACAGGTGCCGGATTCGTTTCAGAAAACAATATTTTTATCATAGGAAGGATGGAATAATGAATATCGCGTGCAGTTTCAATATTCCCTTTTTTATATTCATTAAAAAGTTCATTAAGTTCTTTTCCGATTACATGAGAAACTGCACAAATTCCTCCATCCCCACCTAATGCAAGAAATGGAAAAACCATTTGATCATCCCCAGCAAATATATAAAATTTTTTTCCAAGTTTTCTGCTTCCTGCGATTATTTCCATAGTTTGATCAATATTTCCGCCGGCATCCTTAATCCCAACAACATTTGCATTGCCCTTAGCAATGTCAAGAATTGTCCTTGGTTCTATGTTTTTAGCTGTTCTTCCCGGAATATTATATATAAATATTGGCTTATTTGTTGCTGCCGCCACTGTTTTATAATGTTCGAGCATTCCTTCCATAGTTGGTTTATTATAATAAGGGCCAACTACAAGATAAGAATCTATTTCTAATTTCTCATTTACTTCTAATTCCTCACATTCATTAATCAAATTCAAGGTCTCATTTGTGCAATTGCTTCCTACGCCAGCCATTACTGGAAAACGTTTGTTTACTTGTTCAGCGGTAATCCGAATAACTTCTATATGTTCCTCGTTATCTAATACTGGGGATTCGCCAGTGGTTCCACAAGGTACAACACCAATACATTTTTGCTCTGTGAGTGCAAATTCTACCACATTCCGCAAACCTTCCTCATCAACTTTCCCATCTGCCTTAAAAGGAGTTATTATTGGGCAGTGTATTCCAGAATAATTATACATACTGACAACCTATTATACTATCAACCAATTTACTATCAATCATATATTTATATTTAATGTTGCAAATGTAACAAGCATGGACGAAGCATCAATAACATTAAAAGGGAAAGCGCTGCGCAATTTTTCCAAGATTAACGTGCGGTTTGATGAGCTCGGATTTTCAACAATCGCAGTGGAAAATAAAAAAATCATGCTTGAAAAAATTGAAACCGCAGACCTTAAGGGAAACGTTCATCATTTTTATCGCATCACTTTTTTACCAGATCAGTTAATATTTACTTATTCATTGGGTCAAGATAGAAAGCGACGGGAATTTGAAGCATTTTTTACGCTCCTCAATATATTAAAGATCAGCGAGGATTTCTATGAAGTTAAAACAAAAGAACTCTATACACCGCTCTTATCGATATTTAATGAAATGCGCGCGATAATGGAGTCCGAAGGATATTCCACAACGCAGAAAAATATTGAACTGCAGGAAAAATACGCATCGCTTGAGAAAAAATATAAGGATCTTGTTCTTTCAAGCGAACAAAACGCGCGTATTCTTCTTGAATGTGAAAAAAAGCGAGACAACTATCACGCGAGAATAAAACAGCTTGAGGGTATAAACGATGAAATGCTCACGCAAGAAATATTCAAATGGCTTAAAACACATTGTGGTGAAATGAACATAAGCCAATTCGCGAAATCATATGGAATCCCATTTGCGCGCGTTGAGGAGCGGTTGGAATACTTGCTTAAAAATGGCTATATACGACAAAATAGATAAAATAATAATTCATTCTCTGATTCTAAATCAGAGGTCTCCTTGAGGTACCTTGAGGTAATTTTATGAATATTGACAAAGATAATAATTTTTCAGATTGGTATAATACGATTCTTAAGGAAGCAGAACTGTGCGATCTTCGCTATAATATAAAGGGATTTATAGTTGTTATGCCATGGGCAATGAAAAGCATAGATATTATATACAAAAATTATGATGAAGAATTAGAAAAAACAGGACACTCGTCAGCATTTTTTCCTGCTTTAGTTCATGAAAAATCGTTTGGAGCAGAAAAGGAGCATGTAAAAGGATTTATTCCTGAAGTATTTTGGATTACTGAGGTTGGAGATAAAAAATTGGAAGAAAGATATGCATTAAAACCGACAGGCGAAGCGTGCATTTATCCGATGTATGCGCTTTGGGTCAATGGAATTTCAGATCTACCAATAAAAATATATCAAAAAGGATGCGTGTGGCGGCATGAAACAAAAGCAACCAAACCATTTATACGGGGCAGGGAATTTTTATGGATAGAAACACACAACGTTTTCGCAAACAATGAGAATGCTAAAAACCAAATCGTAGAAGACGCCATATTGACTAAAAAAATTGTATGGGAAAGATTAGGTATTCCATATATAATTTTCAAAAGACCGCAGTGGGATAAATTTCCTGGAGCGAGCGATACATTTGCAGTAGATACGCTTATGCCAGATGGAAAGGTATTACAAGTTGCGAGTACTCATCTCTTAGGGCAGCATTTTTCTACTGCGTATAATATAAAATATATAAATGAAAAAAATGAATCTGAGTATGCGTGGCAGACATGCTATGGACCAGGAATAAGCAGAATTTATGTGACTATGTTGTCGTTGCATGGAGATAACAGCGGACTTGTACTTCCTGTTGAAATCGCACCTGTACAAATTGTAATAATCCCAATAATAAAAAAAGGAAATGAGGAAAAAGTGATCGCTTTCGCTAAAGAAATTCAGAAAAAAATTTCCAAGAATTTCCGCGCACATCTGGATTTGCGCGATCAAACGCCAGGTTCCAAATTCAATTATTGGGAGATGAAGGGCGTTCCGATCAGAATAGAAATAGGCGAACGCGATATTGCGGAAGATAGTGTAGTAATTGTTACGCGGGATAATAAAAAGAAAGAAAGTGTGAAGATTGCGGATATGGAAAATGCAATTTTTGATGCTGCAAGGTCATTAAACAAACGGCTCAGCGCAAAGAGTTCAGAGAGATTTATAAAAAGTTTGGACAGTGCCGAAAATTGCGAGGAAATGATAAAAAAAATAGGTCAAGGAAAAATAGTAAAGGTCGCATTTTGCACCGATCAAATAGAAGGCGAAAAATGTGCGAACGAATTAAAAGAAAAATATTCCTGCGACGCGCGCGGAACAATGTTTTCATTTTTCAATTCGGATAAATGCGAGTTTGAAAGTTCTGATGTGCCTAACGATAAAAAATGCGTAAATTGTGGCAAACCGGCAAATATATTTATGTATTTTGCGAGACAGTATTAATTTTAATTAAGGGTTAGCCCTATCGTCTAGTGGTCAAGGACATAAGGCTTTGGACCTTGGGACTCCAGTTCGAATCTGGATAGGGCTATGATAATTTTTCAGAATAAAAAATATCAGTAGTGGAAGAGTTTCCATCTTCAGACTTAAATAGCTGGACAAAAAACAAGAATTTGCCGTCATCTGTTAGCGTTGGCTCGCCAACCCCATATTTACTAGAAACTACAATTTTCGGATTGCTCCAAGAATCTTCACCGAGTCTTTGTGATTTATATATCTTTAACACTCCTCCGTCTCTGTTTGAAGTGAAATACATTGTTTGACAATCAGGAGTTAAAAAAGGCTGAATGTTCTCGTGTCCGTCATTAATAGGTTCAGGAAGTTTGGAAACATGATTATTTTTATACACATAAATTTCTTTAGTAACCTCTTCTTTATTTATCCAAAAATATAGTTCGTTTTTTGCAGAACAATGGTGGGGATCTCCTTCACTTTGGTTAGTATTAAAAGTCAATAATTCTCCATTTTTATAGATATTGTCATCATAATTTTTATCATTGTCATCTATTGGCTTATTAGACATATAATACATGTCAGAGCCAGAAATCATAACCCCGCCTTCCGACCATATATCTTCTGATATTGCATGTTTTTTCTTTGAGGTGAAGGGCTTTATCGAGTAATACACATCAATATCATCCTTGAACTTTCCTGCCTTTAAATCGGCAAGAATATCGCCAGGATAATATACAAAATATAATGTGTTTCCATCACTTGAAATATACACTCCATCTTCCCATCCATCATCACTTACTTCAATTCTTTTTGGCTGACTCCATCCATCGGATAAAATGGCAACATCATTGGCTCTAATCTCCGCCCAAGAATCAGAAGGCTTTTCTTCTGGTTTCTCTTCAACACAGCCACTAATCAAAACAAACCCAACTATTAATAGCAGTCCGATTAAATTCCTCTTATTTTTCATCGTAGCATCATCTATAAGATATATTTGTGCTGTTCCGAATTAACTTCCTCTAATTGATTTAGTTCATCATCTCATCTTTCGCAGAGAAATCATTAAAAGCTTTTTCTTCATAATTTCCAAATTAAGGAATGAAAGATTATTCAAAAACTTACGCCTGACATATCTTTAGGCGTAAAGTGGCAAAGTCAAGATATGCGAGGTGAGTTTATCGGTTGGTGGAGAAGAAGTTGGAATCATTGGGACTTTCCAAAAGCAGCCCCTATACCGAAACCAGTCCCTGGCAAAAAAGGAAAGAAATTTGGTATAACTTGGTGGGGGCAAAAATGGATCAAATTGGTAGAAAGTAAAGGCGATGAAAAGCGCATGGCGCGTGGAAGAGCATATGCAAGAGCCGAACGAGTATTTGATATACGGCTTGAGAAAGGGAACTTAAGTGCCAAGGTTGAAGGCTCGCTTGGAGATTATTCTGTGGATATATCATTCAAAACACACACTAAAAAACGATGGGAGAGGATAATAAAAAACATAAATAATTCTCCTGAAGTTCTTGGAGTGCTCCTTAACAATGAAATGCCTCTAAATATTGAAGAGATTTGCGGCGTATCTCTTATTCCAGAAAGTTTCGAATCCAAATGCAGTTGTCCTGATTGGGTGAATCCTTGTAAACATATTGCTGCGCTATATTACGTACTGGCAGATGAAATAGATAAAGCACCACAAATCCTTTTCAAACTCCAAGGTATTGAACCAGAAGCATTATTTGAGTTGCTTTCCAGCAAACGAATTCTACTCAAAACAACCAAAGTACATAAATCAAAGAGAAAGAACAAATCCAAAAGGAAAATTTCAAAGAAAATAAAAAAATAGCAAAAAATAAAAGGAGATGGCAAGGGAAAGTGGGAAAAAATGACCGAAAACCGCTTTGTTTTCGCTTCTGGAACCAATAGCATCAGCGACCAATTCAGGTTCCAAATCTCAGATGATTACAATCTGCTTTTTAGACTCAGTCTTCCAGAGAATGGAATCTGGAGGCTTGAATATTTTATGCAATCAAAGCATGACCCAAGTCTCATATATCCAATCAAAGATGCACAAAAATCCAAAAACATAGCATTGAAGCTTTGCAGTGCTAGAAAAATTGCCGAAGCATCAAAAATTCCTGGATTTTCAACAGATGCGATAATGAGCGGCGCATTGGATTTGAGTTCAGCAATGGTATATGATTTTCTTAAGAACGATGCCTTTGCACTTCGCGAAAAGGGATTTACGGTACAAATACCAAAAAATCTTGAGATCAATGTAACGGCGCCGATAAGGATAAATCTTGCGCTCAGGAACAATAACAATCTCATTACTGAAAAGGCCTCCAATCTTGATATACTCGCGTTCGATTATAGCGTCTCGTTGGATGGGATTGATATAGACCAGGATGAATTTGAAGCGATTGTCAGAAGCAAGACAAATCTCGTACAGGTGAGAGACCGATGGGTTGAGATAAATCCAGATGATGCATCAAAGGTTATGGACCTTCTCAATAAAACGAAAGAAGTAAAATCAATTCAGAAAGCTATCGGTTTTGGCATATCGGCCGCCAATGAAGGCGTTGAAATTAGTTTTTCAAATAATGGAACGAAATTTGAATCCATTATCGAAGCCATATCAGAAAACGAATGCTTCAGCGAATTAAATGAGCCCGAAGGTTTTATAGGCAAACTAAGGCCATATCAAAAACGCGGGGTGGGATGGCTTGATTTTCTTTCACGGTTTGGTTTGGGTGCGTTGCTTGCCGACGATATGGGACTTGGCAAGACCGTGCAGGTCATCGCGCACATAGTAAAATTAGTTAAAAGCAACAGAAAACCAATACTTATAATCTGCCCCACATCCGTAATTGGAAACTGGATGGACGAATTCTCGCGCTTCGCTCCAGGTCTAAGAATCTTTATGCACCATAGTATGGAAAGAAAGGACGGAAAAGAATTCACAAGAGAAGTAAATAGAATGGATGTCATCTTAACAAGCTATTCACTTGTATGGCGTGATGAAAAAGAATTTGAATCGATACCATGGGCTGTTATTGTGCTTGATGAAGCGCAGAACATAAAAAATCCATTCACAAAACAGACACAACATATAAAGAAACTACATTCCGAAATCAGGATCGCGCTTACAGGCACTCCTATCGAGAACCGCCTTTCCGAATTATGGTCAATAATGGAGTTCCTGAACCCAGGCTATCTACCAGCATGGAAGGAATTCAAAGAGAATTACGCAAAACCAATCGAAACCAATTCCAACGAGAAGAGAAAACTGGCGTTGAACAGGGCAATAAGCCCATTTCTACTTAGAAGATTAAAGACGGACAAGAGAATCATAACCGACCTTCCAGAAAAGAACGAGATAATGGAATGGTGCAGACTAACTATGGAACAGGCAACGCTTTACAAAGCGGTTGTAGATTCATCTATGGAGCGCATCGAAGCCGAAATAGGAGGCAAGCGGAGAATTGAGATATTCGCGACCATCACAAAACTGAAACAGATATGCAACCACCCAACCAATCTACTCAAAGATTCGCTGACGCTCGGAGACCGCTCTGGAAAGGTGGAACGATTACACGAGCTTATTCAAACTATAATTGAAAACAACGAATCGTGTCTTATATTTTCCCAATACACTGAAATGGCATCCCTGTTATACGAAAACCTAAAAAAAGAATTTGGTGGTCTAGCAGCATTCTATTACTTTCATGGAGGACTCGGAAGAAAGGCGCGAGATAAAATTGTAAAGGAATTCCAAACAGAAGCAATAGAAGTGCATGATATTAAAAGCGATAAAAAACCCAAAATCATGATTCTCTCGTTGAAAGCCGGAGGTCTTGGTCTAAATCTCACCGCTGCCACAAACGTTATTCATTTCGACCGATGGTGGAATCCGGCGGTAGAGAACCAGGCGACAGACAGAGCATATCGCATCGGCCAGATGAAGAATGTGTTTGTCTACAAACTTATAACAAAAGGAACCGTTGAGGAGCGCATTGCAGATTTGCTCGTGCGCAAAAAGGAGCTTGCGGATTCAATTATCGGTTCGGGTGAAGATATTTTAACCAAACTTGATGGCAAACAGCTTAGGGAAATATTTGAATTGCGGGACGAGGCGACAACCTAACTTCACGAGTGAGAATATGTATTTAAATTATAACAAAAAAAGTATAGAAAAATATTTATATATGAAGTGAGAATAGGTATTTAAATTATAACAAAAAAAGAGGGATGTCATATGGTTTATAAACAAAAGATATTAGATAAGGAGGCGGCGTATTATTCTGATTATATAAGAGGAATGAATGAAGAAACTAAAAAATTGCTATATATAGATCGTAATAAAAAAACACGTAATTTTTTAGTAGAGAATCCTGACTTCATACCATATATCAACGCGAATAGAGGAACTGTTGCAGACATGCTTAAGGAGATCATACGAAAGCATGGTGCAGGTGAAAAGGGATTTAAAGAATTTAAAAAACAATTAAACGAAAAAATCGTTTTATCGAGTGTACCAATACCAAATGAAGTCGGAACCGTACCGGTTAAAGACGTACCGATCATACCCAAAAAAAACGAAGGAATAACTGAAAAAGAAGCAATCAAACTCCAGTTTATTAACAATTTTTCAATAGATAAAGAAACTGGTACCGCTACTGGTGTAACGCTTTCTGATGCTGATTGGATAACCGAAGGTAATTTCAAGAATGTTTTTAATGACCTTCAAGTTCGATTCGAGAAAAAAATGGAAGATACTAAGAAGGCTTATCCAGACATAGAGTATGTTAGAGGAGGTTTCTTGTGGTTAAAAACAGTAAAAAAACCAATTAAAGAAGCATTCAAAAACCAAATAGACCACGTAACAGATGAGATTAATAAGGAATTAGCAGAACAACAACCTATCACATTTGTACTCGATGGAAAAACGTATAAGATTGATCGTGTACAAACAGATATAACAAATCCTACAACACAACAAGAATATACAAGAAATGAATTTGAAAAACTCCTTCTAAAAGATATGCTAAAAATATCCGGTTCACAAGTAGAAGAAAAGTAAAAACAGAAATTTTTACTTTTCCTCAAAAAATGCATCGCGTTTTTTTATCATGGCAAGATATGCAACCTGCAAATCTTTAAATTGCGTTTCTTCTTCAGGGGTAAACGCCTTTATCTGTCGTTCAGCATTTTTAATTTGCACAAGATTAGAAACTTTTGTCAATTCTTTTTCAAATTGTTTTATTTCATCTTCTTTTTCTTGATCTATCCAAAGATATCTCCCATTAAGCTGAATCTTGATTTCGTTCCATTTAATACTCTCAGCCGTGCTTTCTGAAGTTAGCAAATGTTTATCCAAAAAACACGTTATCCCGCTGCGATTGAGCAGTGTAAATAATTTAAGTCTTTCTTTCTCATTAAGCGCATTAATATCCAGTTCCTTAAATTCTCCTGATTTAATCTCTTTTATCAATTTAATCCTTATATTTTGATGCAATGAGTTTGCGAATTCAATCAATGCAGCAATTTCTCCTCTCTTTTCAAAATTTTCTTTAATAATTTTTCCTCTTTTCTCAAAAAGTTCGTAAGCAATACCGTTTTTCTTTTCGATTGCAGAATATATTTCAGCAGGACTAAATTTTTCAAGTTCTGATCCTAATTTTATCAATTCATCTTCATTTGGATAGAAAAGTGAAATATGTTTTTTTTGCAATTTTTTTTCTAATGCAGAAATTTGATATAAAATTTCTGTTAATTCGTTATTGAATATATTGATTTGTTCATCATTTTTATCATTTCCTTTTATAATTAGATATCCTTTCTTGAAGTCCAGTTCAGCTTTCTTTTTGTTTAATTCTATCAAATGTAAAATTTCGTATGCAGACATTAGAATCACAAAATTAATTAAAAGAATAAATTAAAAAGATTATTATAATTAAAAGATTACTAATAGTTTAATGTAAATTAACAATTTGGTCAATAGTTAAACCTAGGATTGGTAGGATAAGATGTTTTGAATGCGTCTGTAATTGTTGTTTTCTGCGCAGACAAAGGACAATCTGCAAAGAAATAACCTCAAAAAGAAAAATGGGCGTTGATGATAATACAACAAGATTTGTATCAACCCCAAAGAAAAAACTAATAAAGAAAAGTGGGGGAGGGTCAGGAAGACCCTCAAACTGTTCAAAACTGTTTGAGCACCCACCTAAAAACCCTCAACCAGTTTTGGAGGGGGCACTCCCCTCCGCGGTTCGGTCCATATCCCTTTCTTTTTAAAAAAAAGAAAGGTCTGGGGGGTCCACCCCAAAGAAAAAACTAATAAAGAAAAGTGGGGGAGGGTCAGGAAGACCCTCAAACTGGGGAGGGGGCGAAGCCCTCTCCGCGGTTCGGATTAGATGTCCTTAAGTTTTTTTTGGAATTCAGCGAGCGCATCTTTCATTTTTTCATTTTGCGTGAATATTATCCCTTCTTTATCAAATTCTTTGACAAATACAACCGAATTTGTTGCGCCCGATATTTCTATACGCATATATCCTAAATTAAATATTTTTTCTCCAAGCGTTTTTGCATAATTGGAAATTCTCCATGAAAGTATACTTTCTAGTGTTTGATTTCCAACGACAGAATACGCGGAATCTATATTACCTTTTTTTAGTATTATGCCCCCAATTATATTATTATCTAAAACTAATTTTTTGAGTAGATCGGCGCTACTAATTGCAACCGGCAAAATAGTTGTTTTCGCAACCGTTTTTTTTATACCTTCTGCGTCAACATAAAGTCTATCAACTTCGTGCTCTGCGACAAATCTATTTGCAGCCCATACTCTCCACACAGAGGGTATGTTAAACATTGCTGTGAATGTAACACCATCGTGTTCTGCAAGTTTTTCTGATATTTCTTTATCCCATTCAAACCAATGATCTTTAACAATGTTGGATTTTTCACTCATACGTGTTATTGCCATATTTACGCGGTTAATATAAGTTTCCATAAGTTCTTTTACGACTTTTTCGCTTCCGAATTTTTTGAGCAATTCTTCTATCCGATCAAGTGGAATAGAAATAAGAACCTCCTTTTCTTCATTTGTATCTATTTCTTTTGATGCTATTACAAGTTCTTTAAGCACAGCGACTCGCTCATTGAGTATCTTAAATCTGAGTGCATTGGCTTTTGGACTAAGATCAGCAAGATTCGCATAATAGCTCTTTCCAATAACTAAACCTTTAAGTTTGTCTTCAAATAATATATAAAAGATATGAAGTGATAGGAAAAACGATAAATATGAAAACATTCCAAACTGATTTTTCATTAGGTTTTCAATTATTTTGTTATACATAAATTGATTATCTATGATTTGGTCCGAATTGAAAAATAATATGGTTGCCACAATAAAGAAAAAGATGCCAACAATAAAATAATATTTAGCATGTTGAATTGCATTGCCAAATCCTCTAACAACACCATTTTTAATTCCGCTATGTCTAAAAACCACAATTATTACATTTAAAACTATTTTTATACACAGCATGGCTATACAAATAACTATATCCCAAAATAATGTTACTATAGCAAGCGCAGGGTAATAACCTATGCTTTTGCATTGTAGATATATCATCTCACTTATCTCAATTATGTATTTTATCAATGGATTTTTTTCAATAGAGACAACTTTGATAGATACATTTGAAGTTGGCCAATATTGTTTTACAAGAATATCGTCATACGTATTTTGTGTTGTGACAAATGAATAGCCAAGTAGATATTTTTGATGCGAATCAAACGCAATAGTTGGCCATATCACTTGACTTTGATTTTTATTATAGATACTGTTCTGTACAAGTGATATGTTTCTAAGCAATATTGCTAAAGATTTTGGTAAGTTATCTATTACATTTAATTCACTATGATCTTTGCCATTAAATGCAAATTTTAAATTTACCACGTAAGCATGCGCAACCGGACGCCTATCATAGCCGCCCATTATATTCAGCATATCTATTATTTTAGAATTATTATAACCAATTTGCTTACACATGGCAAATGTATTATCATTGAGTAGCGGATTGATGTTTATGGCATGCGTATAATCTATTATTTTGTTAAGTTTACTCATTACTTGTTTTTTTTCTTCTGGTGTAGCATCTTTTAGAAATATTATTGCGTTCTTTACGTCGCGTATATTCGCATCCATCATGCGGCTGTTTTGTAAAAAGTCGTAAATCCAATATCCTAATAACTCGTTTGCATATCGGTATTTTTTGCATTGTGTGTTTGTACATTTGTCTGCGCATTCGGCATGATTCGTGCAAATGTTTTCTGTAGTTTTGCTTATTCCAAACACATCTTTACATATATTTTCCATATCTGTTCTTTCGTTGTCAAATTGAAAAATAAGTTGTTCAAGGACCGATATATTCGAATCACTGTAATGATTAGTTGATATTATATCAAGCGCTGTTTCAGTCTCTGTGACGGTTACAAATTTTTGCATTATTATATTTTGTTCAACATCAACAATTATTGGTTTGAAAGCATATTCGGCTACATCCACAGTGCCATCACTATCAAGATTGTGAGATATTACTAAGAGAACCCCTTCGTTCGTTGGCATGGTTGCAGTTCTTTCACTAATACAACCGAGCATAAGCAATAATGGTAACGATAACAATAATAGAAACGAAATAGTTGATTTTCGCATGCAATTTATACTATTGTGCTATTTAAAAATTTAACATTCTTATTTTCTTTTTATGACCGGTCTTACAAGATCAATTAAAACAAAAATAATTCAAGGCCTAAAACCAACAACTGCATATGAAAAAAATGAACGAAAATTCATTTTATCTGTAATAAAGCGAATAAAAAAAGAAATACCAAAAACAAAAGTAATACTGGCAGGTTCATTTGCAAAAGGCACCTTTTTGAATGATGATAAGGATATTGATATTTTCGTGCTTTTTAAGCATAATCAGAAAGAAGAAAAAATGAAAAAACTTGTGTTTGCTGCTGTTAAAAATACGTTTCCCAACGCAATTTTCAAAATTGCTTACGCCCAACATCCCTACGTACGTATTTTGTCTGAAGGACGAAAAATAGATGTCGTTCCGGGATACGAAGTCAGCAAAATTTCCTCAAAATTCAAATCGGCAGTAGACCGAAGTCTGCTTCATTGCAAATATATACTTTCTAAGATGAGCAAAAAACAAAAAGATGAAGTTAGGCTTTTGAAGAAATTCCTCAAAATTAATTTCTTATATGGCGCTGAAATAAAAGTGCAAGGCTTTTCAGGTTATTTGTGCGAATTGCTCATACTTAGATATGGAACATTTGAAAAAACTATGGATGCGATCGCAAAATGGAAAGAACATACATTGATAGATTTAAGAAATAAAAAAGGAGAGGACGGGGTAAAAAAAAGGGAGGCGCTTGCGAAATTTAAAACCCCGTTGATAGTTATTGATCCTATAGATGCGAATCGTAATGTTTCCGCTAATGTGAGCAAGGAAAGTTATAATGCAATAATAGCTTGCGCACGCGCCTTCCTCAGATCAAACGATGAACTCGCTTTTTTTACAGAGAGAACTCTAACCGATTTGCAACTTACAGACTTTTTAAAAACGAAGAATATTTACTGCATTTCGTTCGCAGCACCGAATATTGTTGATGATGTACTTTGGGGGCAAATAAGAAGATTCTATTCAGCGCTGCGCACCGCAATGGAAAAAGAAGGATTCAAAATTATCGGATACAAAATGGACAAACTTAACAATAAGGTTTACATACTTTTAGAATTGTTTAAAGATAAATTATCTCAGACAAAAATTCTTCAAGGTCCGCCGCTCAAATTTGCTGGCGAATGCAAAAAATTTTCATTTAAATATAAGAATGTTTTTATCAAAAACGCGCGGCTTGTTGCAAAAATAAAACGACATGCGCGTACATTTGAAGAGTTTTTCTCAATGAAAATAAATGAAATTTCGCTTCCTTCCCATCTCAATTCCGCAAAAAATGCAAAAATATATCGGAATGCGAAAATAATAAAATATTGCAAAGAAGTGCTTCAACAATATTTTTTGTGGAATATTTACAGTGTTTTCAGTAGATTTTGGGCTCGAGAGGATTCGAACCTCTGATATTCTGCGTGTAAAGCAGACGTGTTAACCACTCCACTACAAGCCCAGATTTCAGCGCTGCGCACCGCATGGAAAATAAAAGAAAAATTAAAGTGTATGTGGTGGTGATGTATGTGGCGAGAGAGACGCAAGGAAAATATGATGTTTTTCTTTGTTTTCAAGTTCATTCAATATTCTGTGTGTGAATAATAACACAGGATCGGTTATTGAAGGTATTCGCGCTTTGAGATCCGCAAAATTCTCAAATGGTTTCTTCTCTCTTTCTATAAGAAGCGATTCCAAATATTTTTTTCCAATGCCAGGAAGAAATTCAAGTTGATGTATTCTCATTGAAATCGGTGCAGCCTTGTTTATGAACGCAATAAAATCACTTTCCCGTTCTTGCACTATGGATCTGATTGCAATAGATGCGTTTTCTTTTGCATTTTGGGTAAGTTGAAAAAAATTCAACCTTCCTTTTATGCGTGCAATTTCATTACGATATTCTTTTCCTATATAAACTTTTTGTCCAATTGAAACTACTGATTCTGATTTCACAGTTGCTTCAAGTAATGTAAAAAAATTGTGACCTATAAGCTGAACTATGGATTCAGTTTTTGAATCTGCAGATCTTCCTTGTGGCAAATATTCAATTACCCATGCATATTCTTCCAAATTATCACCAAAAGGATCACTTAAAAAGTTTTATTATTTCTTCTACTTCTTCGTCATTTAATTCAATTTTATCCTTAAGTGCAATCGTTTTTATTGTTTCCGCATATTTTGGCGAAATATTTACAATTATTACTGCAACTGCACGAGTAATCTTCTTGTTTTCCATAAGTTTTTCAACTAATTTTTCAGCCTCTTTTTTAGTACATCTAGAAAATTTTTCAACATATTCCTTGGTTTGATTTTGTTCATAACCGAGTTCACCATCTTTTTCTCTTGCTTTTAGAATTTCTTCTACATTCGCAAAAGTAAGTGGTATGGAAGAGTTTAATTTCATGTATTCACCCTCAATTTAAGACTATTAACCGTTTACTTTGATGATATGTGCTGGATTTACAGCAAGGACTTTTTTTGCCTGTCCATCAGTAATTTTTATTAGATAAGAACTACCTTGTTTTCCAATTATTTCTCCACAGCGTCCATTATATCTAGGGTGAGGAATACCTTTGAAATAAGAAGTTATTTTAAGAATTACGGTTTCCCCGTTTGTAAAGGGTTTTACAAATTCATTCACTGTAATTTTCTTTTTCATTTTTGTGGATTTTGTTCTTTTTGAGAAAAAACCTTTAGATCTTTTTACCATATTTATTTACCCTTAAAACCTCTAAATTATACCTGCATATACTTACATATTACATTATTGTGCTAATAAATTCCAACTAATAAATTTTAAGTATCTCATTTAAAATACTTTAGGGTTAGGGCTTTTTAAATATTTTCTTTTAAATTATTTCTATATTTGGACAAAAATTTTTGGACAAATATTGTTTTAACAAATTATTGTAGTGATATGGTGATAGAGTGGTAAAAAACACCAGTTCTAAATTTAAGACTGTTTCTAAAAACACTAATTCTAAAAAGACCGTTTCTAAAAAGACTATCTCTAAAGATTCTAAATTACCAAAAAAGAATATTAATTTCAAAATTACAAATATAGTTTCTTCTGCAAATCTTGGACTTGAACTCGATTTATTCTATATCGCCCAAAGAATAAAGGAAATAGAATACGAACCAGAACAATTTCCAGGAGCTATACTTAAATTTTCTGAACCAAAAGCTTCGTTATTGCTTTTTAAAAATGGAAAAGTTGTATGTGTAGGATGCAGAGATGAAGAAACAATTGCTAAAACTTTGGATAAAACGCTAAAATTGCTCAAACCACATGCAAAAAAGATACTCACAAATAAAAAACCGGAATTTGTAGTAACCAATATTGTTGCAAGCGCTGATCTAAATGTAACACTTGATCTTTTTGCTATTGCATCTAAAGTAAGCGAAGTGGAATACGAACCAGAACAATTTCCAGGAGCTATACTTAAATTTTACAATCCAAAAATATCACTTTTGCTTTTCAAAAATGGAAAAATTATTTGCGCTGGCGCCACGAATAAAAAACAAATCAAGGATGCGATAATAAAAGCAAAGAACATTCTCACAAAATATGCGGATTAAATAATTGCTCATTATATTCCAATTTGCAGCTCCACAAATGTTTCTGCAACGCAAAGCAACGCAAACATAAAGATTCATTTAATACTGTTTTCTCGCTGCGATTCCTTCCTCATCTTTTTAGTGGATGATAATGAAGCTGATAAAAATAAGTGATAGACATGAAATCAGGCATATTGAAAAAAGAAATAGAAACGCTTCCTCATCGCGCGCTTTTGATGTGCAGCGGACTCGGAAAAAACGATTTTTCATTGAACAAGCCATTCATTGGGATAGCGAATTCATTTAATACTATAATCCCGGGCCACATTCATCTCGATGTCCTTTCTCGAGAAGTTGCGAGAGGGGTTCGGGATGCTGGAGGGGTGCCGTTTACATGGGGTGTGCCCGGTGTTTGCGACGGAATTGCAATGCATGTAGAAATGCGGCTTAGCTTGCCTTCTCGGGAACACATAGCTGATAATATAGAAATAATGATGCTTAGTCATAGCTTGGATGGTTGGGTCGGAATAACAAATTGCGACAAAATTACTCCAGGAATGCTCATGGCTGCTGGAAGACTAAACTTACCAGCGATAATCCTTACTGGAGGACCAATGAAAGCGAACATCATTGACGGGCAAAAGTATCATCCTATCCAGGGGTTTGGCATAGTAGGAAAAGTCAAAAAAGGAATGATGACAAAAGAACAGGCCGAAAATATGCTCTCCTATATGCGTTGTGGTGCAGGCTCATGCGTTGGACTTTACACTGCAAACACTATGGCAATAGTTGCGGAATCTCTTGGAATGTCGCTAACCGGATGCGCGACAACGCCTGCGCTTGACCCGCTCAAATTAAAACAGGCTTACGAAACCGGCCGAAGAATCGTTGAACTAACAAAGAAGAATGTTGTTCCGAAAAGCATAATGAATGCCGCAGCGTTTGAAAATGCGATACGAGTGGATATGGCAGTAGGCGGTTCAACAAATGCTGTTTTGCACATACTAGCGATCGCGAACGAAGTAGGAGTAAAAATAACTATAGATATGTTTGACAAAATATCCAGCGAAACACCGAATCTGTGCAAAATAATACCTGCCGGAGAGCACGAAATGGCTGATTTGGACAGGGCTGGTGGAGTTTCTGGAGTGCTTAACCGATTAAAGGAAAAAATAAACGATTCAGCGAGCGTAAATGCAAAAACAATTCGCGAGATAGCGTATGCTGGAAAAGTGTTGGACGATCGCATAATCCGCCCTCTTTCCGATCCCTATTATCATGAAGGAGGAATAGCGATATTACGAGGTAACATTGCGCATAGTGCAGTAATAAAACAAACAGCAGTTGATCCGTCATTGCTTGTGCACAGCGGCCCGGCTCGAGTTTTCTTTACTGAAGACGAGCTTTTGGATGCGATAAGCAACGGACAATTGTGCGATGGCGATGTTGTAGTGCTTCCTTATCAAGGACCTGCAGGAGCCCCAGGAATGCCTGAAATGCTTACTCCTACAGACGCAATAAAAGGAGCAGGATACAAAAAGGTCGCACTTCTTACAGATGGAAGGTTTTCAGGAGCCACTACTGGTTTATGTATTGGACATATAGAAATGGAAGCTTACAACAAAGGACCGATCGCCGCGGTGAGAAACGGGGATATAATAGACATAAACGTTCCTGCAAGGACGCTCAATGTACGGCTCGACAAGAAGGAAATAGAAAAAAGAATCGCACAATCAAAGCCCCCAGAGCGGAAAACCACTTCTTTAATGGAAAGCTACAGGAAAAAATTCCTTGGGCTAAATTGCTACCTTTCCGAACCGCGGAGGGGAGTACCCCCTCCAAAACTGGTTGAGGGTTTTTAGGCACGTGCTCAAACAGTTTTGAACAGTTTGAGGGTCTTCCTGACCCTCCCCCAAAACACCAAAACAGATAGTTTTTTCTTTGGGGTGACACTGTGTGACTAACCCCGTAAAACGGGGCATCGCCCTTTATATTGCGCATATTGGGCGATGTGCCAACCAGGAAAAAGCGCAAATGCTGGTAGCATTTGCCTACCACCTAAAATAGGTGGCATTAGTCAACACAGTGTCAGTGGACCCACCAGACCTTTCTTTTTTTTAAAAAGAAAGGGATATGGGTCTGAATTACTTTGTTGGTTTGTCATATCATCCTGATCATCCCCTTATTTTTTCTCAAACAAGCTTCTTATCCGCTTTCCTACAAGTTCAATTTGATGTTCGCTAAGTTCTTTTCTTTTTTTCAGCAAATTCGGGCATCCGTTTTTCGCTTCGGCAATCCATTCCTTTGCAAATCTGCCGCTTTCTATTCTTTTTAATGCCTGCTTCATCCTTCGTTTGACAGACGCATTAATTATCTTCGGGCCTGTGCAGTATTCACCCCATTCTGCGGTATTGGATATTGTGGAATTCATTTTTTCTATTCCACCCTCGTACATCAAATCAACAATAAGCTTGAGCTCGTGAAGACATTCAAAATATGCCATTTCCGGAGGATAGCCTGCTTCCACAAGAGTTTCAAACCCTGCTTTCACAAGTTCAACTACGCCACCGCAGAGTACTGTTTGCTCGCCGAACAAGTCTTCGTGCGTTTCCTGTTCAAATGTACACTCTAACACTCCTGCGCGGGTAAAGCACATTGCTTTCGCCATAGCAAGCGCTATTTTTCTCGCGTTTCCTGATGCATCTTGTTTCACTGCAACCAAACCAGGAACTCCAAATCCTGCTAAGTATGCCTTCTTTTCCTCGCTTGCTGGCGCTTTCGGAGCAACCATTATCACGTCTATATCAGAAGGCGGAACAATCTGTTTGTATACGATATTGAATCCATGGCTGCAGCTTAGCACCTTCCCTGCTTTCATGTGCTTTTTTATGTGTTCGTTGTAAATTTGGCCATGATGTTCATCCGGAAGTAGCATGTGTATAATGTCTGCTTTTTGTGCGGCATCTGAAAAAGACAAAACAATAAAACCATCTGAAATCGCGCGCTTCCATGAATCTCCATTTTCGCGCAATCCAATAATCACATTTACTCCTGAACTCCGCATCATTTGCGCCTGCGCAGCGCCTTGATTCCCGTAACCAATCACGGCAACAGTTTTTCCTTTAAGAACCGATTCGTCTGCATCGCCATCATGTAATATTTTCACATTCATACAATCACCTCAAACCGAATTTTAAAAAATTAACATAATTCAAGCAAGTTAGAGCATACAGTTTTTACGAAGTAAAGGCATACGCGTTTTGTAAAGTCAAATCTTAAAGTACTCTTGCTATTATTTTTCTTACTTTCTTTATCATTTCATCCAACCTTTTCCTATCTTTAAATTCAGCAGTAAGTCTTATTGCGTTTTCTGTCCCGCTTTGGCGCACAAGTACAAATCCGTCCTCGAAATCCTCTCTTATACCATCAATCATATTTCTTATCCCACCAAGCGAAAGTGTTTTTAAGATTTTTTCCATTGCCTTTTTTTTGTTTGCGCATTTGAATTTCTCGCGCAAAATAGGATAAATTTTATAATTCTTTTTTAATTCGGAAAGCTTTCCTTTCTCAGCAAAAATTTCTAAAAATTTTGCAGCAACAAGGATTCCATCCGGCGTATTTACTCCATTTTTGAAAATATATTCGCCGGCAGGTTCACCACCAAAAATACTTTCACAATTTTTTTCCATCGCATCGCTTATATTCGTACTTCCAACACTTACAATAATATTTTTTCCGTTATTTTTATTTATTGTTTCTTTGATAAGGACCGAACATTCAACCGTACTTATTATAGTTCCTTTAGTTCCTTCAGCTGCGCCGCTTTTTACAATACCTTTTTTATGAGAAAGTTCGTGCTCTATTGCAATTGCAAGCTGCACGTCCAAGCCTAAAAGCTTGCCTTTCTCATCTACGATGATTGCCCTATCCCCATCGCCATCCATACCTATACCAAGATGTGCATTTGTTTCAATAACTTTTTTTTTCAGATCAGAGAGGTTTTTATCGTTTGGTTCAGATTGACGTGCAAATCCGCGTTTAACCTTGTTTATTTCTATCACATTGCAACCGAGCTCTGAAAAAAGCTTCTGCGCAATCACAGTTCCTACCCCATTTGTATCCACAACAACCTTTATTTTTGTATTTTTTATTTTTGTCTTGTTTACAGTCTTTAATATCATGTTAATATGATCATGAATTGCATTTGGATATTGTAATAGTTCTCCAGCTTCGTCCCATTCGCAGAGTTTCATTCCTTTTGTGAATTTTTTCTCTATTTGTTTTTCTTCGTTTTTTGAGACTTCTCTCCCATTGCGATAGATTTTCAGTCCATTATACTCAGAAGGGTTATGGCTTGCAGTGATCATTATTCCTTTCCCATTTTTTTGTTTGGTATAATACGCAAGAGTTGGAGTAGGTATTTCGCCCAATTCAATTGCATTCGCACCTTTGGCCAAAACGCCGCTTATTACGGCATTTTTTAAAAGTTCTGAAGTTTCGCGCATATCTGTTGCTATTGCGATGTTCTCTCCTCGTTGTGCGAACACGTTCGCTATAGTCATCGCAAATTCAGGAGTTATCTTAGTGCCATAAAAATCTCTTATTCCAGAAGTACCAAAAAGCATAAAATTTTTTAGCCTTTGTAATTTAAAAAACTTTCATTACTTGTAATTTATAGTAATAATAGTAATAATTAAAATAAGGCGTTTGAATCCATGGTCAACATACATTGGGCAGAACAACTCGCAAATGAAATTATTGCGCATAAGAAACCGCCATTTGTAATCAGTTCAGGTATTACTACTTCTGGTCCAGCGCATCTTGGAACGCTGTGCGAATTTCTTTATCCATCAAAAATAAGAGACATACTTGTGCAAAAAGGATATGAAACAAAATTCTATTTTGTTGCGGATATATTGGATGCATTTGATTCTATTCCGATAGTTATGCAACAGTACGAAAAACAACTTGCTCCGCATCTTGGAAAACCACTCGCATCTGTTCCTGATTTTAGTGGAAAAAGCAAAAGTTTTGGCGACCATTTTCTTGATGAAATAAAAAGAATAATGGAAAAATTTGAAGTACCATGCGAAGTTGTAAGAATGAATGAACTGTATTCCTCTGGGAAAATGGATAGATATACAAAATTCTTTCTAGAAAACGAAAAACAGGCAAAAGAGATCGTCGGACGCGCAACTAAGGAAACAAAAGAGATTAATAAAAATAGAAAAAATAAAGAAACTGAGAAAGCTGAAGAAACCGGAAAGGAAGAAAAGACATATTGGAATCCAATAATGCCAGTGTGCGCAAAATGTGGAAAAATAGCGACAACGCGCGTGCTTTTGCACGATGGTGAAAATTATGAGTATGCATGCGACAAAGAAGTTGGTTATACCAAAGGCTGTGGCTTTGTTGGTAAAGATTCAATTTATAATCACAAATATAAACTAGTTTGGAGATTGCATTGGGCAGTATGGCAGGATTTGCTTGGAACAGATTGCGAAGGTGCGGGCGTTGACCACTTCACAAAGGGTGGGAGTAGAGATACGCTTGAAGCCATTTTCAGGGAAATGTTCAAAAAAGAACCGAGTATTGGTTATAAATTTGGTTTTATACTTTTTAAAGGACAAAAATATTCCAAAAGCAAAGGGATTGGAATGGATATGGCCGATATAACAGCATTGTTACCTCCGGAAGTAATAACGTTTACATTAATTCGCCCAGATTTGGACGAAAATAAGAATATAAATCCAACAAAGGAAAACATGCTAAGAGCGGTTGAAGAATATGAACAAAGTCAAGGATTTGCGGAGAAAAAACTTGAAATTTTAGATAGAGCAGAAAGAAAAAGAGCGCTCGCATATTTGCTTTCAGGAAAGCGTCATTGGAAAGCATTGTTTCGCGATATACTTATGTATCATTCTATTTATTCAGATTGGGAAAAAACAGGAGAAGCGCTTAAGGATAAAGAAGGCGTGGTTTATTTAAAGCCTTATATAGAAGAATGGACCAAGCGCGATTTTATTCCGGATGAACTCAATTTCAAATATAGGCCTAAAAAAGCAGAAGGATACGTAAGAGAATTTTTTATTTCGCTTTCTGAAGATGCAGATGCGCTTTCAATTCATAATGCAATTTTCAGTTTTGTAAAACAAAAGACAATAATTCCTGCCGAACTTTTTAGACAAATTTATCTTGTGCTCATAGGTAAGGAAAGAGGGCCAAAATTAGGAAAATTGATTTATGCACTTGGTATAAATAAGATAAAGAGAGATATTTTATAATTTTGTTAATTTAGTAAATCCGCAAGTAAATAAAAAGCCTCGCGTTTCAGACTTGATTTTACAAAACGCGCGCGCTTTTACAACGACTTCGGGTTCGTGAACGCCACCTGTTTTGGCTCAAGCTCTTCGAAAACAAGTTTAGGTATTCCATCTCTTTGCACAAGCGCAAGCCTTATTGATGAGGCAAAATCCAAAATTTATGTAGAACAAATTGGGAGCAAAAAAAGCGCTAAACCTCGTCGTGAGCGCAAAAATCTGCAAAAAAAGTTAGGTCAATTTTTTAAAGTCCAGTCTGAAGGCCAGAGAATAAAAAGCTAGCTCTGAATTTGCTGTTAATACCGGGCCATAAAATTTGTATGAATATAAACATTATGAGCACGTCCATACAGTCGTGAGAATTGATGCCTTTTCCTAGTCCCAGATAGGTTTAAATAATTATGCAGTTAAACATAATGTTATGTTGCATAATCTTATAGATCGGGAAAGCGAATGGCGGTTTCTTGAAGATACGTTCAAAGGAAAAAAAGGGCGATTTATCGTAATCTACGGGAGGAGAAGAGTTGGAAAGTCCTATCTTACTTCGCAATTTATTGATGAAAAAAAAGGCATCTACTACCTATGTTCAAAGGGAAACGAAAAGGAGCAGCTCGAGCTGCTTTCAAACAAATTCGCAGGTTATTTCAACGATCTAAGCCTTACTTCCAGGCCATTCAGCAAATGGCACGATTTTTTCACTTATATAACCGAAAAGGCAAAAGAAAAGACAATCGTGCTGGAATTTGACGAATTCCCGTTCCTGATCGCCGCAAACCCTGCAATCACATCAATTTTCCAGAAATACTGGGATGAAAGTCTGTCCAAGCTGGACGTCTATCTCATTCTGTGCGGCTCAAGCGTAAGCATGATGGAAACTGAGGTACTGGGATATAGGAGCCCGTTATATGGCAGAAGGACGGGCCAATGGAAACTCCAGCCATTGCGGTTCAAGAATGTCCTTGATTTCTTTGGTGAGAATGCCCTGCTTGAGCGCATCATAGAGATATACGCAATTACGGGAGGAGTACCATATTATCTGGTCAGTCTTGACCTAAAGAAACCAGCAATCGAGAATACCATGGCCTTCATCGCCAAAAAAGGCAGTCCTCTCCTTGAAGAAGGGGAGGCATTGATAAGAGAGGAATTTCCCGAGGCAATGACCTATTTCTCGATAATGCACGGAATCGCCAAGGGGAAGACAAAGCAAAGCGATATAGCAAACCATGTCGGCATACCAGCAACGGCCTTGACACGCTATCTCAAGAACCTCCAAAGGCTTGGTTTCATAGTCAGGGTCAACCCGGTCACCGAGAAGGAACGGTCTAAAAAATCGCTTTATTTCATATCGGATAATTTCATGGATTTTTGGTTCAAATTCATTTACCCGAATAAGAGCTATATCGAGGAGGAGGATTATGGCGCGGTCGAGAAGATATTGAGAAGCGAATTTGACAGTTACATGGGCTTTGTTTTTGAGCAGATTTGCATACAGGTGCTGGAGGAACTTAGGAAAAAAGGCAAAATCAATTTTGATAAGATTGGTTCCTGGTGGGGTGCACATAGGAGAGAAGGAGAACGGAAAACCGACGAGATTGACATCATCTCTCTCAATGAGAAGACGGATTCGATACTTTTTGGGGAATGCAAATGGAAGAACAACGTCTCACCGGACGCCGTCCTCGATGATCTGAAAGAGAAGGCAACCAGTGTCGAATGGAGAAACAGCAGACGAGAAGAGTATTTCGCAATTTTTGCGAAATCATTCAAGAATAAACATATCCGGCAGGAAAACGTGTTCCTATTCGATTTGAATGATTTGGAAAAGATTCTACGGCCGTCATTGCCAGCATAAAAAGAAGCCGCTTACGTATTTCTACAAATCCATCTCTTTGCACAAGCGCAAGCCTTATTGATGAGGCAAAATCCAAAATTTATGTAGAACAAATTCCTAAATTCCCGCTAATTTAGGCACTAGTTTTTGAACTTTCTTCGAAAAAGAGACCGAAAGGTATTTAAAATGTAATGCCTAATTAACCATTATGACATTTATACGATATAAAGAAATCGG
>JBFLYM010000006.1:0-37490 GCA_040757035.1 Microcaldota archaeon | reverse complement strand
AGTTTCAGATTTACAGTTTTGAGTAATGTTTCACCACAAATTTTGAGCATTTTTGATAATTTTCTGGAAAAATACCGTGATAAAAGTCTGGATTTGCGGTGGTGAAACTCAAATGGCAAATTGATTTAGAATATAGAATTAGCGCAAGCTAAGCGTTATTATCGCGTGCCCACGGCCCACTATCAAATGGCAAACTTAAGTTATCTACTTCGCTCCCTGCATTTTTTTCAGCATTTTTTTCCATAAGCAAGTTATTATAGCATTCCTGCGCAACGCTTTCAGCACGCTTTCCTCGTTCTCCAAGAGCATACGATCCCAAAAATCCATTCCAAGCAAGAATCGCGTTTCCAGGTTCGCCATGTTCTTCAAAAATTTGTACGCGTTCAATTTCATTTTGCAAAAATATTTTTTTTTCGCGTACAGCGATTGCAAGCGGAAGACCAGAAATTCGGATAATTACAGCGACGTCAGGTTCGCAAACATCACGCGCCCAAATTTCGTTTCCTTTTAATTGCGATTTATTGATATTTAATTCAATTTCGCCACCCCCTTTGGGATAATATCCGGAGCGAAGCATGCGCGATTTTATTTGCGCTTCGAATAACGAAATCGCTGGAATGAAAACCTTTTCAAAATAATCATACGATGGACTCTTCATTACATGTGTTCCACCAATTATCCGCACCGCGCTCGGTTTTGAAGCATAAAGGAGAATAGGAATTATCGTCTGCGCAACCAAAATTACAGAACCAGCGGTCCCAACATTAAATTCATATCTTCCTCCAAAAATTTCGCCAGGTTCAAATGTCAGTTCTGTGCTCCCAATTTCGCAATGTGAGAGAGTTCCGCGACAAATATTTCGCACAGCGCGCGCAGCGGTAATGTGTTGAGCGGCAAGCCCTGGATTTGGTCGATTTGCTCTAATATTAAAAATATTAATCGGTTTTTTTGTTATCGCTGAAAGCGAAAGCGCGGTTCTTACTATTTGTCCGCCAGATTCGCCATACGAACCATCAATCTCTATCATAATAATCATATCATAAATATCATAAACAGGAAATAGGTTTATAAATATCCTTTAATATAACACTACTTACCGAATTTTTGATTTATATAGCAAACCAACATTTTGATTTATATAGTAAACCAACAAAGTGATTAATTGATAATTAAAACTTCGGTTGGAAACCATGTTTATTGGTTTGACTTAGATTTCAGGAGCCAAAGAGAGGGGAATTATTTAACTCTCTTGTCAATTTCAATTAGTAACTCTTAAGTTCGTAACTCCAGTTGATCCTACTGGAGGGTATTGCTATCAGATTTCGATTAAGCCATGCAAGTCGGCCTATTCACTTGAATAGGCGGCAGACGCCTTTTGACTGAGGTTTTTCCGAAGCATTGTCAAAAAGCGGCCGAAACGGCTGAGTAACACGTAGTCAATCTAACCTTGGGACGCGAATAACCTCGAGAAATTGAGGATAACGCGCGATAGCTGATGTATGCTGGAATGCTTCATCTGTTAAATCGTTTGTGAATTGGAACAAACGGCCCCAGGATGGGACTGCGGCGGATTATGGTAGTTGGTAAGGTAACGAATTTTTCAATCAGTTTTTTCTAATTGATTAAAAATGGTTGAAAAGTTTGCAGGCTTACCAAGCCGATAATCTGTAGGGGCCATGGGAGTGGTGGCCCCCAGAATGGCACTGAGACAAGGGCCATAGTCCTACGGGATGCAGCAGGCGCGAAACCTTCGCAATGCGCGCAAGCGTGACGAGGGAAATCTGAGTGGTATTAGCTCTTTGCTAATGCCTTTTGCTTAGTGTAAAAAGCTAAGAGAATAAGGGTGTGGGCAACTATATTTTGATGCGTTTTATATACCTATGTTCAATATGCTCAAAATACAGTCTATGACTGGTGGCAGCCGCACGCTGTTTGAAAGTTTTTAGATAGATGTTCAGACAGCGGGCTAACGCGGTAACACCAGCGCCTCGAGTGATACCCACGAATATTGGGCCTAAAGGGTTCGTAGCTGGTCATATAAGTCCGCTGTGAAATGTTAGAGCTTAACTCTAACGCGTGCAGTGGATACTGTAAGACTTGGGAGCGGGGGAAGGAAGAAGTACTTCTGGGGTAGCGGTAAAATGCGTTGAGCCTAGAAGGACTCCCAGTGGCGAAAGCGTCTTCCCAAAACGCGTCCGACAGTGAGGAACGAAAGCTGGGGGAGCAAAACAGCGAGCCAGCGAGCAATCAGGTTTTTCTGAAAGATTGTTCGGTGTTCAAATCGGATTAGATACCCGAGTAGTCCCAGCTGTAAATTATGTAGACTTCGGTGTTTCCATAGCGTAAGCTTTGGAAGTGCTGTAGAGTAGATACTGTAAAAGTGATAGTGTAAATGTTTTAGTTTTAGATCGTGCTTTTCAGTAATTCAATTGTTAAGTCTACCGCCTGGGGAGTACGACCGCAAGGTTGAAACTTAAAGGAATTGGCGGGGGAGCACCACAAGGGGTGGATGCTACGGTTCAATTGGATACAACGCCAGGAACCTCACCACAGGCGACAGCAGTATGAAGGCCAGACTGAAGATCTTGCCTGACAAGCTGAGAGGTGCTGCATGGCCATCGTCAGCTCGTGGTGTGAATCCTGTAAATTAGCAGGAGCACAAACTGTCTGGTTAAGTCCAGCAACGAGCGAGACCCATACTTTTAGTTGCAAACTCTATCTCAGGATGGGGTGCACTTTAAAAGAACTGCCCGTGTTAAATGGGAGGAAGGAGTGGGCGACGGTAGGTCAGTATGGCCCGAACCCTGTGGGCTACACGCGGCATACATTGGACGGAACAACGGGCTGCAACGCCGAAAGGCGAAGCTAATCTCTTAAATCCGTTCTTGGTTGGGATCGAGGCTTGAAACTCAGCCTCGTGAACGTGGAATCCCTAGTAATCGCGGTTCATCAACAGTGTTAACTACTTTTTCAAGGAAGTTTTCAATGAAGGTTAATGCTGGTGCAATACCGCGGTGAATACGTCCCCGCTCCTTGCACACACCGCCCGTCAAGTCATCCAAATGCGTCTTCGATGAGGCCCCGGTTTTTGCTGGGTTCGAATTGAAAATGCGTGAGGAGGGCTAAGAACCTTATACTGATGTATATAAAATAAGATCAAGATCTGTCAGTTATGGGCTAGCAATCGTAACAAGGTATCCGTAGACGCTGGGCAAATTGTTTTTAGTATATTTGCGCTGCGGCTGAAGGGAACCTGCGGATAGATCACCTCCAAAACTTTATTCTTAATATCAGAATAAAGTCTGGTAGTTGCAAGCGAGTTCTTCTTGGTAACTCTTGAAATCTGGTTGTGCATATAATAAATAATTTTTAGGTTGATTGTTTGGGAGACATACCGCGAAAATGGAAAAAAAAAGGCAAAATGCGCTGGAAATGGGTAAAGAAAAAAAGAAAGCGCCTTAAAAGAAGAATGAAGCGCCGCGTTGGAGAATTATAACAAATTTATAATGTAAAAGCGTACGCTATATTATCCGCTAATTAATTAAAAATATATTTTTTATTTTTATTCAAGCGAGTTGGTGGACAGCGAAGAATGTCTACTATAAACGATATATTCTTAAATTTTTGTCAATTATAGTTAACATATGGAAAGAAACCTGCTTATTGAAATACTAGAAGACTGGAATTTTTGGAACAGAGAACTTGAAACTGGAAAAGAAAGAACAAATTACCTCAGTAAATGTTGTGCATTTCTAAAATCAAACGCAGTGCTTGCAATAATGGGTGTGCGAAGGTCTGGAAAATCCTATATTCTCCGGCAATTTGCAAAACATTTAATTAAAAACGGAGTGGCTAAGGAAGAAATCTTAATAATGAATTTTGAAGATCATCGATTTGCGGAGTTTTATCCGAAATTACTATGCGAAATATATGAGTTATATATAGAACTGTTACAACCAAAAGGCAAGCCATATATTCTTCTAGATGAGGTGCACAACATACCCGAATGGGAGCGTTGGATTCGAACAATACATGAACTACAAAAAGCAAAAATAATAGTTTCCGGTTCTACTGCAAAGCTTCTTTCAGGTGAGCTTGCGACCGTGCTGACAGGAAGACATCTAGATCTTTATATATTTCCGGCAAGTTTCAAGGAATTTCTTACTTTTCACGGACTTGAAACAACAGAAGCACTTGATGTCGTATCAAAGCGGATTGAAATAAAGAGGCTTTTCCGAGAGTATATAGAATACGGTGGATTTCCTGAAGTTATTCTTTCATTGGAAAAAAAGAGACTGTTACTTACTTATATAGATGACCTTGTAACAAAGGATGTAGAAAAAAGGCATAGGATACGAAAGCCTGAGAAACTGAGGGCACTTGTACGGTTCTATATGACAAATATCGCACGGCCAGTCACATTTCGCAGCATTGGGGCATGGCTTGAACTTTCTACCGATACAGTAGAAAAATTTTCAGGCTACATTGAGGATGCGCAACTGCTGTTTTTTGTTAAAGCGTTTTCTTTTAAAATTAAAGATCAGGAAAAAACACCAAGAAAAATTTATCCAATTGATGTTGGTTTGAGCAATGCGATTGGATTTCGCTTCAGCGAGAACATTGGAAGACTTGAAGAAGCGCTTGTTGCGATAGAACTTCGAAGGAAGCAGCTCAACGAACCTACCATCGAAATCTTTTATTGGAAAGATTATAATAAGGAGGTCGATTTCGTGGTGAAGGAAGGTATAGAAGTAAAAGAACTTATCCAAGTCTGTCATGATATCAGCGACAGAGAAAAGAAAAAATACGAAATAAGAGCTTTGATCAAAGCATCTCGTGAATTAAAGTGTAGAAAACTTCTCGTTATAACCGCAGACTACGAAGCCGAAGAAAAAATAAAGAAAAAAAAAATAAATTTTATTCCACTCTGGAAGTGGCTTCTCGCCAAAATTTAGTGGTTTTAGCTATACTATACTCCTCCAACTAAGTATACGCAACCAACTAAATTATAGAAACGAAGTTAAACTATGTATTTTATAAATTTTACAGATAAATAAACAGCCATGGCAGAAATTGTTTTATCCATTGTTTCTCCATTAGATGGAAGATATAGAACAGAAATGTGCGAAATATTCAGCGAGAAAGCAAAACTTGAGAGATGGATGGATGTTGAAATTGCACTCGCAAAAGCGCATGCAAAACTCGGAAACATTCCAAAAGATGTGGTAGAAAAAATTGAACGCGCAAAAAATAAAGTTAAACTCGCGCGCGTATTAGAAATAGAAAAAGAAACCCATCACGATTTAATGGCAATGGTAAAGGCAATGGGCGAGCATGCTGGCAGCGGAGCAGCGTATATCCATTTAGGTGCAACAAGTTATGACATTGAGGACAGCGCAACCGCACTCATCTTTAGAGATGCAATTGCGCAAATTGAAAAACGGCTCGCAAAATTAAGAGTAGTACTTAAAAAACTAGCACTCGCGCATAAAAAAACTGTGTGCGTTGGAAGGACGCACGGACAGCATGCTGTTCCTACTACATTCGGAATGAAATTTGCTATCTATTATCAGGAAGCTGGAAGAAATATTGAGCGATTGAAAGAAGCAAAAAAACGAATTTTAGTCGGAAAAATGAGCGGTGCAGTCGGAACAATGGCAACATTCGGAGGTCTGGGAATAGAGATTGAAAAAATAGTTATGGATGAGCTTGGACTTGTACCAGTATTGGTCGCAACGCAGATAATACAACGCGATAGACACGCGGAAATCATGCAAATCCTAGCGCTAATCTCAGCGAGTGTGGAAAAAATCGCAAAGGAAATAAGAAATTTGCAACGTACAGAACTCATGGAAATTGCCGAACCATTCGCTTTAAAGCAGGTTGGTTCTTCCACAATGCCGCACAAAAGGAATCCGCATAAAAGCGAGAGAGTGTGTAGTCTTGCGCGAATTGTAAGGGCAAATGTGCAAACCGCTTTGGAAAACATAGCGCTTGAACACGAGCGAGATCTTACAAATTCTGCAAACGAGCGATTTATTTTTTCAGAAAGTTTTGTACTATCGGATTATATGCTCAAAGAAATAACAGCAATATTGGAAGGATTGGAGTTTTTTCCAAAAAATATAAAAAGAAATTTAGAACTTACACGTGGACTTATGCTTGCTGAAAGATTAATGATTAAAATTGTGGAAAAAGGGATTATGGGAAGACAGGATGCCCACGCACTCATAAAAAAATTAAGCATGCGTACGTTCAAAGAAGAAAAACACCTAAAAGATATCTTTATCGCGAGTCCAATAGGAAAAAAATTTACTAAAGAGGAAATTGACTCGCTTTTTGATTATTTAAGTTATATCGGCAATGCAGAAAAAATTATTGAAAGAGCAATCGGTACATCCTGAATTAATTTTATTTGTTCAATTTTTGTTATAATTGCGAAAATTAAGCTGGTTTCTCAACAGGGCGTTTTCTTTTTCTAAAGCATCTATCTTGTCTTTGGCACCATCGAGCTCCTGTCTAAGAGACTCCAAACCTTTATTAAGCGTTGCAATACATTTTTTAAGCGTTGTAATACGCTGTGAGGTCGTGTTTTTATGCGGATCCGGATGGCGAAAGGTATCAGACATATTTTCACCTATAATATAATTTTTAAAGTTCATTTAACACTTTAGTATTCTTATTACACGCTTCCCCTTTATATAGCTTTCGTTTTAATCCATACTCTACAACATGTAATTTCGATTGCGCAACACTACTCGGAAATTCTGAAATACTAAGCTGAAATACGCAGGTTTTTATTTACTCGCAGATTTTTATTGTTTATAGCAAACCAACAAGATTGATTCGGGATAGATCATAGATCAAGCTGAATTATTAATTTGGCTCTGGATAAGGATAGATGATATGGAATTTAAAGAAATTATAGATAAAATGAAGGAAAGGGGAATTGAAACTGCATTAGTGAAATACGATGGTGGACTGGTTTATTCCACTTTCGCAATGGAAGATCCGGCCCACTATGTTGCGCAATATCTTGCAAGCAACGCGCAATTGCTTATGAGTCAATTTAATGACAGGGTAAAAGAAATAAAAATAGAATTTAAAGAAAAATCCCTTATATTCATCCTTTTAGAAGATTATTTATTGGTAAGTCAAATAAAGAATGATGAGGACAAAAAAATACTCTATGATTATATAAATTTGTAATTGATAAAATGGATTTTGATAAAATATCCTCATACCTCTCAAAACTGAATTTTTATGCCGACATCCGCATAATCTCTAGTGTGAATTCATCGTTTTCGCTTGAGGATGAAAAAATAATGTGTGCAAGTGGAGAAACTGACGGTATAGGCGTGCGTACTTTAATCAATGGAAGCTTTGGTTATGCATGGAGTACAAATATCAATGATTTTCCAAAATTAATTAAAAAAGCTGAAAAATTGGCAAGGATAAATAAAGGAATTTTTTCGTTATCTCATGAAAAAAGCGAAAATGCTGAAATCGGAAAAAATTTTGAATTTCCGGATTTCAATGAAAAAATCGTAATGATGAAAGAGGCTAAAAAATACGCGCTTTCTGCAAAAACCAAAAACACATCTCTTTTCTTGTGCGATTCAAATGTGAAAAAAATATTCATGAACAACAATGGTTCGTGTATAGTCCAAAAAGAGAGTTATGTATACTTTTCCGCGGTTTGTGTGGCAAAGGAAGGGATTGAGCTACAAAAAGGACATGAACGACTGGCTTCGCGCAATGGTTATGGAAATTTTGATATCGCAAAGACAGCACAGAATGCAAAAGAACGCGCTGAGCGCCTTCTTAATTCGCATTCGCCTCCAAAAGGAAGATTTCTTGTAATAATGGATCCAGAGATGAGCGGGATATTCACTCATGAAGCATTGGGGCACGCAAGCGAAGGAGACAGTGTTGCTGAACAAGAATCCATGCTTGCGGGAAAACTTGGAAAAAAAATTGCAAGCGAAAAAGTTTCAATAATTGACGATCCGACTTTTGATGGTTTCGGACGCTATTTTTATGATGATGAAGGTGTGAGGGCCAGACCTGTTTTGATAGTTGAAAATGGGGTGCTTAAAAATTATTTACATTCAAGGCAAAGCGCGACAGCAGTACGCAATTTCGCGAGTAGAAACTTCAAAACGAAAAAACCGAAACCAAAAACGCAAAACTCCGAACTTGAAACAATTAGCAACGGTCATGCGCGCGCCGAAGACTATGAATTTGCGCCAATAGTGCGCATGTCAAATACATTTTTCCTAAAAGGAAATGAACGCAAAAGCGATGTTTTTGACGTCAAGGAAGGAATATATGTGATTGGAATGAAAGGGGGAAGCGTGGACATATTCAATGGAGATTTCATGTTTGCAGCAAAGGAAGGATGGTTAATAAAAAACGGTTCAAAAGAGAAACTGCTCCGCGATGTAACCATAAGCGGAAATATTTTTGAGAGCCTTGCGAGAGTGGAAAGTGTTGGAAACAATTTTATGACTTCTCCTGGCTTCTGCGGAAAGATGGGGCAAAGCGTTCCAGTAAGCGATGGCGGTCCATATGTAAGAGTTTCAGAAATGAAAATCGGGTAATTAAATGCGGACAATGTTTATTCTATATATAAAGTACGCGCGCTTATTATATCGCTAATTTTATCTTTTATTGTATAGGCCGAAACTCGCACCATTACGCTATCATTTTCTTTGTAATACTCCGGACTCGTGTATGCAAGGAACCATTGTCCGGTGGTGTTGTCTATTCGTATGTTATAGGTATATTCATAATTCTTTGAAAAGTTTTCAAATTCGCTCATGTTTTTAGAATCGCTCGCATCTAAGGATATAATAAGCAAAGAATTCGCAAAACTCGCATTTTTTGAATCCTCATCTTCAGAATCGTTTTTCAAGTACAAAACTTTGTCAGCGCCATACTTAGCGGTTATATTCGCGATATTCTCGCTTATTTCAGAGTCCTTTTCCCATGGAACCGAAATAATTACTTTGGTCGCGGTTAGCGCAATAATATTAGCGTTTGTATTAAATTCAGTTAAAGAAGGAAGAATAGTTGCCACCAACTCATTACCAATAATCTGGTTGTTTTGTATCGCAAGAAATATTGATACTGTAACATTTTCGCCTTCTTCAAAAATTGGTTCAAGTTTTGTATAAATCTGCGTTCCTGAAATGTTTTCGCGAGAATTGTCAATCAAAACCTCTATCACAGATGGTAATGAAAGAACCGCGTTTACTTTTCCGCTTATGTTTTGCGATGCGAGATAGGAATATATGCTTGTAATGTTTGAAGTATTTTTCAATGAAATTACGTATCCTTGGGAACTAGGTATGATTTTGTCTACATTTGGTAATGTTTTCAGTGTTTCTGCAATAACGGCGTTGCGCAAATTCGTAGCTATATATGGCTGATATTCAACTATAGTCGCATTCACGGCTATTTTGGTCTCAAAATAATTTGAAGTATTTTGTCTTCCAGCATTTCCTCCAGTGTCATTTCGTTTAAATAGGTCAGTGCTAAAACTTGATAAAATAAACACAAGCACAAATCCAACAACTAGCACTTTGTATATGTTTTCCTTTTTAAGTAATCCAGAAATTCGCATATATGTAGGTTATCTGTGCAATTTATAAATTCTTACTCTTTAAATTTTTACTAAATCTTTAAATTTTTACGATGTGAGCTGGGAAGATTTGATAGTGTAAAAATCTAAAAGTGAACGTGTAAGAGTGAAAGTGTAAAGAATTTGATAGCGTGATTAGATGGTCAAAAAAGGAGACTTTATAGAGATAGAATATACTGGTTATGATAAAAACGGTAATATATTTGATAGCACAACAGGGGAAATAGCTAAAAAACTTCATAATAAAGAAGGAAAATTACTGGTCATTTTTAGTGTAGACCTTTTAGTGCCAGGCATGAGCGAAATAATTGCAAATATGAAAAAAGGAGAAGAAACAGAATTTTCTTTAACCCCGGATAAGGCATTCGGTACACGAGACAAAAACAAAATAAATATAGTTCCATTAAGCTATTTTGAGGAAAATGATCTTAAACCATATCCTGGTTTGGTAGTGCAAATGGAAACCAAGTTCGGTGTGCTGAACGGCAGGATAAAAAGTGTGAACAACGGTAGAGTACTGGTTGATTTTAATCATCCTCTTGCAGATCAGAATATAAAATATAAACTTAAACTTGTTGACATTTTTGAAGATGTTAATGGAAAAATTATCAAGCTTATGGAACTATTTGGTATTAATGGCGTGCATTCAATAGAAGGAACAAAGGCAATAGTTTCATTAATTAAAGAACAATATAACGATGAAACAAAAAAAACCAAACTTGCACGTGCAATAAAGACCACCGTTTTAGAAATAAAAGATATTGAATTCAAGGTCATGTGAAGTGTGTGAACTTTGTGACAAAGTAAAGGATAATCAGGAATATAATCTTTTATTGTCTAAAATGCAAGAGTGCGACATTGCACGACTTGAATATTCAAAAAACATGCATTTATCATTTCCTTCAATCAATGCATATTCCACTATAGAATATCCAAAATTATTGATTAAACCAATGTTTGAACCAAAAACAGCTTTCGCAGCACCAATGGCATATTTTCAAAATCTTTTTGTGAATGGAGAAAAACTCCCAAATCATTTCGCACATGGAGCCACGCGTGCAATATTCTTTTTAGAGAAGCGGCTTGTTGTTTTCAGCAAATCTGTTGCGCAGTATAATGGTAAAGAATTTTTCTCCTCTTTTTTACTGGCGCATTTTGAACCTGGCGAGTATTCATTTACCATAAGTCATGAAAGTAAATTTCTTGTTTCAGCAAACATTGAAAAACCGGCAAAAAATCTTTTGAATGGGAAAATTGAAAAAATAAATATTAATTTTGTATTCGTGCAGGAAAATTTAGAAAATAAATTGCTGCGCAAAATGGAGGCTCTTTCATCAACATTATTTGTGAATCAATGTAAACAGGCTGGTAGAGATGCAAGGCAATGGCTTACATCAACCGAGTATATGTTTGAATATGTTTCCACTGTTGCGCACTTTTCTCCGCATCCATATCTATTACAATTATACAAACAATTGGGTTATCCAAGTCAAAAAGATTTCCAAATGAAAGTTTTAGATTATTTTCACGGACATATGGCAAACCGACTATAGCAACCTGACTATGGCAAACCAAGCATAGCAAACCAGGTATAGCAAACTAATTATAACAAACCAGCTAGAGAAAACTAACAAAATTTTTTAATCTTCTTATGCAAATTCTTTTTATGAAAGCCGTAATACTTGCTGCAGGAGAAGGCAAGCGAATGCATCCTCTCACATTTACAAGACCAAAGGCAATGGTTTATACTGGTGGAAAACCTCTAGTCTGGCATGTTTTGCATGAAGTAAAAAAGGCCGGCATAAATGAAGCGATAGTAATTGTAAAATACAGGAAAGAAAAAATCCTTGAATATTTTAGAACAAACGATATTGGAATGAAACTTGAATTTATCGAACAAGACGAGAAATATGGGACTGGCGCAGCATTACTTTCTGCAGAAGGAAAAATAAACAACACTTTTTTGGTTATTAGTAGTGACATTATTACCGATGCAAGCGTGATAAAAGAATTAATTGCATTTCACCAAGATAGATACCAACAGGAGAAAGGGATAACGGTTGCTGCAAAAACAGTTGAAAACCCAAAAAGTTATGGAGTACTCCAAGTAAATAATGAAAAAGTAACGTGTGTAAAAGAAAAACCGGAAAGCCCAGACAGATCAGATAGTAATCTAATTAATACCTCAATTTATGTGATGGATGAAACTATTTTTCCAAAATTAGAAGCAATAACTCCGAGTGTACGCAGAGAATATGAACTTACGGATGTTTTGGTTGGTGCAAAATGTATTGAAATACATGGTTTTTGGACCGATATTGCTTATCCCTGGCAATTGTTTGATGTACAGGATTATCTCCTGCAAAGAATGGAAGCAAATGCTGTTTGTGGAGGCAAAGTGGAAAATAGTACGATAAAAGGAAAACTTATCATGGAAAAAGATGCAGAAATTTTTGACAGTTATATTGGCGAGGGAATACATTATATTGGCGAAGGAACAAAAATTGGCCCGCATTCTTGTTTGTATGGAAATAATTCATTAGGAAAGTATTGCGAAATAGGTGAAAGCACAACTGTAAAAAACAGTATACTTTTTGATAACGTGAAAGCAAAACACCTCACCTATATTGGAGACAGCATAATAGGAGAAAACGTAAATTTTGGTGCAGGAACGCAAATTGCGAATTATCGTTTTGATGAAAAAGTTGTAAGCGTACTAACCGAAAGCGGCTTAGTGAATACCGAAAGAAAAAAGTTTGGCGCAGTGGTTGGAGATAATGTCAAATTTGGCGTGCTTAGTTGTGTAATGCCTGGAAAAACCATAGAGAACGAATGTTGGGTGAATTCCGGAGTGGTTGTGAATAAAAATTTTAAAAATTTTTTATCCAAAGGAAGCGAGTAATTTTGAAACCATGAATCTGGAAATTATAAACATTCCAATACTCGCGACCGCAAATGCAGGAAAATATTTTATCCCAAAAAGGGGTTTTCCGCGCATTAAAGAACCTATAAAAAATGAGATAAAAAGCGAAACGATCACAAGGAATACATAACCGGTATATTCTATAAATACTGGAGATATCAGAAGTTCGCCCTGGAACAAAGAGATATTAAAAGACGCCCCGGCACCAGTGATCATTGATTCTTTGATCTTTAAGAACATTGTAAGAAATTGCCCTGAAACAGAAAGCAAAAATGGCGTAATAAGTACTATGGTGAATCCAAGAAATATTATATAACTCATTGATTGCGAAAAAAGTTCAGCGCGCATTTCCTGAGCATGTCTTATTTCTTCAGCACTCGCGTGCAGAATTCTTGCCATTTGACCTCCAGAGCGCATCGCTTTGTCAAAAAACACTATGGTTTTTTGCAATATTTTGGAATCAATGCGGTCAGAAAGTTCGCCCAAAGCGCTGGTAATTGATTGAGAAGAGGAACCGCGCATAGCAACTTTTTTTATTTCCTCTTCAAGCGGTCCGAACTCAGGACGCGCAGCACCAACAAACGCGCTATATGGAGACATACCTGCACGAAGATTGGAAATCAAAATAAGCAAAAAATCTGGAAGCACTTTTTCAACAGCGTCTGTGCGCGCCTGTATACGGTAGAAAAGGTAGATATAATACAAGGCAAAAATAAAAAACAATGCTATTACAAAAAGCGGAAGCGAATAAATAATTATAAATTCAAGCAATGCAACACGCCCAAGTTGGGATATGCCGATCTTTAATATTGGAAAAAAAACTATTGATGCAATCAGCACAGCAAGCGAAAAAAGGAACGTTGTCAATGCCGTTCTTCCAATCCAAATATCAACATCTTCGCCAATACCAGCATGAATAAGTTTTTTATTGACCGCATTATTGAAATTCTGCGGAAATAAAGCGGAGATCGTGAAATAAATTCTTTTAAAACTCATGGAATCACTCATATATCGTAGGTCGCACGCTATTCACATATCCTATTATCGCAAGTTGGGCGAGTAGCGAACCGACTATCACTCCAATTATTACGCTTTCTGTTATGCTTAATCCTCCAAACGCCGAAAGCACAATGAGAAAAGTAACGCCCATTGATGGGATTGCCGCAGAAATAAGCATATATATAAGTACTATGAAATTCAGCGAGCTAGCATAGTCTCTTACAGATTTGCGTTGATATGCTTCAAGCGTTTCTATTACTGTTTTGATGGCAGGTGCTATACTCGCACCGCTTTCCAAAGAGCTTATGAGCTGCCACAATGCCTTTCTGAAATAATCGCTTTTTGTTTTGAGCGCCATTTTCTGCAATGCCAAAGATTCCGGTGTACCAGCGCTTATTTCTGTTACTACTGTATTAAGTTCCTGAGATATGCCTCCATAATTTGAATGGGCTATATTTACCATTGCTTCATAAAGCGAAATCCCGCTTTCTATCTGTACAAGCAAATCTTTTAGTGCATAAGAAAGATCACGATCCATCTTTATTGCAAATGTACGCACCTTTATGCCAGGATAAAGCATATTAAAAAAGAAAATTATGAAAAATATTGCAAATATTACTATAGGTCCAAATACATTGACTTTTGTTGGATCTGCCATTGTTTTTGATGCAACAAAAATCAGTATGCTAAAAAACAGCGAAATAATTAATGACGAAATAAAATTGGCAGCAACGTAAGCCTCTGCTTCAATATTACCGAGTATTTTTAGGTCGTATTTAAGCAAGGGGAAAAAGGCGAGTATTTTTGTAACAAAAAATCGGAATTTGTTGGCGATCTGTTGCCCAACATCCAAAGAAATAAATATTAATGGACTTACAAATGCCATACTAAAACACCATGAAACCCATGTTAAAACCTATTGTACTAAAATACCGATTCAGGGCCGACATCTTGTTCTGCTGCTTTATACAAAGATGCTTCATCCGAATAATAAAATTTTATTGCATTTCCAATTTGTTCAAGATTTATAAAATCATGTTTATCCAACCATACGAGTATGGTTGCTTTTCTTTTCTGATCTTCATAAATTTCTTTTTCAGTCATTCCAGTGTGAAGATTAATACTTTGCACATATTTATTTGGCGGTTTTATGAGTTCAAATGTATCGTTTCTTGCGCGCCATAAATAAGATTTGCTTATATCCGGTACTCCTGCAGAAGAGATTATTTCCGAAATTTCAGATGTTCTACGCAGATTGGATCTTCTGTCGCGATATTGTACCAATACTAAATCAACAGCTTCCAGTTCGGATGGCGGCACTTCTATAGGTGGTTCAATCAATCTTCTTACCACTTGCAATCCAGTATCAGCGTGCAGAGTGGAATACACACTGTGCCCGGTTTGCATTGCTTCAAAAAGTACGCGCGCTTCATCGCTTTTTCTGATTTCGCCAACTATAATGCGATCAGGACGCATACGCAATGCGTTAATCATCAAATCAAGCATGTTAACTCCACCCAAACCTTCGGGATTTGGAAGTCGCGTAACCATCGGTATCCAATTCCAGTGCATTGATGGAAGCATGATTTCGCGAGTATCTTCTATTGAAACTATGCGCTGATAAGGCGGAATAAACATCGCAAGCGCATTAAGTATACTTGTTTTTCCGCTTGCCGTTCCTCCTGCGACCAAAATACTCATTTCATAATGTATCGCTTGCCAGAGTAGCGCCGCCATTTCAGGGTTAATATTTCCCATTTTTTTGCTTATCATATGTCCGAGCGTCCATGGATTCCTTGCAAAGCGTCTTATGGTTAGGGTATTTCCTGTATGCGAAATTGGCGGCATTGTTGCATTTACTCGGTCTCCAGTAACCAAATGCGCATCCAATATCGGATTAAGCGTACTTATTTGTTTGCCTACGCGTCTTGCGATTTGCGCGGAATAATTTAATATTTGGTCGTTATTTTCCATAAAAAGATTTGTTTTGAGCCAGCCATATTTGCGATGATATACCAATATTGGAGTTTTGGCTCTGTTTACTCCAATTTCTTCAAGCCAGTCATCACAAAGAAGAGAATCCATTTCACCCAAACCAAACATAACACTTCTTATCATACCGCACATCAATCTTATGTTAATTGGATCTTTCTCTATTTTGCTAAGATACTTTTCTGTGAGTTCACACTGACGCTTGTATACCCCTTTTTTTTGTTCCTCATCAGTCATTTGCATGGTTTCAGGAGGAAGTTCAAGAGCAACTTTATCTTGCAAATAATTAAGATAAATTTTGGTGTAATTGCTTACTTTTTGTTTTTTTAGGAAATAGATCTTCCCTCGCTCACCTGGAACTTCAAGTATAAAAACATTACCTGAGATATGCCCATTTTCTGCATTAATTTCATATTTTTCTATAACGTTGCCTTCTGGTATTTCAGGTTCAATTACTTTTGGAAGTTCTTTTACAGCATCTATTCCAGGGTGCTCAAACGGATTGAGCGGATAAACCGTCTCAAATACAAAGTTTTTTTCAAATATGCGTGCAATCTGTTCAATTTCTAAAACATCAGAACCAAACCGCTCGGCTATTTCCTTAAATGTTATTAATTTACCTTCAGAAGTGCGGACTATGTCAATTATTCCATCAATTTTTGTTTGTATCATTGTATCATGTTTTCATTTTAGAAGATTTATTTTATTAATCTTACTTTTTTAATACGAGTTTAGATCTCACTGAACTGGGTGTAAGGTTTAGACGCAAAAATTTTGGACGCATTGAATACAAGTCATGTACACATTCTAAAGCAACTACAGCACAATTCAGACGGTGTTTTGTTCTCTAGCTCCCAAAGATAAGCTTCGCTCTTCAGGGTCCTGCTCAATGTAGCACGCTTTAGCCCAATGAGCTACGAATATAAATTAGCGGTGCAAGTAAATAAAAAGCTTGCTTCAGTACGACGTAAGAATAGCTTTATAAATTTAGCACCACATATAATTTTAAACGTTTTAAACGCTTTAAACAAAAATTTGTTTAATTCGTCAAATTTGTTAAATTGGTGGTTTTATGGGAAACCCATTTAGACCAGGCGCGATAGTTGAGCCGGAATATTTCGTAGGAAGAAGCGAGGAGATAGCAAGATTTGAGCAGTATTTAAAAAATACAAAGGATGGTAATCCGCATCATTTGGCAATATTGGGTGAACGGGGAATTGGAAAAACCTCTCTGTTGAGATATCTTCAACATCTTGCCAAAAATCAAAGGATTATGGTTGCTAGAATAGAACTTGATCCGGCAATCAAATCAATAGAGCACTTAGTAACGCAAATACTTACCGAGCTTAAAAGATCTGGAATTGCTTATTCGTTAGTTGATAAAGGTGCGATTACTTTGAAAGATTTCTTTCAGAAGTACAATGTTGCTCTCTCTTTAGGTGTGCTAAAAGCTGGACCAAGACAAGGAAGCGAAGTAGAAACAAAGATAGAATTCCGTTATAAACTACAGGAGATGTGGGATAAAGTAAAAGATAAAATACCAGCAATAATCATAATGATAGATGAAGCAGAGCAGCTTGAACAAATAGAAGGTTCCTTGCATTATTTGAGAAACATTTTTCTGAGGCTATCTGAAACCCACTGTAGTTATATGCTGATCTTATCAGGCAAAATAGGGCTTTTCAGAGAAATCAAAGAGCTTCACTCTCCATTAGCTAGATTTTTCACACCAATTACTTTAAATCCTCTAAAACCGGAGGAAGTAAAGGCAGCAATTGAAAAACCGTTAAAAGAAAATGGCATTGCATTAGAAAAAAATGTTTTAAATAGAATAATAAAAGATAGCGAAGGACATCCTTATGTTGTTCAGGTAATTGGATACATATTATTTGAAAGTGATAAAAAACTAATTACGCTTAATGACTATAATACCTTGAAACCTGCGTTTATGAAACATCTGGCTGATCAGTTATTTTCTGATATGCTAGAAAACTCAAGTACGGAGGAACAAAGGATATTACATATAATTGCTAAAAAGAAGAGCGATCTTTCACTTAAAGAAATTTCCAAAAAAGTCAATAAGGACCCAACGTCTATAGGAACGCCACTTACACGGCTTGTAGAAAGAAGCTGTCTTGGAAGAATTAAAAGGGGCAAATATCAATTATTCCATTCTCTATTCGGAGAGTATATTCTGAGTGAAATGGAGGGAAAGGATTAGAAAAATCCGAAATGCGAAGCTTTTTATTTAGTTGCGAATTTACTGTTCTTCATGTTTTTTATTTTACTTATTATTCTTTGCGGAATTGGCGGGCTTATAATGATAATAAGTTCCTCGCTTTCTGCAGTAATAAAATTTGGGTTGGCTATCTTCTTAATGTATATAATAAGTAAATTGCTTGGCAAACAAATAAGAATAAAGGATGAGTGGGGTATGCTATTCATTAGAGGCGATAGGGGTTTAAAGACAATTGAAACGCTCGCGAAAAACGAAAGCGCGTGGAAACTTTTTGCAGATTTAGGTCTAACATTGGCTTATGGTATACTCTCAGTTTTTATAATAAAAAGGCCGGTAAAACAACGCGCAATTATTTTGTTTTTTGGTTTAATTGTTATGAGTATACTTAGTTTCTGTGTCGCGCCAGCGATATTTCCTTTTTTGCTCGGAACACTGAGTGGAGACGAATTATCCGCATCCAAAACGATGAGCGCGATTCCTTCATTAATGATGATCATATTATTTTATCTAGGCGGTTTTGCGCTCATAGTATTGCTAAGTCTGCTCGTACATAGTGTAACGATTTTGCTCGCAATAATAAGTACAATATTTTATGGAACCAACACAATTGGAAAAGTGGCTCCTGGCGCAACTTTGATACTTCCTGGAATAAATATATCTTTTGCCGAAGGAATACTCGCACTTATAATAATACTCGTTGTACATGAGGGTGCGCACGCAGTTCTCGCAAAAATCGCAAGAATAAAAATTCTTTCTTCCGGTGTGGTTCTTTTCGGAATACTTCCAATAGGAGCGTTTGTTGAACCTGACGAAAATATGCTAAGAAAATTAAACAACGAAAAACAAAATCACGTACTTATTGCAGGAAGCACGGCAAATCTCTTTACCTCGCTCTTTGTATTTCTTGTTTTTTTAGGATTTTTGTTTGCGACTATACCATATAAAGAAACCGGACTGCTCGTATTTGGCGGAAACTACGATGGCAGTATAATCTATAAGATAAATGGGCAGGACGCAGCCGAATTTTTAAAAAATGCTGATGATCGAACCAAATATAATACAGCACTTACATTTGAAACAAATAAGGGTATACTCAAAACAATTATCAAACAAGGAGAATCTACTGCTTACAATCTTTCAGAAATGTTTTTTCTTGCAAGATTTTCCAATCCTGGTTTACAATTTATATATAATTTACTTGGTTTAACATTCTCGTTGAATTTTATAATAGCTCTTGTGAATCTTCTTCCTTTACCATTTTTTGATGGTTATAAGATACTGGAGATAAATATAAACAAAAAAATGATACTTACCACACTTTCATCAATTACAGCATTGGCATTTTTAGTTAATTTTCTTCCATGGTTTATTTAAATGGCTAAAAGAAAAAGAATAAAATTACTTACACCGCTTGCGTTATTTTTTATTGTAGTAATTATATCCGCGGTATTGTGGATCGCAGAGAATTTTGAACTGAAATTTGGAGATAACCGTGCAATTAATGCAATTAGCATAAACAGTATATTTGGTATATTCAATGTAACCAATACAAACAATGCAAACAACGCGTTTAATAGCACACTTGAAATACATTTTCTTAACGTGAGCCAAGGCGATTCTATTTTTTTCAGGACTGGTGATTACACGATGCTCGTTGATTGTGGAACTTCAAATGCCGGAGATAAAATAATCGGCTACCTTACAAACTTAAGCGTATGGAAATTAGATTATCTGATTATTACGCACACTGATTTTGATCATATCGGAGGGTGCGCTGAAATTTTACAGAAGTTTTATGTTAAAAATGTGATTATGGATGGACAAAAAAGAAACAACGCGGTATATAATAAAACAATCGCTTATTTAAATAATAAAACGCTAATTATCCCAAAAAAATACGAAATTTATCAATTGAATAACGCACGTATGAAAATTTTGCACGCAAATACCGGTTCTGAGCAGCCAAACCAAAATTCAATTGTTTTTATGCTTTATTTTGGAGACTTTAAACTCCTTATGGATGCAGATTGCGATGGCGAATGTGAACGCTCGCTTTTAAGCGAAAATATAGATGCAGATGTACTAAAGGTGGCGCATCATGGAAGCAAATTCGCAAGCTCAACCGAATTTTTAAACAGAGTTACGCCAACACTCGCAATTATTGAAGTTGGTGAAAATAATTATGGGCATCCTGATGACGGAACGCTTACGCGATTAAGGATAATAGGAGCAGAAATTTTAAGGACCGATTTAAATGGAACAATTATTCTGAAAACAAACGGAAGCGGATATTATAAATAAAATGATTGTTCCTTAACTAACATCACCTCCGACATGGAGGACCAGGGATGGCTGGCGTAGACGTAACGCTTGAACTCGTGATTTAGGTAGCCGTCGACGCGGATAACAGAACCATGCCAGCCTATTATACTCTCTTCAGAATCGTTTGACATTACCAAACCGTATCTGGCCGCATCATTGCTTAAAGAACTTGGTTGGTCAGCAAGTGGAAATCCGTGTTTGTCAGTCAAAGCCCAGCCGCCTCTCATGAAATTAACTGACCAAACTTTATTTTCAAGAGCAGTTGGATCAACTACTGAAACCGTGTACGAATTAATATCTGTTTGTTCGAGTTTAAGCAAATCAATTGAATCGTAAACCACCATGCCGACCACCTTCTGTAAATTCATTTCTTTTTCACCAAACATGATTGGAACGTCTGGGATTAGGAGCTTATAATGGATTCCTGCCTCAGACCACGTAACTTCTTCGCCGAGAGGCTCTTCTGGATCTAGTTTATAAGCAGCATATTGGTCAGTCCTGACCCACCTCGGTATCCTATCGTTGAGATAACAGCCCTTCTTTATCGCTGTATCTACATTCTTTACAGATGCAATGACAAACCCGGGGTGTTTTCTGCGGATTTCTTTGTAAATATCAAACATCTCCTTCTGGTTAAACAAATCTTTCTGCTGTAACGTCAACTTAATACCGCTTAAAGAACAATCCATAGTTTCACCTCTAATTTTTGATATCACAATTAATCATATTTTGTAGCGAAATATTTAAAATACATCATTTGTCACACCTTTAAGTCTGTACACCGCGGAGTGATGTCAGTACATCCGCTTGGTGCGTGTTCGTCAGCTTGATACACGCGGTTTTTCGCTAGCGAAAGAGGCATACTGGTCATTTCCTGCCCAAATTCCGCAAATTGTTCCATTAGCGCCTCCGCTCTTGAAAATGATTCGTTATAAATTTTCTTTTTAAAAAACTAATAAAGAAAAGTGGGGGAAGATAACAGTTTAAAATTTTCCCATCTCGACGAGTTCGCGATTCACGACGTTGCTTAATTTTTCTATATAATTTTCGATCATTTAACAGTCGAATAATATTCAACAGAAAAATTCTTACGCTTTTCGGTGCGAGTTTTCGAGATAATCCGTGCAATTTATAAACTTTTACGGGGGAAGATTTATATATTTAATTTACTCATACAAATTTCTTATGTACATCAAACAAACGATTCAAGAAACGTACGATCTTATTACGAAAAATAAAACAAATTTGATACTTTATGCTCTTCTTCAAATTGCTTTTTTATTCGCTTTATTTGTAATTACAGTTGGAAGTTTGATAATAGGAGGGATAATTGGAGGTATAAACACTGCTCATGTATTGTCTTCTGAGAATCCTACTATCTTAGATGTAATTAGTAGTATTACTACAATAGGTTTACCTTTAATATTATGGATTGCATTTTATATAATAACACTAATAATATTTTTTATATTTATGTCGTTAATATTCACTAGATTAATATATCTTACTTCTAAAGGGACAGTAATGCCAATAACTATGGCTTCTGTATCAACACTTATAAATTATGCTAAAACTAATTTTATTCAATATTTTAAGCTGCTATTTACAATAATTATTTTGGTTTTTTTTGTTAATTTGGTCCTTCTGATTCTTTTTGTGGTCCTTGTATTATCACTCTCTTTTTTTGGTTCTTTTATCAAAGAAATTATACCAATACTTTCAATTATATTTGTATTAATACTTTCATTTGTATTTGTATTATTATGGATAATATTAGATATTTTCAGCGCTGCTGCTATAACCATGTTTTTTATGGGTAATGAAAATATAGGTAGTATTAAATTGCTTAGAGCAGGATGGAGATTATTTATTTCTAATTTAATAGAATTTGTTTTATTCATGCTAGTGGCTTTAATTGTAGTCCTATTCGTTTTGATTGTAAAATTAATATTAAGTATTATACCATATTGTGGTATGATATTAGGATATATTATTTCGTATACTCTCATGTTTGCAATAGGGGTTGCATGGTTTGTATTTATTGCGCATCTTGTTGAAAAACAACAAAAGACAGCCACATCCACTATCATATGATTATGAAAATTTACAATAAAACCGATTTAAAAGGAAAAATAAATTGCTATAAAACATTAGGTTTAAAAGTATAACATCCATTATACTTACCATGATTATAGAAAGGCCTAACGAGGTAAAACGGATAATTGAAACCAGAAAATGGTGCTTTGTATACGGGAGGCGTAAGACCGGAAAGTCCTACTTGGTGGAGAACTTTACGCCATACGATGATTACTTTTTCGTGAAACGCGACCGCACAGTAATATCAAAAAAGAGCAGCAAAACGATAAGCCATGACGCATTTTTGGAAGTGCTCGACCACGAGCTGGCCAATGGCAAAACGGTTGTTGTAGATGAATTCCAGCGGCTAGGAGAGGACTTCCTTGACGTGCTTCATGCATCTAAAAAACAAGGGAAGCTGGTCCTGATTTCCTCAACGCTGTTCCTATCCAAGAGGCTACTCGGCGGTAAGTCCCCACTGCTGGGCTTCTTCAGCGAAGTACCGGTGCGGCTCATAAGCATGGAAGACACACTCCGCAAATTGGCCGGATACGGGATAAGCAGGAAGCAGATGGTGGAGCTGGCAATACTGCTACGGGAGCCCATAGCCGTTGATTACTTCGACGAAAAGGCTGCACCCAGGGAAATGTTTGCGAAAATAATTGAAGGTTCGATGCGGACCATTCCAGCACTTGTTGGCGAGATTTTTTTAGAGGAAGAACGAGGCATGTCTGCGGTGTATGAAGCCGTACTGAGGGCTGTGGCAAGTGGGAAGGTTGTTTCGAGTGAGATATCAAGCTACTTATTTTCCAGGCGGTTGATAGCTAAGGACGACCCGAGCGTGATTCAGCAGTATCTAAGGAACCTTGCGGAGTTTGGGATAATCAGAAAAATTGCGGTGTATAACAGGAACAAATTTATATATAGGCATACTTCGCCGCTACTTCGATTGTTCTATTACGCAGACGAGAAATATAACATTTCGGAGCGGACGATGAGCGAAACAGAAATAGGGCGAATAATAGACGAACTCATACCAAGAATAGTAGAGGATGAAATAAGAGAATTTATGGCATCAAAGACCGGCCTGAGTGAAGCAATGATGGAAACGGAAGGCTATGATATTGATGTCTGCCTTCTCAGGTTCAGAAAGCCTGAGATTGCAATTGAAATCAAATGGAAGAAAGTCGATTGGGTTGATATAGCCAAAGCTGAGAAGAATCTTGGGAAAGTCTGTGTAAAGGAAAGAATACTGTTCGTGCCAGACAAAGATGATGTTAAGGAAAAAACCCAGTTGAAAATTGTTGATATTTCTGATTTTATCTCGTAGCTTTCTTTATAAAGCACTTGGTTTAGAAGGAGCCACAAATTAGGATATTAGTGTGGCGTTTCTTCAACTGCGCGAGCACTTGGAAAACATCAAAGTTTGTATCATCCCAAAGAAAAACGCCAGTTTATATAGAAAGATTTATATATTTAGTTTACTCATACAAATTTCTTATGTACATCAAACAAACGATTCAAGAAACGTACGATCTTATTACGAAAAATAAAACAAATTTGATACTTTATGCTCTTCTTCAAATTGCTTTTATTATCGCTTTACTTGTAATTATGGTTGGAAGTTTGATAATAGGAGGAATAATTGGAGGTACTGCAATTGCAGACATTATCCATGCGCTGTCTTCCCAGAGTTTTGCTATTTCAGATGCAGTTAGTGATAGTGATATTGTCGCATTGATATTAGAGATTGCATTCTATATAATAATACTAATAATATTTTCTATATTTATGTCGTTAACACTCATTAGATTAATATATCTTACTTCTAAAGGGACAGTAATACCAATAACTATGGCTTCTGTGTCAACACTTATAAATTATGCTAAAACTAATTTTATTCAATGTTTTAAGCTGCTATTTACAATAATTATTTTGGTCTTTTTTGTTAGTTTGGCCTTTTCTGCGGTTTTTATATTAGCATTTTCTTTTGATCTTTTTACTACAAAAGTTATACCAATACTTTTATTTGTATTTACGTTATTATTATCTATAATACTATTATATGTTATCTATGTTGCAACTACACTTTTTTTTATGGGTAATGAAAATATAGGTAGTATTAAATTGCTTAGGGCAGGATGGAGATTATGTATTTCTAATTTAATAGAATTTGTTTTATTCTCGCTAGCGGTTGCAATTATATACATATGCTTTGTGATTTTAGTAGTAATATTAAGTATTCTACCGTGTTGTGGTCTGATATTAATATATATTATTGATTGTATTTACTTGTTTGCAATGGGAGTTGCATGGTTTATATTTATTGCGCATCTTGTTGAAAAACAACAAAAGACAGCCACATCCACTATCATATGATTATGAAAATTTACAATAAAACCGATTTAAAAGGAAAAATAATTTTCAAGCGCATAGATATTAATTCTCCTGTAGAAAGCGGAATAGTACAAATGAATCCTCGCATAAGGGCGCATGCAAAAAGCATCGCAGAATTGAGGAATGCAGGCGCGAAAGTTGTTCTTCTCGCACACCAGGGGCAACAAGGACGGGAAGATTTCATTTCGCTTGAGCAGCACGCAAAACTTTTAGAAAAAGAGCTTGGCGCGCCGATTAATTATATTGATGATGTTGTCGGAGAAAAAGCGCAAAACGCAATACGCCAACTCAAAAATGGAGAAGTACTTCTTTTAAATAACGTGCGCCTTATTAGCGATGAAACAAAAAAAACGCATGATTCAGAAATTGTGAATGCTCTTGCACCGCTCGGACATTATTTTATATTGGACGCGCTTTCGGTTTCTCATCGCGATCATGCAACGGTCACAGGATTCGCAAAACGCTTACCAAGCAGAGCCGGAAAAGTTCTGCGCGAAGAAATCAGTGCGCTTGAAAAAATGAAAGACGCAAAAAATATCGTATTCATTTTTGGTGGTGCAAAGGTTGAAGACTCGTTTAGAGTGATGAAAATATGGCTTTCTACAACAAACAAAGTAAAAAAAATTCTTCTTGGCGGAGCGCTTGCAGTTTTATTTATTTATGCGCGCGGGTATAACGTCGGCAATTCAAAATCATATTTGGAGAAAGCAGGGCTTATGAAATACGCGCAAGAAGCACGCGAAATTGCTGATAAATATTCGGATAAAATAGAGATTCCAATTGATGTCGGACTTAATATAGACGGAAAACGCGTAGATTGTAATATTGACGAAATAGAAGAAAGAGAACAAGGACAGATTTTTGATATAAGTGAAAAAACGCTTCTCATGTATAAAAAAGTTATTTTTAACTCTGATTTTATTTTTATGAATGGGCCAATTGGCGTTTATGAAATGAAAGAGTTTGAGTGGGGGACAAAACACGTATTAGAAGCGATTTCGCGTTCAAAAGCGTTTTCAATTCTCGCTGGAGGGCATACTATAACCGCAATTGAAAAATTCTGTATTCGCAAAGATAAAATTGGTTATATCTCGCTTTCGGGAAAAGCGCTTGTTGAATATTTAAGCGGGGCAGAATTACCCGGGCTCAAAGCGCTTACGAATAGCGAATGTGAATTTGGCTGAGAGTTCAGGCCGGAGTTTAGCCAACATCTAGTCAAGATTTAATCGAAGTTTAACTAGAATTTAGCCTATATTTTTATAAATATTTGAAGTATGTTCATTTTATGCAAACAAAGTATTTTGCAATTTTATTTATACTATTCTTAGCGGTTTCAGCAGTTGTAATTGGAACTGATACAATTGATTTAATCTACTACGCATTTCGGAGCTTTTTACGTATGATATCAGCATATGGAATCTCAATAATTTTTTCGTTTATTTTTGGTATATTAATAATTCATAATAAAAAGATATACGAATACATTTTTCCAATGCTTGATATTCTTCAAGCAATTCCTATTCTCGGATTCTTTCCATTTGCAATCCTATTTTTTATGAACATATTTCCCGGTGGCATTCTTGGACAAGAGTTTTCTTCAATATTTCTTATTTTTACTTCAATGACTTGGGCAATAATTTTTGCAGTTATAGAGAGTGGCACGTCAATAATCAATGAAATAAGAGATCTTGCAAAAATCCTAAATCTAAACGGGATGAAATATCTTACACAAATTGTGTTTCCGATAACATTTCCGCAGTTCATTTCAGGTTCTATTGCTGGGTGGGGTGGAGGTTGGTATTTTCTCGTTGCTGCAGAATATTTATCATTGGGCAATACAAGAATTGATCTTCCTGGAATAGGCGCATATATTGCCAAATCGGCATTTTCCTTTAATTTTGTTCATTCGTTTTTTGGTATTGCAATGCTTGCGTTCGTGGTTTCTGGAATGAACATTTATGTATGGCAGCCTCTCTTATCCAAAGCCCGCATATTTTCTTTCAAACCGATAATAGACGAAGACTCAAGAAGAAAAGAAGACGGATTTCTTGTTAAAGTTTTACAATACATATATGGAAAAATCAAATATTTACTTGAAAAGGTGCATAAACCAACAGAAGGATTGTTTACCTTTCTTTCAGTAACCCCTTCTCATTCTAGTTCTAATGAAAAGATAAATAATACCATCTCGTATTTTTTAATCGGAAGCATAACCGTTGTGCTTTTATACTTTCTTTTTTTTAATCCACCTCTGTTGCAGGGATTTTCATTTATTCCATTTGTTCTTTATTCAACATTGCGTATATTAATCGCGTTTATTATTTCGCTTGTATGGACATCTGCGATTGCGATTTTTTTGGCTCGAAACAAAAGTGTGATGTCTTTCCTAATGCCATTGTTTGATTTGGGGCAATCCATTCCGGCCGTTGCAATATTTCCTATTATAGTGGTTTTTGTAATTCAAGTAATAAGCAAAATTCTTAATTTTGAAATCAGTTTAGAAATTGCGTCTATCCTAGTTGTGATTACAGGAATGCAATGGTATTTTCTTTTTAATCTTATAAGAGCTGTGCAAACTATTCCGGATGAGATTTTAGAGCTTTCAACACTTTTTAATCTAAAAACGCTTGAGCGATTTAGGCATATAATGATTCCTGCAATAATGCCGGCAGTTTTTGTAGGCAGTCTGGAAGCGATTGGCGGAGGTTGGAACGCATCTATTATAAGCGAATATATAATGTCTCCAGAAAGTACACCATATCCAATGAAAGGAATTGGTTTTCTTCTTTCTACCTCTTCTGCTAATGGAGATATAAACGGAGTAATTATATCTGTATGCGCCATTACTTTGTTGGTGTTGATACCCCATCAATTTGTATGGAAAAAATTGATAAGAGAAAGTTATAAATATAAATTTTAGGGAACTTCTAAATTCAGCAATTCAGAACATTTTTTACAACACTGGTCTGAATTCGAATAAAAATTACTTTATTTTTCTATTTTTTACCAAGAACTACTATTATCTCAGCAGCATAACCCATCGCAATAAGAATATTTTTTATTTTCTTTATATGATTGCCCTGAAGAATTATCAAACCATCCTTGGCCGTTCCACCGCATGCTAGTTTATGTTTGAGTTCTTTTGCAGAATCTTCAAGGCGATTTTTATCTATTCCTTCAACCGTAGTAACCAATTTCTTGAATTTCTTAGCAGTAGTATAAACAATAATTTTTTTAATTTCCTCTTTATCAAGAACTTTGCAAACACATAAATCGCTTATTAATCCACACTTCGAACAAGTTTCTGGCAAAATTTTTCACCTAAACAATTATCTCCAATATCTATTTAAATATTATGTTATTGTTAATGCGCAATAATTTGCAAACAATAAATTCATAATTCTTTCGTGTGTAAATTATATTTTATGTCAGAGCGCACATTATTTGATAAAGTTTGGAATATACATGCTGTAAAAGAGTTGCCTAATGGGCAGACTCAGCTTTTTGTAGGGATAAATTATTTGCATGAGGTTACCACTTCACACGCATTTACGAGCATGCGCGAACGCAATTGGAAGCTAGCATTTCCTCAACGCAATTTCGCAACTATAGATCATGTTAATCCTACCGATTGTTGCACGCGCCCTTTCAAAGATAAATTAGCAGAAGCATTGGTGCGCGCCCTTGAAAAAAACGCAAAGGATTTTGGAATAACTATTTTTGGACTTAAAAATAAAAACAACGGCATTATTCATGTTATTGGACCTGAACTCGGAATAACTCAACCAGGGATGGTTATTACATGCGGTGACAGTCATACAAGCACGCATGGTGCCTTTGGTTCTCTTGCATTTGGAATCGGAACCTCGCAAGTTTTTGATGTGCTTGCGACGCAGTGCGTCGCAATGAAAAAGCTCAAAGTGCGCAAAATAGAATTAAGAGGACTAAGAGAAAGAGAATTGAATGGAAAATTAGGCGGAAAACTCGCAAAAGGAGTTTATGCAAAAGATATTGCGCTTACAATTATACGAAAACTAGGGGTAAATGGAGGAATAGATTACGCTTATGAATATTGCGGCGAAGTTGTTAGTAATATGAACATGGAGGAGCGCATGACGCTTTGCAATATGAGTATAGAAGGCGGCGCTGCAATCGGTTATGTCAATCCAGATGAAAAAACATTCGCATACTTAAAAGGAAAAAAATATGCTCCGAAAGGAAACGAATTCAAGCGAGCGATTAAATACTGGAAATCAATTCGCTCTGACTCAGACGCAAAATACGACGATGTTGTGACAATTGATTGCTCAGAAATTGAACCAACTGTAACATGGGGAATAAACCCGTCTCAATGCATCGGAATTTCAGAAAATATTCCAGATGTAAGAAACGCAAAAGATGCAAAAGATGCAAAAGATGCGCTTGAATATATGGGATTTAGACCCGGAACAAAAATAAAAGGAACAAAGATTAATGTTGCGTTCATAGGTTCATGCACAAACGGAAGAATATCAGATTTGCGCGAAGCTGCACACATTCTCAAAAATAAGAAAATTGCAAATGGAATACGTGCGCTTGCGGTTCCTGGTTCGTATAGAGTAAAAATACAAGCAGAAAAAGAAGGTCTGGACAAGATTTTTATTTCTGCTGGTTTTGAGTGGAGAAATCAAGGTTGTTCTATGTGTCTTGCAATAAATCCGGATAGGTTGAAGGGAAAACAAATATGCGCATCTAGTTCAAACAGAAATTTTAAAGGAAGACAAGGAAGTCAAAATGGAAGAACTATACTTATGAGTCCAGCAATGGTTGCTGCTGCAGCAATAAAAGGCAAAATTAGCGATGTAAGAGAAGAGAAATGATTGCATGAATAATAAGAAGCGAATAAAGAAAATGACCGGAATAAAAAAAATAATCGGAAGGGCGATCCCGTTACCAGGAAACAATATAGACACAGATAGAATAATGCCAGCCCGCTATCTGAAAGAAATAACCTTCAATGATATGGGCAAGTATGTCTTTTTTGATGAGCGTTTTGATAAGCGATTTGACAAAAATGGAAAGGATAAAAACGAAAAGCGCACGAAAAGGAAGAAAAAAACCCATCCATTTAATGATAAAAAATTCAGGTATGCAAATATATTATTGGTAAATAAAAATTTTGGATGCGGTTCTTCGCGCGAACATGCCGCGCAAGGAATAAAACGCTTCGGAATACACGCGATAATAGGCGAATCTTTTTCACATATATTTGCTGAAAACTGCGCAAAACTTGGAATTCTCTGTGTGACAGTCAGCGCACGAACTGTCCAGGAATTAATGCAATTCGCGCGTCATAATCCACAGGTCAAAATAAACATTTCACTTGAAACAAAAAAAATTGATTTTGGAAATAGAAGCACGAATTTTGGAATAGAAGAAACCAAGCGTATAAGTTTTATTGATGGAACATGGGATATCACTGAACTTATGCGTGCAAACATGGATAAAATAAAAGAAAAGGTTAAAACCATTCCTTATTTAATTGGTTTTTGATCCATATGGTAACAATCGCTACTCTCGGAAGCCATAGCGCTTTGGATATATGTGATGGTGCAAAGGCGCAAGGTTTCAGAACTTTAGTTATTGCGCAGAAAAAAAGAGAAAAAACATATGCGCAATATTATAAAACAAGAAGACGGAATAAAAAAGAAATCGGCATTATCGATGATGTTCTTGTTTTGAATAAGTTCTCGGATATAACAAAAAAGAAGAATATAGCTTATTTGAAAAAAAAGAACGCTATCTTTATTCCGAATAGAAGTTTTTCAGTATATGTTGGAAACGAAAACATAGAAAAAAATTTTCCGATTCCAATTTTTGGAAATCGCTTTCTGCTTAAGGCCGAAGAACGAAATGTCGAACGAAACCAATATTTTCTTCTGAAAAAGGCTGGAATAGACACTCCAAGCAAAATTTCGAGTCCGAATAAAATAGATAGATTGTGCATCGTAAAAGTCTCTGAAGCAAAAAGAAAGTATGAAAGAGCATTTTTTCTTGCAAATTCCTACGAAGAATATTTGGATAAATCGGATTATCTCATCAAGGCTGGTATAATAAGCAAAGACGAACTTAAACGCGCGCGCATAGAGCACTTCATAATAGGCGCGCAATTCAATTTTAATTTTTTTTACTCGCCAATAAGCGATGAATTAGAATTACTCGGAATAGATACAAGAAGACAGACTAACTTAGACGGATTATTACATATGACTGCAGATGTTCAATTAGAAGCGCTTAAGTGCACACGCGTTTCAACTGTTGAAATAGGGCATATCGCCTCAACAATAAGGGAATCATTTTTAGAAAAGGTGTTTGAGGTAGGCGAACAAATAATAAAAATATGCAAATGCGAATATAAACCAGGAATAATCGGTCCATTCGCGCTTCAAAGCGCGATATGTGAGGAATATGGAAAAGAAAATCTAATAGTGTTTGATGTATCGTTTAGAATGCCTGGTTCTCCAGGCACGAGATTTACTCCCTATTCTTCTTATCTCTTTCGCAAAAATATTTCGTTCGGACAGCGGATTGCGATGGAAATAAAAGACGCGGTAAAAGCAAAAAAAATAGATAAGGTTACAACTTAAGCGCTTAAGTTGTAATCTTATACTCAACCAACTAAGTTTTTCCGATTTTGTTTTTCAGGTTTTATCTCGATTGGTTGAGTATATGCGATCCACGTTTTTTTAGTGGATCGATATATCTTTAGGTTTATTTAGGTTTAAGGTTTAAGTTTATTTAAGTTTGGCGTTTTAGTTATCTTTAAGAGTTTTATGGTGAAAACGAATGATCAAGAAATCAAAAATAAATGAAATCATTTCTTCTTATAAAAAGCCAGCGGTAGCAACTATTTGTTCGCATTCTTCTTTACAAATTTTTTATGGCGCAAAACAAGAAAAATTAAAAACAATTGGAATTTGTTTGCAAGGAAATGAAAAAATTTATAATGCGTTCCAACTTGCGAAACCAGATGAATTTATTTTTGTTGATTCTTATTCGGACATTCCTGTTGCTGAATTAGTGAGCAAAAATGCGATAATCGTTCCACATGGCTCCTTTGTGGAATACGTTGGCAAAAAATTGGATAATTTGGCAATTCCTATTTTGGGTAACCGAAATTCCTTGGTCTGGGAACGCTCAAGGAAAAAAATGTTTGATTGGATTCGCAAAGCTGGACTTAGAACTCCAAAAGTATATCCGAATCCGAAAACAATAGATCGCGCAGCAATTGCGAAATTTTCAGGTGCAAAAGGCGGAGCTGGATATGAAATTGTACACTCTTACAACGAATATAAACAAAAAAAACGAAAATTCAAAAATAAAAAAATTATAGTGCAGGAATTTATGAGCGGAATAAGAGCGTATCCTCATTATTTTTATTCTCCATTAAATAATGCCGGTTATCGCGCTTCAGATGGAAGCGTTGAACTTTTGGGTATAGATAGAAGAATAGAAAGTAATGCCGATGAGATAGGTAGAGCGATTTATGCTAACGCACGCAGCAAAATGAGTTTTACAGTGGTTGCGAATGAATCAATTGTTTTGCGCGAATCGCTTTTGCACGAATATTTTGAAATTGGAAAAAAAATTGTAGAAACAGCGGATAAATTATTTGGGGGAATCCCTGGTCCATTTTGCGTAGAAACAATAATCACTGAAGATATGAAAGTTTATGCATTTGAAATTTCAGCGCGAATTGTTGCTGGAACAAATATTTTTACGAACCTTTCCCCTTACTCCGTATTTATGAGTAAAAAACCGCTTTTTATGGGAAGACGAATTGCAATTGAAATAAACAACGCAATAAAAATGAATAAATTAGATAAAATCGTTTACTAAAATATATAAATTTGCTTAATTGGGTTGCTTGATGGGGTTATAGAGATTCGAACTCTAGCATGCTGGTTTCTTAAATCATTTATAGAAATCTGGAGCCAGCCGCGCTACCTGGTTACGCCATAACCCCACCCATATCAATAATAATAAATTTATACGATCAAAGATGTTACTTCATCAACATAATCCTGAAAGCGCTTATCGCGCATATTTCTTAGTTTTTCAAGCTCTATCTTTATATCTGCCTTTATATGGCCGGGATTTTGACCCATTACAATTATGCGATCAGCCATATAAACCGCTTCTTGAATATTATGTGTAATTAGCATAAGAACATCTGGTTTTAGTTTTTTACTATGATAATATCTAAGGATTTCATTTTGGAGATTTCTTGCAGTTAAAGGATCAAGCGAGCTGAATGGTTCGTCCATTATAAGAATATCTGGTTCGCGGCACAGCGCTCTCGCAATCCCAACGCGTTGTTTCCCCCCACTACTTAAGTTGCGCGGATAATTTTCAGCAGAGCCATCCATACCGACTATTTTAAGGTATTTCTCCGTGATCTCCCTTCTTTGATTTTCAGGTATATCTAAAAGTCCTAACTCAACATTTTCGCGCACGGTTTTCCATGGAAGCAAAGCAAAATTCTGGAATATCATCATTATGCGAGGATCAGGACCTTGAAGTAATTTACCATGAAAATAAATTTCGCCTCCGCTCGCTTTTTCTAATCCAGCTATTAATCTGATAAGAGTGGTTTTGCCGCAACCAGATGGTCCAACAATTGCTATTGATTCTCGTTTGGTTACACCAAATCCAATACCTTCAAGCGCCGTTATTTCTTTATCTTCAATAATATATTTTTTTGAAACACCTTTCAATTTGAGTCTAATCATCGTCATCTCCCGATTTGTCTATTCCTCCATTATTTATCTTCTCATTTTATTATTACCACCCTCAATTGCACAACATAGCACTCAAACTCAGGTAAAAACTTATAAATTTAGATAGTGCGCACATGAATCAATATTTTCAGTAAGTTTTTCAAAAAATTCTGTCGGATCAAAAAGTGTGATTTTTTCTTTTAATTTTTCCCTTAGTTCCTGCATTGCTTTTTCTCTTACTGAAAATTTTTCATTATTTTCTTCTTTCATTTGCTTTATTTTTTCTTTTAAACTTAAAACATTCAGATTATTTTGTATATAAATTCCATCATCGGGATATATAAATGAAATATCAGTTCCACTAAGTCCTTCTCTAAGTGTTCCTTGTAATTTTATCTTCAAAATTGCATCTTTATAAGTTGCTCGCATTTGGCTAATCCATATATCTATTTTTTCCTTCACTTCTGCAAGTGACGCGTTATCAAAAGTTACTTCGGTATAAAAAAAAGTGCGGGTTGGTATCGCAACGAATTCGTAATTTTTCTTCTCTGTATCATAAATAATGTAACCACGTTCGCCTTGTTCATCGCTCTTCAATCGCGTTATTACAGTGCTTCCAGGAATGAGTAATTTTCCTTTCAATTCGCTACAATTTTTATGTATATGTCCATTAATTATTAAATCAAAAGACAAATCTTTAAGATAATCAAGCGAAAGTTCTTCTTCGCTGCAATTGATGAGCTCTTTAATGGATTGATGGATTACGAGTATTTTGAACGCATCTGACGGTATTTTTGCAATTTCTTTTTTATATAAATTATTGAGCATGTTATGCGCCAATTCTTCAGGAACGCTACCCATACCAATAAGTGCCAATTTTCCGTTTCCAATATTTTCAACAATTTCTAGTTTATTATTAATATAATGAATGTTTGAGAGGGATGTAAGCAATTGAACAGGATTGGTCATCCCACTACTACGTCGTTCATGATTACCATGTATTACATAAATTGGTTTTTTTATTGTAGAGAAAAGATCTGCCGCTTTTTTAAGAGTCTCTAATTTTGGTATCTTCACATCAAATAGATCCCCAGCAATTATAATAAGATCTGATTTTCTTTCTGCATCTTTAAGAGCATACGCTGCTTGCACAAATGCATCTTCTTCAAATCTTGAGTAGCCAAAATGAGTATCTGCGATTATGCCAATCTTCATAAACAAATATAAATAAGGAAGTTTATAAAAAGAATATGCCTGATGAAATTATTTTCTATCTTTCCGTTATTGTGATTATTCTTATTGCTTCTTATATCGGAACACGATAAAAACAATAAAGAATAAATTGTTTTAAACTCTCTGGGCCCATAGCTCAATCAGGCTAGAGCGTTCGACTGATAAATTCTCAGAATTTTGAGATCGAAAGACCCTGAGTTCAAATCTCAGTGGGCCCAATTTCTATTTTCTTTTTGAGTTTCCAGCTAAATTTTTGTTAAATAAATCGGGCTCGGCAGGATTCTCAACCGAACCGCGGAGGGGGCTTCGCCCCCTCCAAAACTGGTTGAGGGTTTTTAGGCACGTGCTCAAACAGTTTTGAACAGTTTGAGGTGTCATGAACGACGATTCGTTCATGAACATATAACAAACCAACACACGGTAATTCTTCGATACTTTCTGATATTACTTTGTTGGTTTGTCATATCATCCTGACCCTCCTCCACTTTTCTTTTTGGGGTTGATACAGACCTTGTTGTATTATTCAACATCTGTTTTTTCTTTTTGGGGTTGATACAGACCTTTTTCTTTTAGAAAAAGAAAAAGGGATGTATTTTGAACCCGCAACCGCCCGGTCTCTCCTTATTTATAGAGAGATCAAGAACCGCAATTGGTTCATGGCAATCCGAAGCCGGGCGCGCTGTCCGTTGCGCTACGAGCCCTTATATATTCTAAATAAGTTCCAGGTTTTTAAATCTATAATTTTAAAATCAATTATGGAAAACAAGCAAAAGGAACGTGCTAAAAAAGATTTGGAAAAATTAAATGAAATAATAACCCTTTTTAGGATGCAGAAATTTTTCGGAAAATACCAAAAATCGTTTGAATTCGCGGAAAATTACTGCAAAGACGCTCATTATTATTACCAAAAAAAAGATTATTTTTCATCGTTCGGATGCTCGAACTACGCTTATGGTATTCTTGATGGTATTTTACTAAAAGAAAAAAGAAGACCGTTTCATGACAGTTCTTAGCCTATCGCCTGGGTCATTTCGATTGTTTCCTTTTTCCTAAATATGCAGGAGGAATATCAGGATTGGAATATTATACCAAACCAATTAAGTTTTTCGGTTTTTTAAAATAGAAAGATTTTTGGATTTTTCGGTATAAATTCTTATAAGGCGATCAAAAATGAGGAACATCTTAGAGGATAAAGAGGAGATAATAGAACTCTATAAAAAATCTAAAGATGCTAAGGAAAAGACCAAATATCATGCATTATCCATAATTGCACTTGGTTATTCCATTATCGAAGTAAGCAAGATATTCTTTGTGGATGAAGATACGGTACGAAATTGGATAAGAAAATATCTTGAAGAAAAGTCAGTAAAAGATAAAGAAAGGCAAGATTTTCTCTGGTTTAGATCCACCAACCATAATGCGCGTTTGTTCATTGGCGGTACTCGAAAAACACCGAATTACTTAGTTGAGGGAGTATAATATCAGGAATGATTTGCGCAAATGATATATGTGGTTGGAAAATCGAGAAGATCAAATGAGAATTGGAGAAATGAGAATAAATTTAAAAAAATCTTTTGGGCAGCATTTCCTCAACGACAAGAATATTATCGCAAAAGAAGTTCGTTTACTTGAAGTAAAGAATAAAACCGTGCTTGAAATAGGCGCTGGTGATGGAAGATTAACCAAACAACTACTTTCTGCAGGAGCGAAAAAAATAATTGCTGTTGAAAAAGACAGAAAAATGATCACTGTTTTGAATAATCTGTTTGAGGAAGAAAAAAGAATCAAGATAATTCATGCTGATTTTCTGAAAATCAAACCAAGTAAATTCAAATTTGAAAAAATTATTGGTAATATCCCATACTATATTTCAAGTGAGATCTTGTTCAGATTAAAAGAGTTTGATTTTGAAGATGCGGTAATAATGGTCCAAGACGAATTTGCAAAAAAAATGATTGCTTGCCCAGGAGAAAAAAACTATGGGCGATTAAGCGTTACTTCTCAATTGTTTTATGAAATAAAGTATATCTCCAAAATACCTGCACATCTATTCATTCCATGTCCAAAAGTAAATTCGGCAATTATTAGATTGAAAAAAAAGAAAGCATGCACAGACAAGCATATGGGCAAACAAATTAAACAAATCGAGAATATAATTCGTATATTATTTCAGCATAAAAACAAGACTGTACGAAATGCATTGTACGACGGTGGTTTTGATAAAGAAGAAATTAAGATTCTTGAAGATTTGTTAAAAAAACGCCCGAGGGAATTGAGACTAGATTTAATTTTAGAAATTTGTAAAAAAATAATTATAAAAAAATAAAAAAGAAAAGAAATTTTGCAGCCAAGATTCTATTATTAGAATCTGCTTGGTCTGTGTTTTTTGTAGCATTCTCTGCAATAAACAGGTCTGCCTTCTTTTGGTTTAAAAGGGACTTCGCATGCTGCTCCACAATCGGAACATGTTGCAGGATACATTGGTCTATTGCTGCCAAAGCCACCTTCACCACCTTCGTATGCCATATCTTCACCTATATGTTTAGAAAACCTATTCAGAAGAATTAGATCATTATTTATTTAGCTTAAGCTTAATTAACAATTAATAATTAATTTATTAATAATGTAAGCTTTTGTTTTGTAAGCTTTTTGTTCTACCACTCTGCTTTCGGCGCACCCACTTGGAGCGCTCTCTAAACTGCATTCTATTAGGAAGCGAGTATTTAAAAATATTCTTTTACTACTATGAAAGAAAAAACTAATCGTTTGGAGGAGGATCAGGATGATATGACAAACCAACAAAGTAATATCAGAAAGTATCGAAGAATTACCGTGTGTTGGTTTGTTATATGTTCATGAACGAATCGTCGTTCATGACACCTCAAACTGTTCAAAACTGTTTGA